>JAFRSU010000042.1 GCA_017427415.1 Lachnospiraceae bacterium | reverse complement strand
GATTATCATTACCTGATTTGCCATAAAAAAAGTCTCATCCTTTTCGCACTTTTTTGAAAGTACAACAAGCGGCGACTGTACACTCACCCGTGTGTTTCATGTTTTCTCCAAAATTTTTACCAGGTTTTCGACCTGGCTGAGAAACGGTGATTACTCACGGTTTATCTGCTCGCGGCAGAAATTCAATTGTACAGTGACTTGTCGTCAGTTTTGTAAACTTGACATTCGCTCCACGGAAAACCTGCAGTTTTTGACGCTGCAGCAACCTCACGCTTCTACGCTATCAACTCACAGCGAGAACCATTCTACCATGATTCTTTTTAAAATGCAAGTACTTTTTTAAAATTTTTTCTTGTTTACGGGCGGAGTCCGTTGCCAGATACTCTTATCAAAAATATTGACCGCTATTTCATAATATAATATAATTTAATTTAATATAGTTAAAAACTACTATATAATAAATAAGAAGAAACGGAGGTGGGACATATGACGAATTCATATTGCGGTAAGAATTGCGGTTTTTGTGTTTCAAGAACTGAAGGCAAGTGTATCGGTTGCAAGCCCGAAGTATTTGTCCCTCTTCATGAATCCCTATACATATCCGGCGTGGAAAATGCTGATGAAAAGAAGCAGATAATCGGAGAGTCCGATATAACATCGGCATCGGTCCCCGCTGCAGATGAAACCGGTACACGTTTCAGCAGCTACTGTCAGATAGCCATCTGCTGCAAGAATAAAAAGATAGAAGGGTGTAATGAGTGTCTAAAGTCATACGCCTGTGATAAATACATGAAAAAAGGTATCATGAATACTATCATCGACTCCCAGATGGATGCCTGGGGAATGATAGACCATGGCCTGAAAAAAGCGGTTCCTTTCCTATATATATTACTCTTTTGTTTTATACCCGAAAGTATTTTTTCAGTTATAACGCTTACCCCCGGTATACCCAAGTTCCTCATCCTTGTGGCAAGCATCTTTGCCGGTATAAGAGCTTACGGTTACTACCGGCTTCGTTCATTTAATAACAGCTTTCTTACTGTTACAGCTTTAACGGTGGCTTTCATTTTTTCTTCTCTTTTCCTTGTATTTCTTGATGTCATCGATTACGGAGTGATCGGCGTAGTTTTGACTTTTGCTGCTTCTTTGATAAAGCTCGCCAGTTCCGTATTATGCTATAAAATATCATTTGATGCTTACGGAGATTTAGTCAGTCCCGTATCTCCGGTTTTAGAGCATCGCTGGTCAAAGCTTTGGCCTTTAACGGTCTTTTTATGTATACTTGCCTTTGTCATAGCACTCATTAATTTTAAAAGCTGGAGACTTGCCGGATTGATCGGCGGCATCGAGATTGCCATAGCACTTATGAATATCCTGACATTTATCCTGATGATCGCAACCATAAATGTCTGTTCAAAGGAATAATAAAATGCACGCTCCGCAGGGCGTGCATTTTTGTTTTTTAAGTAAATACAATACTATTTCTCATCACTCATGACATCATTTAAGTCAAAGTCCTCAGAAAGGAGTGCAGAGAGGTCCGCATCCTTTTCTACTACCAGACGCTTGGACTGGTTGAGGATAGCTTCCTCTATCTTGTTCCTTGCCAGACGTCCGTTACCTGCATCTGCAGCACGTACCGTTTGAACTGCGTTAAAGTATGTGGTAAGTGCAGGGTATGCACCCTCATCTATGGTATATCCCTTTGACTTTGCGATGGACTTTGATATCTGAAGCAACTCTTCACCCGTATAGTCCGGGAAGTTGATGACATTCGGGAAACGGGACTTAAGTCCGGAGTTCGCTGTAAGGAACTCTGCCATCTCGTTTGAGTATCCTGCCAGTATTACGATCAGGTTTTCACGGTTATCCTCTATGCCCTTTACCAAAGTATCGATAGCTTCAAGTCCGAAGCTGTCATCTTTGCCGCGGTATAAACTGTATGCCTCATCTATAAAGAGTACACCGCCTATGGCCGAAGATATAACCTGATTGGTAAGAGGTGCCGTATGTCCTACATAACGGCCTACCAGGTCCGCACGGGATACCTCTACAAGCTGTCCGCCGGTAAGTACACCGATAGCCTTAAGGTACTTGCTTATGATACGCGCGATAGTGGTCTTACCTGTACCGGGACTGCCGGTGAAGATCATGTGCTTGCTGACTTCGCTCGTCTTTAAGCCTTCTTCCGCCCTGCGCTTCTGTACCTGATAGTACTCCTCTAAGCTGAATATATACTCCTTGACCTTGCTGAGACCTACGATGGCATCCATCTCTTTCTTGATCTCTTCGATCTCGCCACGGAAGCCTTCGGGAAGAAGTGCAGAAAGGTCGATAGTTTCAGAACCATACTTCGCGCTGATCTTTCCATCGGCTACGGAAAGAGTAAGTTCCGCATCCTTAGGATAATCACCTTCAAGCTTAGCCTGGGCAAGTGCCTGCAGTACCGACTCATAAAATGCCTGCACTGCTTTAAGTCCGCCCTGACGCTCCGACCTTGATACACTGTAATCAAGGAATCCTTCCTCGAATCCTATCTTAAAGAAGAAGCGGTTAGCTGCCTTTTCTTTAAGTTCCTTCATCTCGCCTTCTGCTATTTTCTTTATAGCATCAGCCTCAAGCTCTTTGGTGGTACATACGTCACCCAAAGCGTTGATGAACGGAGCACCCATGACTCCTGCAGCTTTATCCAGAGACTTCTCGGTTATAAATATAAGATACTTTCCGTTAGCGGTAAATGCGCTTACTGCCTCGCTCGCAAGTGAATTCTGTACATTTACTAGCTGGCCCTTCTGCATGATATAACGCTCCGAGAGCTGGAACCTTCCGTCTATAACCAAGGACGCGATATGTGACAGGAACGAAGGATGGCAGTTTTCAAAGTTCTCAAAGAGAACTATCCTGGAATTGCATGAAAGTGCGGAGAATATATCCTGCAGGAACAGCTTCTCCATGGATGCGTCAGTATATATGCCAAGATCCATGATCCTGATATCCGAGTTACGCAATATGCCGCGCTTATTGAGCTCTTTTGCGGTAACGGTCAGTGCGTAATGCTTGCCTGTGTCTGCCTTACCGGTAAGCATGATGGTATTAAGTGCCTTGGGGCTCTCGGGAGGCATAACGAGCGGACGTTTAAAAGCTATCACAAGCTTCTTTACGAACTCCTCCTGTCCGAATACCGATTTATTTATCTCGTCTGCAAGCCCTGTGAACTTTTCAAGAGATGCTTCACGTGATGAGGAAAGCTCTTCTTCTGTTTTCTGAGCCTCTCCGCCTGCTTCCGTATACATGCTCTGTCCTGACGCTTCGGATGAAGCCTGAGTACCGTAAGTCTGTCCGGGAGAAGGATAGCTCCCCTGATTGCCCGTATTTATAGCTCCCAGGTTACCTGCACCTGATGCACCGCCGGATACGCCCATACTTCCCTGGCCGGTCAGTCCGAAGTCCTGCATCCATGAATTATCCGGTTGTGCCTGAACTCCGAAATCTTCCTTTAATGTATTGGTATAAGTATCCAAAGCCTGATTCAGCTTATCCTGATTTTCCAAGAGCTGCTTACGCACTTCCTCATTCTTGGCGGCAATCTCTTTTTGCCTTTTTTCAGCCTCAGATATGGCATTCGCCTGCTGCTGAGCCTGCTTATACATAGTAGATATGTCCATGGTGGACTTAGCAGGTGACATACCTCTTCCGGTAAGCTTAGCCAGGTTCTCTAAAAGCGTGCCGCCGCCTTTCTTCTGCATCTTTCTGGCTCTGTCGATCTCGTCAATGGTGTAGTTGCCGTTTCCGCCGGTAACACCCGAGTAATTAAAATCTTTTCCCATGATCTGTTCCTGTTCTTTTCTTATATATTTATCCCCGCTGCCATATCAAACCGTCACACGAAATCATCATAAGCGGGGATATTGTTATAAACGGCTGTAATTTAAAGTGTATACCATATATTACAGATATGCCAGCTTGATATTAGCCAGGCACAGCTTCAGTTTTCTGTAATCGCCTTCATATTTTATAGTCCCGTCCCTTAAGCTCTCACTCATGGTAACCTTTTTATTGCAAAGATCGCACAATGTCTTGGCATCGGTGATCATAAGCCCGTCCCGGTCGTAATAATCATAAGGCTCCACGCAGCACTGTCTGTCAGCGACCTCAAAGTAGAAAATACCTTCGCCTTCACCGACTACATTTACCTGAATGGCCACATGCTCGTAAACAGTCCTTGCATCGGCATTCTCAAACACTTTTCGTACCATATCGACTATCTGTTCATATGTCATATCCGGTTCCTCCTCTTTTTAAATTCAGGATTCGTTAAATAATTCATTCTGAACGTATAATTCTCCTTATTTTATTTTATCACACTTTTTGCTTATTTTCAACTGAATTTTGTCACATCCCGAAAATCAAGGTGATTTTTCTGACAACTTCATTACATAAATATTACAAAATAACCTGCGATATAATTCTTTTAAAAAAAATATACGGATTAAATAAAAAAACATTTGCCATTTGAATATATTACGTGCTATAATAATACTATAAATTTATCGCCCTGCTTTTAGGGAATATAAGGAGGAATACTATGACTGATGAAAATTACGGCCAGCAGATCAAAAAGTTAAGGATCGACCTCGGAATGACTCAGAACCAGGTAGCGGAAGCTTTAAATGTAACTCCCGGATATATCTGTAATGTAGAAAACGGCAGAACCGCCATGTCACTCAGGATACTTATCTATTTTGCAAAGCTTACCGGAGTGACACTTGATTCACTTGTAGGATGCATCGACAAGAAGTATCAGGACACAGCTCTTGACAACGAGATATACGAGCGCATCCATAAGCTTGACGAGGCCAAGAAGACTAAAGTTTTAAAGACTTTAAAGCTCTGGGAAAAAAGTTTAAACGAATGATCACATGCGGAGGAGTAGTTCTTTTTCAACTACTTCTCCATTTTTTATGTAAGTTCTCGGTACTCTCTTGCTGACCGCACAGGTAAGTTCGTAAGGTATGGTCCCTGCGCTTTCAGCCATTTTCTCTATGGGATTCTTCTCACCGAATATCTCTATCTCAGAGCCCACACCCACTCCCTGCATATTGGTAATATCTATCATGCACATATCCATGCATATCCTGCCGATCTGACGTGCAGGACCTGCAGATGTCATAAGAGTACAGTTGTTGGAAAAGCTCCTGAAAAAACCGTCGGCATATCCGTAAGGAAGCACACCGACTCTCGTGGTCCTGTCGGTCTTAAATATGCCGCCGTAGCTGATAGCAGTCCCCGCAGGATATGTTTTAATGGTACTGATATTGGTCTTTAATGTCATGACGGGCTTTAATCCCATCTTCTTTGCGAACTCCCCGTAACCGTACAGAAGCAGTCCGGGACGTACCATATCAAGATAGGTCTCGGGATACTCGGATACAGCACCTGTATTAGAACAATGCTTAAGCATAAACTTTTTACCGGACATATATTCCACATGTGCTATCACATCGGTAAAAAGCTTAAACTGGTGCTCGGTATACTTTTTGCACTCTTCTCCCGCTTCATCTGCCACCGCAAAATGAGTAAAAATACCCTCTGCATCAAGTCCGGGCATATTTATAGCTTCAACGATACCATTTACACCGTTTTCAAAGAAGTCCCCCTCACAAAGGTAACCAAGTCTGGACATACCGGTGTCTACTTTTATATGTATCTTAAGTGTTTTTCCGAGGCGTGCTGCCTCCTCTGAGTACTCCACAGCCTTAGCCCTGCAGGTTACAGCCTGAGTGATATTAAAATCTATAAGCCTCTCCACCTGCTCCTTCGGAGTATGTCCGAGTATAAGGATGGGCATCTTTATCCCGTTAAGCCTCAGCTCCATGGCCTCATCTATACTGCTGACGGCTAAATAATCCGCTTTTGCTTCCTCTAACGCCCTAGCCACCTGTATAGCCCCGTGCCCGTATGCATCAGCCTTTACTACGCCTAAGAACTTTACATTCTCACCGGTCTTTTCACGGATCTTATTATAATTATATATAAGTGCATCAAGATTGATCTCTGCCCAGGTTCTTCTAAGTGTGGATTCCATGATAATCCTCCAGATATTTTTTCCATACGCGGAAAATCCGCCTTCCCGCGTAACCTATTATATGCCAATTATAATCATATAGCAAGAGGTAAATCTGTGACAAGGGGACGGTTCTCCTGTCACACTCAAAAAGCCGCAACTTCAAGCTGCGGCTCTTTTCATCGATATCAATCGAACTATATTCTTGTTAATGGTGATCAAACACATTACATAGCATTGATCTTTGCTGCATTCAACTTAACGCCGGGGCCCATCGATGAAGCAATGGTAGCACTCTTGATGTACTGTCCTTTTGCTGCTGCGGGCTTTGCCTTAATAAGTGCGCCGATAAGAGTGTTAAGATTGTCGGTAAGCTGCTCCTCAGAAAAGCTCTTCTTTCCGATAGGGCAGTGGATGATGTTGGTCTTGTCAAGACGATACTCGATCTTACCTGCTTTAATATCCTTAACGGCATTGGTTACATCCATGGTAACGGTTCCTGCCTTGGGGTTGGGCATTAATCCCTTAGGTCCGAGAACACGTCCTAAACGACCTACAACACCCATCATGTCAGGTGTAGCAACTACTACATCGAACTCAAACCAGCCGTCATTCTGGATCTTGGGAATAAGCTCATCTCCGCCTACATAATCAGCACCTGCTGCCTCAGCCTCCTGAACCTTGGGTCCCTTAGCAAATACAAGTACTCTAACCTTCTTACCTGTTCCGTGAGGAAGTACTACAGCGCCACGGATCTGCTGATCTGCATGACGTCCGTCAAGACCCATACGGAAATGTGCTTCAATAGTCTCATCAAACTTTGCAACTGCTGTCTTCTTTACCAGAGCGCAGGCATCTGCAACTTCATACTGTGCTGTCTTATCTATAAGCTTTGCAGCCTCGTTATATTTCTTTCCTCTTTTCATTATTAACCTCCATGTGGTAATATCGGGCTTTTTACCCTTCCACTTTCTGCATTAGTGTATTTTTTAGTCCTCAACTACGATTCCCATGCTTCTTGCTGTTCCGGCGATCATGCTGGTAGCTGCTTCGATGCTTGCTGCGTTAAGGTCGGGCATCTTCTTCTCTGCTATCTTCTGAACTTCTGAACGCTTGATGGTAGCAACCTTGTTCTTGTTAGGCTGACCTGAAGCTGTCTTCAAGTTGCATGCTTTCTTTAAAAGCACTGCTGCGGGAGGAGTCTTTGTAATGAAGCTGAAGCTTCTGTCTGCATATACAGTGATAACTACAGGGATGATAAGATCGCCCTGATCTGCTGTTCTGGCATTAAACTCCTTTGTGAACTGAACGATATTTACACCGTGCTGTCCAAGTGCAGGACCAACGGGGGGTGCCGGTGTTGCCTTTCCGGCCGGTATCTGTAATTTGATATAACCTGTAACTTTCTTTGCCATTTTAATCCTCGATTCTGCGTAACATACGCTCTAAAATATTGATATTTACATTTCTGATCTGACATCCGTGAAACCGATCTCAACGGGTGTCTCTCTGCCGAATACATCGATACTGATCGTAACGGTCTGCTTACTTTCATTGATGGATCTGACGATACCCTGGTAATTCTCCCAGGCACCTGACATAACTGTCACCGTATCTCCAACTTCGAAATCAAGCATGATCTCTTCATCCGCAACACCCATGGCCTTCATCTCTTCTTCGGTCAAAGGTACCGGCTTTGATCCGGGCCCTACGAAGCCTGTAACGCCTCTGGTGTTTCTTACTACATACCATGTGTCATCGTTCATGACCATGTTAAGAAGTACGTAGCCGGGGAATAATTTCTTCTGTACCTGCTTTCTGACGCCGTTCTTGATCTCAACAACGTTCTGCAGCGGTACCGAAACCTCAAGTATCTGATCCTGAAGCCCTCTGTTCTCTATAGTCTTTTCGATGTTGGCTTTTACCTTGTTCTCATACCCTGAATAAGTATGAACTACATACCAGTTAGCTTCTGCCATACTTTAAACTCCATTCCTGTCTGAAACCAAAACCTTAGGCTGCGAAATAAATCTTAAAGACCTAATATCTTGTCCAAACCAAACTTTATGGCCATATCAACCAATGCGATAATAGCTCCCAAAATGACAGAAATAATAACTACAGCAGCTGACTCTTTAGCAACCGTAACCTTATCAGGCCATACGATCTTTTTAAATTCCTTCTTTACTCCCGCGAAAAAGCCTTCTTTTTTCTTGGTAGCTTCTGCTGCATCACTCATAGTGCACCTTCCTTTCTGTTATTTGGTTTCCTTGTGCATCGTATGCTTCTTACAGAATCTGCAATACTTCTTTGTTTCCATCCTGTCAGGATGATTTTTCTTTTCTTTCGTCATGTTGTAATTACGCTGTTTGCATTCAGTACATGCCAATGTAATTTTTACTCGCACAACTTCCACCTCCATAAATGATCTCACGGACAATGTGGTATTTGCCCGCGGCTAAAATAATTGAAACCCTTAAAGATAAAACTTCGGGATTCCCTAAAACTGCGCAACAAAAAAAGAACTGTGTCGCCAGCCTTTATAATCTATCATGGATGAAAAGCTTTGTCAAGTTCTTTTTTTATATTATGAAAATTTTGTTTTGCCTTATGTTTACTCTTTTTCCGCATTATTTGCCGCGTCAGGACTGATTATCTGCTTCACATTTTTCTCAGCCTGCTTGCGCGGGATCATGATCATATGCCCGCAGCCGGTGCATTTAAGACGGAAATCTATGCCAACCCTTAAGACCTCCCATTCAAAGGCCCCGCAGGGGTGGGCTTTTTTCATTTTCAGTTTATCACCTATATGTATATCCATTACCTTAGTCCTTTTGCTTATGCTTATCTCAAAGGCTTCCCCTTGAGGGGATATATCGCAACACGAAGTGTTGGGATGCCCTCCCTGGCGAAGGGAAGCTGTCGCCGCCAGGCGACTGATGAGGTGTTATCCCCGGCAGTCACGCCAGGAATCCTCGGTTGCCGGCAGACATATCCGCTTCATTGAGCGTGCCTTTTCCGTATGTAAGCCCTGCTACTATCTGCTGTGTATTCTCCATGACCGAGCCGGTGTCATCCTGTACAGCTATCTCATGAAACGCTGATGCCAGCTTCCCGAACAGACTTTCCGCACTGTCTAAGCCCTTATCCTTACCGGCGAAGCTGCTCGTGATAAAAAGTTTTTGAACATATTCATAAATCTTCAGCAGGTTGACCGATATCGGGTAATTATAATCGAGTGAATGCATCAGTTCCGCCAGGAAACGTCCGGCAGACTTCAATTCTGTCCTGAACCCTTCGATATCGTTTTTCTTTAACGCGTCCTTCGCACAGCTTATATTTTCCAGTATTATATCATATGTTATGGCTACAAGCTCCGTTTTGTTTGCCTGCGTCACACGCATGGCGAATTCTTTCTGCTTTTCCTTTGTCATACTTCTTTCAAACTTTTTCCTTTCTCATGATATGTTAACTATTAAGCAGACTGAGGATTGTCTGAGGTCTCTCGTTAGCCTGGGCAAGCATCGAAGTACCTGCCTGCTGGAGCACGTTCTGCTGTGTGAATACTGTCATCTGCTCAGCCATATCGGCATCCTCTATACGGGATACTGCCTCAGTCATATTATAACTTGCCGTGTCAAGATTTTCAACGGTATGTTCCAATCTGTTCTGATATGCACCAAGCTGGGCTCTGGTCTCGGATACCATCCTTATGGCATTGTCAAAAAGCGATATCGCCTTATCTGCCTTTTCATGGTCGGAAACCTTTATATATGACTTAGGATCGTCAGGATCTTCCAAAAGTCCGAGCGTCTCGGGATCGATCCTCGGGATCTCAACCTCCATGGTCTGGTTCTCGTTCGCACCGGCCTGAAGTACCAAAGTACCCTCTCCTTCGAGGTTGCCGTCAAGCAGAGTCTTGGTATTAAACTCGGTAGTCTCGGAGATACGCTGGATCTCTTCCATAAGCTGGTCTATCTCAAGCTGTACTGCTGCCCTGTCATCATCTGAATATGTATCATTTGCCGACTGTACCGCAAGCTCACGGCATCTCTGGAGTATGGATGATACCTCGTTCAATGCTCCCTCAGCAGTCTGGATAACGGATATACCGTCCGAGCAGTTCATGGATGCACGCTCAAGTCCCGCAATCTGTGTCTTCATTTTTCTGGATATTGCCATGCCTGCCGCATCATCCGATGCCTTATTGATCTTAAAGCCCGATGAAAGCCTCTCCATAGCCTTGTCTAATGCATTATCCGTTCTTCTCATATGTGCATTGGTCTGTAATGCTGAAATGTTGTGGTTTATTCTCATATGCTACCTCCAATATTATATCCGACTTTAAAAGAATGACAGGAACGATTTTGCTGCCATGTACAGTGCGTCGATCTTTCCGTTCTTTTCTTCGGTCTTTTCTCTTCTCTCTTCCGCCTGGGCTTTTTGGTTAGCCAGATACGATATGTATGTATCTTCCGGCCTTGTTCCGGCCGATATATTTATATTATCGGCATTTATGCCCGCTTCCTTTAGTACCGCCTTAAAGCTATCCGCTTTTTCCAAAGCTCCTTCAGGTACGGAGCCTGCAAAATATATATTTCCTCTTGTGACTGCAGCCTGTGCAGTGACCTGGCCTGCCGTGCCGTCTGTGCCCTGTCCGCCATAGCTTTGCTCCATCACTACCATATTAAGATCCGCCTGAAGATGATACCCTTCCTTCTGTACCTCTATCGATACTGTACCGGCATCGCCTGCGTTTCTTATGAAGGTGAGGTTTACCTGTTTAGACTCGTCACCATCTTCTACGTTCATCCTGTAATGCCCGCCGCCTGCTAAAGCTTTAAGCATTTCTATACGTTCAACTCTGCCGTTAAGCTCTGCAGCCGCCTGAGCGGTAACCGCAGTCCTAAATGCCTGCCCGGCCAGCACATTGGCACGTCTTGTCTGTATGCCCAAAAGCTCATCAAACCTCGATGCACTCTCTAAGGCTCTGTCCAGTGCATCCGCCGTAACGGATATAGCTGAATCCTCATTGCCGCTGCCAAAGAATACATCTTCCGCTGCCTTCCTGTTTGCGAAGCTGTCCTTTATACCGAAACTGTTAAGGAAAGCTGAAACAGGTGTGTTAGCCGTCATAGCCTTTACTATGTTTTCCGCCTTTGTGGCTGAGACACTAATATTTTCAACATTTCCGATAACTCCGGATGTATCAGCTAAAACGGCTGCTCCATGTACGGATGCTGTATTATATAATCCGTCATGCAGTCCTTCGATGGTCACATTTTGGTAATCCTTACCCTTTAATGCCGCATCCCATCTTGACGGATCTGTCACATCAAGCGCTTCTCCCACAAGACTTCTCTGGAATATGAAGGCTTCATTTATCTGTGCCGATACGGAGTTCTTATAATAGGATGTTTTAACTGCCGTATCATCATCTGCGGTTAAGTCAACCCCGAGGTTCATCGTACGCTCCTCGGTGAGTAAGTTCCCGAATGTCAGCTCTCTTCCTGATTGTAACAGACTGCCTATAGCTGCCCCGTCATTTTTCTCAACATTGTATAATAATCTGTATATGCCTATATAGGCATTTCTTTCGTTCTGAGTTATGGAATTCGTCTCTTCCATCCTTACTAAGAACTCACTGTATTTCTGTTCAGCAGTATTCCCCTGTTCCTTCAATATGGAAGAAACCTTTTCGTCAAGTTCATCGATCGTACACTCGAGAGGATTGATACCGTCCCTTATCATGGTCATAACTACGGGAGGCGTCATCTTCTCGATAAGGCCGGTCACCTTTGCATCATAAAACTTGATCTCTTCTATACTCTCCGCGGTGATCTCCATACTGTTGTAGCCGAGTATCCTTACTGCCCTGCGGTTACCCTCGGTGATATCCAGTCCGTTTGATTTAAGCAGGCTGTCCACGCTTCCTGCGAATGCTTTCTTTATGGAATCACCAAGATCACGTCTTACTTCCGTAGATGAGCTCTCATATGAGCCTAAAGCTGCTGTCATCGATGCAGGGTTTACGCTGATGGAAGCGGTAGAATCACTTACCGTCTCCTTGATAAGCGCTTCGCCTGTTTCTGTGATCTCGGCGAGTGTCACACTGTGCCTTACACTGAATGTAGCCCTGTACAGCTCAAGAGGCGCATTATAAATCTTTTCCAGGCCTTCCGCAGTTTCAAGTGCAAGCTCTGCCGCCTCACCGGCTGTAATAGCAGCTGCATTACCTGTCTTTCCGTAATCAGCCTCTATCTCCTTGTATACGCCCTCGTAGTATTCCGCCTTCAGCTCTCTTAACCCTTCATTTACCTGCATGAGACTGTCTTTAAGGATATCGATGCCGTTTGCCGAAAGTCTCCGGCTTGCTTCTATATTGAGGCTTACTCTTACTTCCTCAAGCCTTATGCGTACGGACACTTCTTCCTCCGTAAGCTTTACGGAAGTACCGGCACTACCTGTTCCTTCTATGCTTTCCTCCGCATTTACCAGCTGCGGGATGGTGACACTTTCTTCTGTTGCTCCCTTCAGGAATGAAAGATGTATCGCTTCATTCCTTATCAAAGGGATCTTATTTATCAGGTTTTCAGTCTCTTTTTCCATCAAGGCTGCCGCTTCATCGATTCTCTCGATCACGACACCTTCCTTGGCACTGCTGCCTTCCTGCATAGAGCGGATAGCTGCACCGAAAATATCCTCTTTTGATACAGTGCCTGCATTATTATATGCATCAAGCTCTGCTTTATAAAGTATGTTTTCACCGGTTACCGGAAGGTCATGCTCCACAAGCCATTTCGCAGAGAGAAGACCAGCTTCTCTGTCAGCGCCGGCTTCCTTTACTATCTCCAATGCCTTTTCCTTAAGGCTCTCCCAGGATGCATCGTCAAGCGGCATCTGTCTCATTTCTCCGCTGTGAGCTGCCCTGTATATGTTTTCAATGGTAGGAGCAAGATTATTTCTTATAAGGTAGCTTTCCGACGAATCGGTGAGTTTCCCTGTATTTAATGCAGTATCGGCAGCCTGTGCCACTTCTGCGATATTTTCCTTAGTCACGGGAAGATCGGCATCATACAGCATCTTTGCTATAAGCTTCTCTGAACCGGTCTCGGCCTTAGCCATAAATGCCATCCTGTCCACGGTCTCCCTGTACTCCTGCTGCTTTTCCACACCTTCTGCGAGCCTCACCTCGCGTACCTCGCGGTTTTCTTTAATACGCTCGATGGCTCTTTCCAGTCTCTCTTTACTGAACTTCTCTAAGGACATGCCCTCTTCATTTAAGCTGTCATAATCATCGCCGGTTAGGTTTTTAACGAGCTCTTTGTCATTATTCTGCGGTGCATTAAGGGAATTTATGAGCTTTTCTCCGAAGCCTTCCTTTTCATTTATACCCTTTGCTTCATTAAGCGTATAGGTATTGCCTGTAACCTTTTTGCTCTCCAGGGTCTTAAAAAATCCTGCGGCACCCTTACCCTCGCCTACACTGCCGGCTTTATTTTTATCATTAAAAAACGCACCGTCAACTGAGGATAAATCATCATTTACCCTCAGACCGGTGCTGTTTGTATTCTGTATATTATTTAAAGAATCGTTTATACGCATGTAATTCTCCGTTCCGTAAGGGCACCCCTGATCCATCCTTGTTTCTTAAAGCCCGTACGAAATTGTATTGCATCCATGCATAATACTTTTCGGCAGAATCATAAAAAAACTTAACATCTTTTGTATGAATAAAAGGTTAATCTGTATTTTATCAAATATTCTCAAGTACCTTCTCAACTTCTGCAGGATTAGCTACCTTTAAGATAACTACCGGCCCCTCATCGGTAGGAAGGGTATACATATACTCGATGCTGGTGATATTGTCATCAAGCTTTAAGAGCATATCATGCAAGAAACCTATACGGTTCTCAGCTTTAACGGCAAGTACATCCGTGATACTTACAGGGAAGCCTGCAGCACGCAGGTTGGCCTTAGCCAGGTCGGGATCCGATACGATCAGACGGAGCATACCGTATTCTGTGGTATCCGCAAGTGATAAGGTCTTGATATCGATGCTGCTGTCTTTAAGTATCTGGGTGATATCCTTCATACGGCCTTCTTTATTTTCTACAAATACTGATAATTGTTTTAAGATCATGTTGTTCCTCCTCCAAAATCCTGGTTTAACACCTCATCCTACGTCGAATGCTTTAGCGTTCGACTCTAACCTTCCCCTCCACGGGGAAGGCTGACCATATTAATTACAGTTTACGCTTATCGATAACACGCTTTGCTTTTCCTTCGCTTCTTTCAAGAGTCTTGGGCTCAACGAGCTTAACCTTAGGCTGGATAAGAAGTGCCTGCTGGAGCACGTGTGTGATCTTCTTTGTGAGGTTCTCAAGCTCTTTGATCTCATCGGAGAAGAATTTCTCATCAACCTCTACAAGTACCTCTAAGGTATCAAGGTTATTTACACGGTCAACTATCATAAGGTAGTTGGGGCTTACCTCACCCATTTCAAGAAGTGCTGCCTCTACCTGTGAAGGGAATACGTTTACGCCGCGGATGATGAGCATGTCATCGGAACGTCCGACAAATCTGGATAATCTCGCTGTAGTACGTCCGCATTCGCACTTTCCGTGAGAGATGCTTGTAAGGTCCTTTGTCCTGTAACGGATAAGAGGTAATGCTTCCTTGGTAAGTGTGGTAAATACAAGCTCACCGATTTCGCCGTCTCCGATAGGAGTAAGTGTATCTGCTGAGATGATCTCGGGTAAGAAATGGTCCTCATTGATATGAAGTCCCTTATGATATACACAGTCGCCTGCTACACCGGGTCCCATGATCTCGCTTAAGCCGTAGATATCATGAGCTTTTATGTGAAGACGTGACTCTATCTGATTTCTCATTTCCTCGGTCCAGGGCTCAGCACCGCATACTGCAGACTTAAGCTGAAGTTCGTTAAGTATCCCCTGTTCCTCGATGGATTCGGTCAGATACATAAGATAAGAAGGAGTACACATGATGGCAGTAACTCCCAAGTCCTTCATCATGGTCAGCTGCTTCTTTGTATTACCTGTGGAAAGCGGTACAACGGTAGCACCTACATTTTCAACTCCGTAATGAGCACCTAAACCGCCGGTGAAAAGTCCGTAGCCGTAGGATACCTGTACAGTGTCATTTTTTCCGATATCAGCCATGGCAAGTACTCTTGATACGCACTCCGACCAGATCTCGATATCGCGTCTGGTATATCCTACTACCGTAGCCTTTCCGGTGGTACCTGATGATGCATGTATACGTACAACCTCAGATCTCGGAACCGCAAAAAGTCCGCAGGGATATGTATTTCTCAGGTCATCCTTTGTGGTAAAGGGAAGTTTGGTGATGTCTTCGATGCCTTTGATATCGCCGGGCTCTAAGCCTGCTGCCTGCATCTTTTTACGATAATACTCAACATTGTGATAAACATAATTTACCTGCTTTACAAGCCTTGTGCTCTGAAGATGCTCCATCTCGTCGCGGCTCATACATTCCTTTGATTCGTTCCAGATCATGGGTTTGTCCTCTCTTTTATAATATGTCAATCACAGGGACGGTTCTCTGATTGATGTTATTTATTGTATACCGCCATTCAGCCATCCACAGCAGCAAACAATAACTCCACCTCCGTACATATAGGAGGCGGAGTTCATATTAAAATATATAATATATTAAAAGTGCTGTCAAACTTTTTTTAGAAAATAACGTTTAATGTATTATAACGTTATAGTAACCATAACCGGCAGTCTCTGACCTTCAAAACCAACCAGCGAAATCAACCGTAGAACCGTCCCGGTGATTGACCGGTGATTGAAATTACATAGCGTAGCCGACTTCAAATGCCTGCTTATTGATATCGATGGTCTTAGGAGGTACGGTGTTCTCGATGACCTCGAGCCAGTCTTCCTTTTTAAAGTCCATATGCTTAGCAGCCATGCCGAGTACAATGATGTTAAATGTTCTGGCATTTCCGAGCTTTAAGGCCTCTGCCATGGCATCTACTTTTAAAACCTTATATTTCTTCTCCAGGCCTTCAATGATACCCTCGGGATACTTTGCTGCACCGATAACTACGGGCATGGGATCGATCCTCTGGTCATTTACTACCAGGACGCCGTCCTTCTTTAAGAAGTGAGCGTATCTTAATGCCTCGAGTCTCTCAAATGCGATAAGGACATCTGCCTGTCCTTCCTCTACTATGGGCTCGTTTACCTTCTCACCGTAACGTACGAATGTAACAACGCTTCCGCCACGCTGAGCCATACCGTGTACTTCTGAAAGCTTTACGTCAAAGCCAGCTTTTATGGTGATACCGCCAAGGATACGGCTGGTAAGAAGTGTACCCTGTCCGCCTACGCCGACGATCATTATATTCTTTGTTTCCATTTTGTCCTCCCCCTTACCTTAAGATAGCTCCAAATTTACACTGTCCTTCGCACAGACCGCAGCCGTTGCACATGGTGGCGTTGATGGATACTGTGCCGTCGTCAGCCTTGGTGATGGCAGGACATGCGGGCTTCATACACATGTAGCAGCGCTTGCACTTATCTGTGTCGATATGGAAAGCGGGCTTAGGCTTGTTGGACTTAAGAAGTGCACAGGGTGCCTGAACTATGATAACTGATACAGCATCCTTAGCCAGCTCTTCCTTTAATGCCTTTTCAAGCTCTTTTGTATCAAATGCGTTAACAATCCTTGTATTCTCAATACCGATACCGTCATGGCAGAGCTTATACAGGTCGATAGCGGGTACTATCTCGCCCTTTAAGGTCTTGCCGGTAGCTGCATGGTCCTGATGACCTGTCATACCTGTTGTGGAGTTGTCAAGGATAAGTACTGTGCCGGTGCCCTGGTTGTAGAACATGTTCATAAGAGAGTTAACACCGGTATGCATGAATGTAGAATCACCGATAACTGCTACCCAGTCCTTGATATAATCCTTGCCTTTAGCCTTCTCCATACCGTGGAGAGTACTGATGGAAGAACCCATACAAACGGTGGTCTCAACTACGCTTAGGGGAGCTACAGCACCAAGTGTGTAGCAGCCGATATCTCCTGCTGCATGTATCTTTAATCTGTTAAGTGTATAGAATGTGCTTCTGTGAGGACATCCGGGACAAAGGATAGGAGGTCTTACGGGCACATCTGCCTTAGCCTCAATTGAGAGCTCCTGTCCGAGGATGGCTTTCTTTAAGAGATTGGTGCTGTACTCACCCTGGATGGTAAGTATTTCCTTACCTGTACACTCGATACCCCAGGATTTTACCTGCTCCTCGATGATGGGATCAAGTTCCTCTACGATGTAAAGCTTATCAACCTTCTTTGCAAAGTCGATGATCATCTGCTTAGGTAAAGGATTTACACAGCCAAGCTTAAGTACTGATGCGTTCGGAAGTGCTTCCTTTACATACTGATAAGGGATACCGGAGGTGATAACACCTATCTTAGTATCATTCATTTCTATTCTGTTGATGGGGAACTCAGCTCCGTCTATAGCCATCTGTTTTTCTCTTGCCTCTACTACGGGGTGGCGCTTGATGGCATTGCCGGGCATCATAACGTTTTTAGCTACGTTCTTTACATACGGGATATCGATGGGCTCGCAGCGGTCCTCAAGCTCTACCAGCCCCTGAGAATGAGCTATACGTGTAGTGGTACGGAACATAACGGGAGTATCGTACTTCTCACTCAAGTCATATGCGTACTTGATGAACTCCTTAGCTTCCGCACTGTCAGAGGGCTCTATGACCGGGATATGTGCCGCACGGGCTACCGCACGTGAATCCTGCTCGTTCTGTGAGCTGTACATACCGGGATCGTCGGCTGCTACAAGTACCAGACCGCCCGATACACCGATGTAGCTTACTGTATAGAGAGGGTCAGACGCCACATTTACACCTACGTGCTTCATGGACGCAAGTGATCTTACACCTGCCATGGATGCACCGATAGCCACTTCGAGGGCTACCTTCTCGTTGGGTGACCACTCACAGTAGATCTCATCATACTTTACGATATTTTCACTAATCTCAGTACTGGGTGTTCCGGGATATGCCGCAGATACCTTAACGCCTGCCTCATATGCACCACGCGCGATCGCCTCATTGCCCAGCATCAGCTTCTTTTCAGACATTTATGAGTCCTCCTTCAAATCCAAAATTACCTAAAATACTATTATATCATCCAAAATTTTTAAGTCAAGGGTAATTCGTCCCCATGGTCCACTTAGTTCGTATTCAAACTTTCAAGATACTTCTGTGCATTCATCACACTGTTATACAGGTGTCCGTTTTCCAATGTCACGTCACGTGCAGCGAACATCTCGCCGATGGAGCATATCTGGTAGCCCTGTTCAATAAGCCAGGGGACTACTTTCTTTACTGCCTCGGCAGTGCTTGCGTACAGATCGTGCATAAGTATTATGCTGCCGTCCTTAGCACTCTTTTTTACTTCTTCGAATACGGCATCGGCGTTTCTCGTCTTCCAGTCCAAAGTATCTACCGACCAGTTAAACATCGGATGCTTACATACCTCACGTACGTTGTCATTTACGTTTCCGTAGGGAGGGCGTACCGGTGAACTTATGGTCACACCCAGTGCAGCATTGATATTTGCCTGGTTGTCCTCTATTTCTTTCTTTATCTCTTCTTTTGAAAGTTTTTTCAGGTCCTTATGGTTTACGGTATGGTTCCCGACCTCGCATCCCGCGTCATAGACCATTTTTACACGTTCGGGATACATCTTGACATTATCCCCCACCATGAAAAACGTGGCATGCACTCCATATTCATTAAGAGTCTCGATAATGGATGCCGTATTGACGCTCGGTCCGTCGTCAAAGGAAAGAGCCACAATGGGCTTAGTAGGATCGATGCGGGATACATCCACTGTAACTATACTGTCCTTGTCGTCAGGCTCTTTCGTTGGCTCCGGCGTAGAAGTGGTCGGTGCTTCTGTTGGTGTATCCGTAGGTGTCACCGGACCGGATGGATTATCTTCCGTGTCTGTAGGTGTCGTAGGAGCCGGACTCACATCATATCCGGTAGCATCCGGTACATCCGTATCCGTAACAGACGGTGTATCTTTGCCGTCATCCTGTTTAAGTCCCGGTGTAGTCCCCTGTTTTCCGGTAAGAGCCGAAAGTCCTTCGAGCTTCTCGGCATCCACCAGGTCAGTTCCGGCTTTTCCGTCTTTCCCGTCGGATTCGACATTGCTCAGTTTTATAAAAAATACTACTATCACGGCTATCGCTATGACGGCTGTGACATATAGTAATGTGTTCAAGATCTTATTACTCATTTTGGTTCCTGTTTTTAAAGAATCTTCGTTTCACTCAGAATGACATTGTTTGATTCTGACGTGGTTTTATTTGCTCGTAAATGTTTTCTGTCTACACAATATACAGCCTCGCCGTGACCGGAGAGGCTGTGTTAAAGTGAAAACTTTTCATGAGTAAGACTGAGATACGATCATATTCCGTATCTGTCGCTGCGTTCAAGGACGATCCTCGGAGCACCGGGCTGGCCTGTGTAGTTGCTGCCGGGCTTAATGGTATCCTTACTTTCTACGATACAGTTTTCGATATAAGTATTATCACCGATATGAACTCCGTTTAAGATAATGGAATTCCTGATGGTGCAGTTATTACCTATATATACCTGCTTAAATACAACTGAATTTTCTATGCGTCCGTTAACTATGGTACCGCTTGCGATAAGGCTGTTCCTTACCTCTGCTCCTGCATTGTATTTTGCGGGAGGAAGGTCATCCACCTTAGAGTATACATCCGGGTACTGTCTGAAGAAATAATCCCTGATGTCAGGCTTTAAGAAATCCATGTTCGCATCATAATAATCATTTACCGATGCGATATTACGCCAATACTCCTTATGCTCAAAAGCATATATCTTCTTAACGTCCTTGAATCTGATGATTATATCTCTGACAAGATCATAACGCTCTTCCTCATTGGCACGCTCAAGCATCTCGATAAGCTGACGTCTGCGGATAACATATATACCTGCGGATACAAGCGGATCATCCTCAGAGCCGTTGGGCTTCTCGTCAAATGAGGTTATCCTTCCGTCCTCAGCAGTAGAGATAACACCGTAACGGCTTGTATCTGCATGCTTGCCGAGTCTCTTGCACACGATGGTGATATCTGCCTTGTTCTCGATATGTTCCTCGAGCACCTTATTAAAGTCAAGCTTGTAGATGATATCACCTGATGTGATAACTACGTAGGGCTCATGGCTGTTACGTAAAAAATCAATATTCTGATAGATAGAATCGGCTGTGCCTCTGTACCAAAATGAATTATCTGCGGTAATGGTAGGTGTAAATACATACAATCCGCCCTGTTTACGTCCGAAATCCCACCATTTTGATGAGCTCATATGCTCATTCAACGAACGGGAATTATACTGGGTAAGGACCGCAACCTTCTGTACTCTGGAGTTGGCAAGACTTGAAAGTGCGAAATCGACCGCTCTGTAGCTTCCTGCGATGGGCATGGCTGCGACCGCACGTTTATTTGTAAGTTCCTTCATCCTTGAAGCGTTACCGCCTGCAAGTACTATACCTATAGCTCTCATGCGTCTTCACCTGCCTTCTTAAGACTTTCCCCGCCGCCAAGCCAGTTGTTCGGGTAATCCTCGGGAGTGGTAACTCCTGAGATCACGGTATTCTTGCCTATACGTACGCCGTCCGGGATAACGGTCTTCTCACCCAAAGTGACAAGTCCGTTGCAATAAATATTCGGATGTTCCTTATTTTCCACTTCCTCGCCGACACCGAGCTCACAGTCGCTTCCGACCAAAGCACGTTCTGCGATGATAGCCTTGTTGATCTTAGAGTTCCTGCCGATATGGGTTCCCTGCATGATGATGGAATCGGATACCACCGCACCCTCTTCTATCACAACCTCGGGACCGATAACTGAATTGTAAACGCTTCCGTATATTTCGGTGCCTTCACCCACTATACTGCGGGAAAGTACGGCATTCTCACCTAAGTACTGAGCGGTGCTTACCTCGCTCTTGGTATAGATCTTCCAGAACTCCTCATAGAGGTTAAAGTCCGGAACCAGATCTATAAGCTCCATGTTCGACTCCCAGTATGCCGAAAGAGTACCTACATCCTTCCAGTATCCGTTATATTCGAATGCATATACATTTGCGCCGTTCTTATGGCAATAAGGTATGACATGCATACCGAAATCACAGCCGGGCTGGTCCTTAAGCTTTATAAGAGCTTCCTTAAGAACTTTCCATGTAAATATATAGATACCCATCGAAGCCAGATTACTTCTGGGCTTGGCAGGTTTTTCCTCAAAGTCAAGTACCTTCTTGTTTTCATCCGTGATAACGAGACCGAAACGTGATGCATCCTCCCATGCTACGGGATATGTGGCAAGGGTTATGTCAGCATTATTCGACTTATGGAAATCAAGCAGGATCTCATAATCCATCTTATATATATGATCTCCGCCCAATATGAGGACATATTCAGGATTATAATGTTCGATAAACTTAAGATTCTGATATATGGCATTGGCGGTACCTGTATACCACTCGGCATTATCGCTCTTCTCATAAGGAGGAAGGATGCTGACACCGCCGATATTACGGTCAAGGTCCCACGGTATACCTATACCGATATGAGTATTCAGCCTCAAAGGCTGGTATTGAGTAAGCACACCTACAGTGTCTACTCCGGAATTGATACAATTGCTCAAAGGAAAGTCTATAATTCTGTATTTTCCACCATAACTTACAGCCGGCTTAGCCATGTCAGCGGTAAGTATACCGAGTCTGGAACCCTGGCCGCCCGCAAGAAGCATGGCTATCATTTCTTTCCGAATCAAGCACGTCACCTCCATGTTCATTTGTATTTGTTTTGCGTGCACCCGTAAGGTAAAATACGCCCCTAAAAACGGGTATACACCCCCAAAAATAACTATATCATAAACGGGAAGCTTTTTCAAGTTAAAGTAATATAAAATTAAGGAAAAATAACGAAATTGTAGATATAGTTATCAGATTTGGCTGAAAATGAAAAACGGTGTTTACATACTCCGTAAAGATGAGTATAATCTTATATTATAAATGACACCTCATCAGTCAGCCTTCGGCTGACTGATGAGGTGGAAAATGGTATCGGGAGGCAACTCACATGAAATATATCGATTTCGCACGTCCGGGACGTGTGCACTTCATAGGTATCGGCGGCATCAGCATGAGCGGCTTTGCGGAGCTTCTGCATAACAAGGGCTTTTATGTATCAGGGTCCGACGCACATAAAAGCAAGATTACGGAGCGCTTAGAGACGCTCGGTATAAATATCGTTTATAAAAACGCAGCCGAGAACATCCCCGCAGAATGCGATGTGGTAGTATATACCGCAGCTGTACACCCGGACAATCCCGAGCTTATGGAAGCAAAAAGGCGAAATATCCCGTGTCTTGACCGTGCCGAGATGGTAGGCGACATCATGCTCCACTATAAGAGGAATATCTCCATAGCAGGTACACACGGAAAGACCACTACCACCTCCATGATGAGTCTGGTACTTCTTAATGCCGGTCTCGACCCCACCGTATCCGTAGGAGGCGTACTCGAGCCAATAGGCGGCAATGTACGTGACGGAAGTCTTGACAATATGGTCATCGAATCATGTGAGTATACGGATTCATTCTTAAAGTTCCATCCCACACACGCCATCATTACCAATATAGAAGCGGAGCATCTCGATTACTTTAAGAACCTGGAGACTGAAAGAGATTCCTATAGGAAGTTTTCCGAACTGCTCCCCGCAGACGGTCTTCTTGTAATAGGAAAGGAAATCCCCGACTATAGCGAACTTTTTAAAACAGTAAAATGTCCGGTGATCACTTATTCCAACCATGACGTGACAGCGGATTATTATGCTTCTGATATCTCCTACGACGAATATGACTGTGCCGGGTTCACCCTGATGCATAAAGGTGAGGCACTTTTTAAAGTAAAGCTCAATGTACCGGGAGAACATAACGTATCAAATGCCACCGGCGTATGTGCCATGGCACTCAACTGCGGGATAGCTGCTCCGGATATCGCCAAGGGTCTGGAATCCTTTACCGGTACCGAGCGCCGTTTTGAGAAAAAGGGTACGTTCGGAGGGGTGACCGTGATCGATGATTACGCACATCATCCTACCGAGATGGAGGCAACTCTTAAGGCCGCCCAAAAGTATCCGCATAAGACCTTATGGTGTGTATTCCAGCCCCATACATTCTCCCGTACCATATCCTTCAGAGACGAGATATGCAAGGCTCTCTCGCTTTCCGACAAGATAATCCTGGTAGATATCTACGCTGCCCGCGAGCAGGATACAGGTGTCATCTCCTCTAAGATGCTGGCCGATGACATAAAATCAAAATATGGTAAAGATGTTTACTATTTTTCAAGTTTTGATGAGGCCGAAAACTTTTTATTGGTAAACTGCGAACCGGGTGACCTGTTAATAACCATGGGAGCCGGAAACGTTGTAAAAATAGGCGAAGACCTGCTCGGACAGTAAAGTTATCCACATTATCAACAAAAAAAGATAAACGTCGTAAAAGGCTGGATTTTAAGGAAAATCCAAGGTTATCCACTCTATCAACAAACCCTTTCGACAGGTGTTTTACGGAAGTTTTTCGATTGCATAATCGGGGATTTGTGTTATAATAATCTTCGCTTGAGAGAAGGAAAATGACGAGGCGTTTATCATGGATTCAAAAATAACACTTTCCTATGGTTCGAAGTCAGCTTCAACCATAGTTTCAAATAATTTTATCGACAAGTATATGACCGATGCTCGCGGAAGTGATGTAAAGGTCTATATTTATCTTTTAAGGTGTGTACAGAACCCTTCTTTCCCTGTTTCGATAGAGTCCATAGCTGAGGCTTTAGGCGAGACCGAGAAGGAGATCCGCATCGCGCTCAAATACTGGGACGAGCAGCATGTATTGTCCGTAAGCACTACACGTAACGGCAGGATAAAGGATATCACCCTGCATGATTTAGATGAAGTCGATGACACGGATTTAGACGACGGATGCAGCATTTCCATCATGTCCGATACCGGAAGACGCAGGAAACCTGCAGAACCCGCTCCTGCCATGTTAGACGGTAAGCCCTACGGCCGCCGTGCTACGGATATCACCATTCCGGTCCCCGCACCGGAGGCTGTCCCGGAGCCCGAGAATGTAACACCCATCATCAAACCCAATTATTCCAGTCAGATGATACAATCCTTCAAGACGGAATATCCTGAGTTTGATGAGCTTATCGATTATATAGAAAACCTGCTCGGGACCACTCTTTCCCAGCGTTCGCTCCAGACACCTGCTTTTATATTTGAAGAGTTGGGATTCCCCGCAGATCTTATAAGATTTTTATACGACTACTGTGTCGGCAAAGGAAAGCGTACCAATTCATATATAGAAAAAGTTGCACGTGAATGGCACAGCAAAGGTATCCTTACCGTGGATGCCGCAAGATTCGAGATTGAGGAATTTAACGGCAGATATAATGTGGTAAAGACCTCGTTCGGATTGAACCGCAATTTCGGCGAAGCTGAGCTGGTCTTCCTGCGCCGCTGGTATGACGAATACGGATTTACCGACGAAGTGGTACAGGATGCCTGCAACAGGACACTGCTTGCAACCTCCCGTCCTTCGTTTGAGTATGCGGACAAGATCCTTACCGAATGGCACAGACAGGGAGTACGCAACTTAGACGACATACAGAATGTTTCTTCGGAATTCCGCGCAGCAAACAGGACAGGCAATCCCCAGAGAACCGTAAAGAGTACCAATCCGGCACTCCAGTATTCTCAAAGGACCTACACGGAAGCCGAGATTTCCGCACTGGAAAGAAAAAAGCTCGGAATACTTTAAGGGTGACTACGATACGGAGTATATATGAAACTGAACAATTACCAATATGACAGGCTCCTTCAGCAGTTCGACGAAAAAAGGATGAATGCCAGATATGAACTCGAACGGCGTGAGGAAGAGATATATACGAAGCTTCCGCGTATAAAGGAGATAGATGAGGCTATAGCCTCCGAATCCATAGCTGCCGGAAAAAAAGCCCTTATGGGTGATAACGAAGCACTTGACGGTCTGAAAGAAAAGATAAATACTCTAACCGAAGAAAAGTCAGGACTGCTTAAAGATGCAGGATACCCTGCCGATTATCTTTTAGAGAAGTATGAATGCAATAAATGTAAGGATACCGGCTTTATAGGGACCGAACCCTGCGGATGCTTTAAGACCGCCATGACCGAACTTATATTTGAAGAATCAAATATAAAGGATATCATCGACAGGGAAAACTTTTCCACATTTAACCTTGACCTTTATTCGGACACCATTGAAGCCTATGACAAGGAACTTCAGGCAACCCCTTATAAGCATATGAAGGGTGTACTTGAAAAAGTCAGGGGATTTATCTCCGATTTTGATAAAGAGCACCGCAATCTGCTGATATACGGGAATACCGGCCTCGGAAAAACCTTTTTATCTAACTGTATTGCAAGAGAAATACTTGACAGCGGCCACACAGTAATGTATTATACTACCTTTGAACTGTTTGATATGCTTTCAAAGTACCATTTCAGATATGAGGATTATCCGAAGGAGACCTTCAGTTACAGAGAAGGGATACTTACCTGCGAACTGCTCATCATAGATGACTTAGGAACAGAGCTTACCTCTGCATTTACCACCACGCAGCTGTATTCCATCATAAACGAGAGACTGATAAACGGGCTTTCCACTCTGATCTCCACCAACCTCTCTCCCGCCCAGATAAGCGGAAGGTACGGAGAAAGGATATTCTCCAGGATCAGCAAGGATTATGATTTTATAAAGCTGATCGGGGAAGATATAAGGACTAAATTATAGATTATGTCATCGAAAGTTTACCACCTCATCAGTCGGCTGACGCCGGGATGATGTGATAATATATAGAACCACAGGAGGATTCACTATGTCGCCGCAAAGCGAATTTTTGGAAACGATCCCGGTAGGGAAATTAGGTATCATCGCCTTAAAAAGCTCCGCGGAGCTGGGCAAAAAGGTCAACGACTACCTGGTACAGTGGAGAGACCAGCGTGACAACGAGCACACCTCGACCATAGCATTCTCGGGCTATCAGAGAGATACATTTCTTATCAATTCCGTATGCCCCAGATTCGGTACAGGTGAAGGCAAGGCCGTTATCAACGAATCAGTACGTGGCTACGACCTTTACATCTTAGTAGATGTGACCAATTACAGCCTTGAGTACACAGTACGCGGGCAGAAAAACCACATGTCTCCCGACGATCATTTCCAGGACTTAAAGCGTATAATAGGTGCTGTAGGCGGAAAAGCCAGACGTATTACCGTTATCATGCCTTACCTGTATGAGAGCCGTCAGGACAAGCGTACCGCAAGGGAATCCCTTGACTGTGCGCAGGCTCTTGAAGAGCTCTACAACATGGGTGTCGACAGCGTCATCACCTTTGATGCTCATGAGCCCAAGGTACAGAACGCGATACCGCTCAAGACCTTTGAGACCATCAAGCCCACCTACCAGTTCATAAAGGCACTGTTAAACAACGTACCCGATATCCAGATGACTCCGGACAAGATGATGGTAGTCAGCCCCGACGAAGGCGCCATGGGACGTTCCATCTACTTCGGTACCGCTCTCGGACTTGACATCAGCATGTTCTATAAGAGACGTGATTACACAAAGGTAGTTGACGGAAGAAACCCGATCGTCGCTCACGAGTACTTAGGTGCCGAATTAAAGGGCAAGGATGTCGTAATCCTTGACGACATGATCTCCTCGGGCGACAGTATGCTTGAGGTAGGCAGAGAGCTGAAAAAGCGCGGTGCCGGAAGGATATTCTTCTGTGCCACATTCGGACTCTTTACCGAAGGTCTTGCAAGATTCGACAAGGCTTATGAGGAAGGTATATTTGACAAGGTAGTTACCACCAATCTTATATACCAGGCTCCCGAGCTTCTCCAGCGTGAATACTACATCAATGCAGACATGAGCAAGTATATCGCTCTTATCATCGATACCCTGAATCATGACTTCTCGATAAGCGAATTCTTAGATCCTACCGACAGGATACATAAGATCATCGAGAAGCATAATCAAAATAGATAAAGTGTAAAGGCCTCCGGTACGAAAACCGGAGGCCTTTACTTTGGGAACAATTATGGCGTAAACGATATTGTCATTTAATGTATTCCTCGATCACACGTACTAAGAGGTCATTAAGCTGTTCAACCTCGTACTCACCGATGGTGGGCTCGATATGTGAACCGCCGATACCGCTGTGGTCGGTAAGGAATGTATATGTGCCGCCTGTAGTCATAGCGAAGGCTCTAAGCAAAAACTCTGTATCCTTGTCAACACCGCTTGAAGCTACGGGGATGATACGGATACCCATTTCCGATGCTTTCTGAATGGACTTGATCAGGCTTTCCTTGATGGGCACCGTATTATGAGGGGGAGCATCAAGTACTAAGAACATAAGCTTAATGCTGTCCGAATCCCAACTGTGATCGGATATAGAGCTCTGAAGCGCAAGCTCTACGGCCTCTTCATAGTCTCCGCCGCCATCTGCGTATTCCTTATTTAAAAGTGCAAGTGCACTGTTTATGTCGGAAGTAAATTCATAAGGTCTTACTACATAATCATCTTCCATATCTCTGTAAAAGTTGACGCTGAGTCTTACCGGGATATTGTCGCAGTCAGCCTGTACACGCCTTATTACATCCTCAAGCTCCTTCTGGAGATATATGATCTCGTCACCCATGGAACCTGTGGTGTCGATAGTGAACATAAGGTCAAGCTTCTTTTCTGCTGTATTCTTTTCCGAAAAATCTATTGTGATAACCGATGAATCGATAAGGTCTGCATTATCTACCTGATATGTCTTTTCTTCTCCGTTTGATGATACCATAACTAAAGCGGGCATCATATCCGCGTCAAGAAGTGCATAATATGCATAACACATACCTTCGTAATCTGTAACACCCTTCCATATGGGATTGCCGCTTGCATCAAGGACTGTTACGTTTGCGCCTGATACAGCGTCCTGACCTGCTGTGCATTTGATGGAAAGTCTGTTAAAAGGTGCAAGATCCCAATTGGTAAAGAATGTCTTATACTGATAGTCCTGACCGTCTGCCAAGAGCTTCTTTAAGAACTCGAAGTTTTTATTATCATTCCACTCACCTGCTGTAAGAAGTCCTGCCTTAGGCTGGATAACAGGTGCTGCTGTGGGAAGCGGCTCGTCCGGATCCCTGACGATAGGTTCAACGGGATCTATAAGATCGCCCGGTATATCGGCACCGTCATATACGTCAGTCACAATATAATCACCATAATCACCGTCATCGCCGTACACTCCCAAAGTGCCGCTGTCTTTTACGGAATATGACATCATACTCTCCGTCAAAGCATGGTATTCGCCCTCTGCTGCCATCGCAGGCTCCATAGGAATATCATAATCTCTATCCGAGCCCTTGGTTTCAGTAGCAGATCCATCTCCTACTTCAGCACCGCCGTATATGGTCTTATCCGTGCTTGGCTTAGCCTTGTCTCCGTCCGGCACCTCATCGCCGGGTTTTAACGTGCCGACCTTTGCACCTTTATCGCCTGAGTCGGCTGTAGTATTTTTATCGCTTACGTTATCCTCTTTCTTGTCACTTCCGCATGCGGTAAGCGAGAGAATAAGTGCCAGTATTATGATAAATACTATGCTTTTCTTAAACTTCTTTTTCATATCGAACCTCCTGTAAACTTATAAAAAACATCTCTTGTTTTCATGTTTCTGTGGATTAGACGCATGAGATCCGAAACCGGTTCCAAAAATTGAGCACACTGAGAAAAAAAGTGCCTCCCCAATATAGGGCGGCACATGATACTATAGGATTAAAGTCATTCGTTTTTCTCATTCTGCCATCTAACATAATATATGTTAGCTTCTTCATCACCGGCACCGGACAATGCTTTTGCATCCTCGAATGTCATGCCACGATCCAAACAATTTCTAAAGCATCTATACTCCGCTTTCTCTATACCTTTTCTTTCTATTGCATCAGCATATGTACACATACCTATAACCTCCTTATACTCTCTAGTCATTGGCAAACCGTAGTTCTCTTGTAACCTTTTGACTTTATCTTCGCCAGATATCCTTTCATCAAACAAATCTGTCAAAAGCTTTATTGTCTCATTATCAGTCCCACCGGTATCATGTTTTTCACTTATGTTGATCAAAACAGCATTTAAGATATCATATCTGGGATTATCCTCATTCTTCCCAACCAAAAAACCTCTTCTGATATCATACTTCTCTATTGAGTTTGCTCTTTTTTGTGCTGCTTCAGTACATATCCATATGGAATAAACCTTCTTTATGTTTCCATATTTGACTGAATCATCCGCATGCGTCGAAAACTCCCTGCCCTGTTGCGATGAAATCATCCTTGCACAATAAAAAAGTGCTCTTAAAGGAATGTCATACCCGGGCTTATCCTCATTTTGTGATTCAACATTTACTATAAGCTTAATATATTCCTGAATCCCATCCTGCGGAATCTTTAGATACGTCAGCATATCGAATGTGATATAATCTTCTCCGTGCTGGGATGTCTCGGTGTTCAGCCCTGAGATTTTTTTGACGTTGTCACCCGGTACATCATCAACAGGTTCCTCACCTACAAGAACATCTCCCTCAATACAGCCTTCAATCTGCTCGACACTCATATTCAAGCATTCAGTTACAGTCTCTTTAAATATCCTGGCCAGCAATGGTTTAAACGCTAAGATATTCTTTACTGTTCTGTCAAGTTTGGTTTTGAGTGGGTCGGTCGCTTTGATCGTCTTTCCTAATTCTGTTAATTGTTCCATTATCCTCCGTTCCGGACAGGAACGCAAATAAAGCCTCGAGAATATCGCAATGATACTCAGACTGTTTCTACCCCTGCCCTATTAAATTATTTAAGCAGGGAATAAACAGACCATCCGAGTAAAGCTGATGAGGAAACGGATCTATACACACATAATAAATAGAAATCAAATCACACACACTAACCAGATATTAGTCGTAATCCGGTACCAAAGCTCATAAAAGGTAACCCTGGACTAAATATCACACAAGAAAATATATCCGATAACTCCGCATCATACGGGAAGTGCAATAAATGCTGACAGTTTTTTCAGCTGCTTACATGAATATTTTAACATGAAATATATCATTAGGCAAGAACTTTTTATCAGTATAGCAACAAAGCCCGCCGGGTGTTCCCGACGGGCCTTAAAATCAAAATCAGATTTAAAATTATCACTTAACAGTTACATGGATCTTCTTAAATACACCGTTCTGTGCAAATGCATAAATATCGCATTCACCTGCTGCTAAAGCAGTGATGGTATGTGACTTATAGGTATTAGCCTTACCGGCTACTGCCACACCGTACTTATGGCTGCTCTTCTTGCCGATCTTGCAGATGGCAGGATCAGAAGACTCAAAGCTGATAGGTCTGTGAGCACGGATCTCCTTGCCATCCTTATTGTACTCGGAGGTAACGATCTTCAGTGACTGTCCGACCTTCAGGGTGATGTTGATCTCACCGTCATCAGCTGCTGTTGAACGTACATATTTGGTCTTTGACTTTCCGTTGATATACTTAGCTACTACCTTTTCAATCTCAAGCTCATCAGCTACACCGTAGGTGTCGTTAAGTGTTACACCGTGTACATTGATAGATGTGGTGATATATCTCTTCTCGCCGTTTACCAGGATGAATGCACGTACATAGAACTTGTAGTATGTCTTAGCTAAAAGATCGCTCATCACATACTCATCTGTATCAGCATCTACAGAAACGATGGGTTCATAAGGTCTGATCACATCCTTAGAGTTACATCTTGAACCAAGGATATCGTATCCGTCTACATACTCCATCTTCTCCCACTTCAATGTCATGGAGTTTTCGGTGTAATCGATAAGTCTTACAAACAGAGTACTGAAATCTGTAGGAAGGCCCTTTCCGTTATCGCCTTCATTGCCGTTACCTGAATCATCGGGAACAAATATAGCGTAAAGCTTAACTGTACCCTTTGTCTTTGTGCCGACCTTCTTTACATACTTCTTGCTTCTCTTTGAATACCAGCCTTCAAATGTATAACCTTCTTTGTCGATACCGTACTTGATCTCGGCACCAACACCGTAAGTATACTTATCAGGGTTATTGGTCTTCTTGAGCTGTACTTCTGTACCGTCAGGCAATTCCTCATAGTACTCGATATCGTACTCTGAAGGTGCTGCAGGTGCAGGAGTAGTGGTAGGTGTAGGTGTTACAGTAGGAGTTACGGTAGGTGTAGGATTCTCCTGTCCGCCTTCAGGTCCAAACATATCAAATTGTGCAATATATTCCTGATTACCGGTAACCTTAGTTATAGCAGGACTCCAGCTGTTATTAAACGAATATGTAGCATATCCGGTAGGATTCTTGGTAGGAGTACCATACTGTGCTTTGTTATAGACAGGCGTTAATCCTTCTGCCACTTGTTCTGTATATATCAGATTATTATCACCATCTATCCATGTAATGGTGTAATATGTAGGTGCAGGAGGATTAGGAGCTACATATCCTCCACCACCATTTGACTTAGGTGTAAACTTAGGAGTGAAAACCTTATTCCCGTTATCTCCATCTTTAGGACCATCCCAACCGGCAAAATCATAACCTGTCTTGGTAGGAGTCGGTCCGCCATAAGGAGGAAGATTCTCAGGATCATCTATAGGTGCACTGTAAAGTTCGTTTCCGTTTCCATCATTCCAGATAGCTACAGGAAGTTTCTCCCATACAGCGGTTAATTCAACTGTTTCTTCCTCAGTCATGCGAATAGTTCTCTCATCTGCGAAAAGATTCTCAACGCCTTCACACTTCCACCCTAAGAAACTATAACCTTTTCTCTCAAAAGCATTTTTAGTAAGTTTCTGATATTCATTAACATCAAAATTCTGAGTATCCATATTGCCGGTTACATCTTCAGCACCGGGTAAAAACTTTATATAAGCTATCTTTCGTTTCCAAACACCGTATAATGTAAATATTTTTTCTTCTTCATTCTCAGAAATTGAAGGTTCAATACATAATCCATCAGCTTCATCAACTATTTTCTTTACAGTTGTATTTTCTGTATAAATATCTGCTACAGTATTTTCAGGTTCAAGAGACCATCCTATAAAATTATAATAAGGATCATCTACTTCTATCGGAATAGTCACCTTTGATTCATCAGAGTATGGCTTAGGTTCATACGTTTCAGGATTTTCATATGGTGAAGGCCAATACGATGGATTATAATCTAATTGGATAATATAATTTTCAGGTTCCCAGATTGCATATACCTTCCCCGCAAAGAGAGCAACTTCATTCTCAAAAGTAAATTCTGCTTTCTTGGCCTCATGATCTCTATCCCAACCAACAAGCTTATATCCTATTCTTTCGTAATCTGCAGGCAGATATACATTGTTACCCTCTGGTCCGGTAATTGATTTTGTCTCACCTTTGCCACCGTTACCATCAAATACTAATGTAACATCTTCATTAGGGCTCCAATCTGCAAACAAATAAATGTCACGATTAAAATTACTATATATTCCGCCAAGTTCATACTTTATATCACCGGCATCAGTTCTTTCAATCCAGCCTACTACTGTTGATCCGGGTTTGTTGAAAGAAGTATCTTTTGCATCATCCGTGCCTTTGTTTTCACTTAATATAATGTCACCTTCGTCATAAGTGATCTTTTTAGTATTACAAACACCTGCATCATCTCCGTCACAGTATGTAACGGTATGGGTAGGGATTTCTTCCCACTGAGCGTATAATACAAGATCTTTAGGCTTCTCATTTTCTCCAGGGAATATATCTTCCGGATTATATTCTATCGGAACTGTAGTATTTCCCTCTGTTGCCCAATGTGAGAAAGCATATCCTTCTCTGGCAAAATCACAATCAGCTATTTTTACTGTTTCGCCCTCAAGGAAAGTCTGAGTAGCCATTGTTCCTGTAGCATCTTCTGCATTTTTATCATAGGTGACGGTGTATTTTTGTTTCCATACACCGGTTAAAATATCAATGCCATTATTATTCCAAGGTGCAGGCGGAATAACTACGCGTCCTTCATCTCCACCAAGATCTATCTCATTTTCTTCTATATATGCGTTGATATAATCAGCTTCGGCCTTCTCTAATTTAATTACAATATCTTTGACCGAATATCCTGAACCACTTTTAATAATAGTGTCTTCTGAGATATTATTAGTATCAAATACCCAACCGATAAACTCAAGATTATTTTCTTGGGTTTCCAAATTAGGGATATCTGCCTTTCCATTATATGGTAAATTATTTAATCCATCCGGATCAGCTACACCAGCATGGTTCGAATTAAATCTAAAATTATAATAACTAGGATTCCAAATAGCTTCCATATTAATAATATTTCCGCTACGATAAATTGCAGAATCTGCCATTAATGCATTAATTGGATAAGGAGCCTCATTTTCATCATCATATACAGGTTTTTCTATTTCTATCTCCGAATCGTTTTGCGCAGCACTCTTAAATGTCCATCCTCCAAACACATAATGTCTTGGATCCCCATCGGTGTTAAAAGGAGCGCTCGGCCACTCAATTCCTGCATATTTGTAATACTTATATGTGGGAGCTGTCTGCTCACCAGCTTCTCCTACCTGAACTCTAATATCATAGTCACTCTCTGCTTGAGGATTTTCTACCTCTACCCATATTGTTCCACTTTTAGAAGGCGTTTGATTGACATGCGGAGTTTCAGCAATATAATCCTCTATTTCAGGATAATTATCATCAAAATTGACAGTATATGTACCTGTAAGATCTACAGCCCAGGTGGCATCTAGTGTTCTCTCATATTTTCCTGATGTGTTTCCTTCATCACCCGGGTTCTTACCCTTATCTCCTTGAGGGATATCATCATTTATCTGTGCTTCATCCACATAATGAATGATTGTTCCATCACTTCCAGAGCTATATACTACAACCCAATCGTTAAATTTATAACCCGGTTTTACATACGTATTAGGATTAAGTTTATTAACAGTATCTCCCCCGACTATAATGGTCTGGTCTTCCATTTCTCCCCAGCCATAATCCCCGTTATTACCTATAAATTTTACTAAGTACTCATTAGTCGGGGTCCACTTTGCATATAATACTAATACACCTGTAATTTGATTAACATAACGAGTTACATCATTTGAAAAATCCCACTGAGTTTCAAAATTCGGGTCTATATACCAGCCACCAAAAACATATCCTTCTTCGGTCAATTTCAAATCATCCGTCTCAGTTAAAGCGGTATTTTTATTTACTTTCCTCGGATTAGGATTAGGCTCTGTTCCATGACCGTTTGTAACAAACTCTACGGCATTATAATCAGATTCAGCAAGGTTTTGAAGTCTCAACTTGTAAACGTTTTCATCTTCGCACTCCTTACTCAAAACTATATAATAATTCCCTTCAGGTAGTATTGCTCTAGTATTGTCTCCTTCATTAACAGGTAACCCTTCATTGCTATCCGGAGATAAATACACAAGCGACATAGGACTAGCACCGTCAGTTCCTCTATATATTTTAGTCCCACCAATCAGTATATCACCTTCATTCAGTTGATCAATGATATAGCCATTTTCAGGTGCCTCAGCTGCTTTCACCCCTGCAACCGGCAGTAACCCCACTACCATTACGACTGCAAGCAGCAAAGCCCAGAACCGCTGTTTGCGGCTTGTTACACTACTTTTCATCTTCTTCCTCCTTGTTGTATATATTATTTGTTGTGTATTCCGTATTATCGCTAAATATGTCGGAATTACACATTCAACCAAATGCTATTATACAAAAATTCAACGTTTTTTTCAAGGAATATCAGCTTTTTTTTAGCCATTTGGGCAAAGTTTATTAATATTAATAGTTTTTATAAAAATACCCCGCAGTTTTGCGGGGCATAGTTTTGAACAACAATGGTTTAATTACTTCACTTCCGTTTCTTTAACTTTCTAAACTCCATCACTTCTACTGCCGATACCAAGACAGCAAATACAGATATCACAAGTGCCCTATGTACGAAGAAGTAGTGCAGTACCGAGTGGTTTCGCATCACCAGAATACGTACATACGGTACCAGGCCAAGTACCAGGAAAAGGACGATAAACTTCCAGTCTATCTTCTTTTTATGGTATACATAGACGAAGTACAGTATTACCACAAAAAGCACTCCCGCTATGATGGCTCCTGTTAGGCCGTAATCCAGAGGGAACACACAGGTAACATTTCTCTTGACAGAGAGCCAGAGGTATCCGAATATCGAGAGGTCGCCCAGGTCACCCGCCATGCGCTCTTCGATATGCTCCGTCACATACGGCATGACGTTTTCACCCATGACGATAGAGGCTGTGATCCACTTCATGACCCACATGCCGGCATAGCCCATGCCCCAGAGGATGGCTGCTTTTACGGAGTATAGAATCTCAGACTTCATGTTATAATTGATATAATTACTGTTTTCCGGTTTTTTAGTCTGTTTACCGATTTTGTCTTTACCTGCCACAACTAGTCCTCCATCTGCTTTTCTCCTCCTGATGATCAGTGCCAGCATGAGCGGTATCATAAGTGAGACTGTCTCTGTAGTAAGGAAGTCAAGGAATATGGTCACCATACCGGACAGTAGGAAAAGTATACCGATATGCTCATCCTTGCCTTTTCCGGTCATGATGACTGCCGCGATGGAGAATACAAACATACATAGGAATGCCCACGTGTACTCCAATGAGAGCGGTACATACCAGAAGCTGACTGCGATAAGGGACAGCCCCAGAAGTACAGCATAAATGGTACAGTGCAGACGCACAAACAAAAACACCAGTACTGCAAACAGTATGACAAACAATATCCCGTGCCAGATGTATATCTGTTTTATGTTAAGGAAGGTGTGGAGTACTCTCATGACGCCTGCCGAGCCGTGCCAGTACCTTAAGTACTGCTGGTTTTTCTCCTTACCGTTATATACAGCATCATGTAAGTTATTATTTTCATTCTGATAATATGTGTAATAATACGAGCTCTCCATGACGGAACGGAGTTTATCCTCCGGTTCGAAATTATATGCTATGTTTAATAGGATACTGTCGGCATACCTGTCTATACAGCTCGGTTTTACGTCCTCGCTCTCCATGTAAGGGAATACTATATCCTCACACAGGTAGTCCGCGGACTCTTCCATCTTTTCCTGTATACTCTCGGTCTTTATCCCTGCAGAAAGTGCGAGGAATCCCAGCATCAGTCCGTATGCTGCCGCAAATACTCCGATATATATCAAGGTTTTTATTACATACTTTTTCATTTTATATATCTTGCCGCAGGCATGCTTACACATCGATGTCGTGCCTGTCGCGGCATCGATGGAAGATTGAAGGTCAGTCTTCATTCTTTTCCTTTATTTACGATGAAAGTTCGCCTCACGGATGATGTATGTGAGATGCCTCATGCCGTCCCTTATGGTATGGAGCTTTGACTTTCGTTCATACCTGCATGTCTTTAAAACAATAGGCACCTGACAAATCTTTAGTCCCAGTCTGGAAGCTTCCGCTATCATCTCGGTGGCGAATTCCATGCCGATGGTACCGAATCTTGCCTTCTCCAAAGCTTCTCTGGATATGCTCCGAAGCCCGCTGTGGAAATCATATACATCAGTCTTAAATGCCAATCTGCCGCATAACGAAAGAAACTTTACTCCCAGATTATGGGATAACGGCATGGCTCCCTGCTCCATTTTGTGAGCAAACCTGTTACCCATGACCATATCACAAGCACCGTCAGCTATCATATAGTAAAAGCCGTCAAGGTCCGAAAAATCATATGTTGTATCACAGTCGCCTATCACTACTACTGCCCCGCTGATGTATTTCAAGCCCTTTCTAATGGCCGAGCCGTATCCCTTACGTTTTTCCTTTATCACTATAGCTCCGTGTGCCTTAGCCTCTGCTCCCGAGCCATCCGTACTACCATTATCCACCACGATTACTTCGCCGTTCAGGTTATGATCTTTTATGTATTTGTACGCTACATCCACACATTCCCCAACGGTTTTGATCTCGTTGAGGCAGGGCATAACGATTGAAATATCTTTATTTTGCGGTCTGGCAAGTTTCATGAAATAAGGTATCCTTTCTTTATGATACTTTTAAAACTTTCCTCATCATGTTGTTTCATATTATGCAAGGTATCCTTACACAATATACTATTTTTTCTATTTTTGTGCAAGGTATGCTTGCACAAAATGCTGTTTTTTAGTTCGATATAACTTTTTTTAATACAAAAGCCAGCCGGTTTCCCGGCTGGCCAAACTGTTTTTATACTACGTTAGTTCCATTATACGTTGAATCATTTATTGCAAGGAGATAATTACAATACTGATTCATACTTATCCCTTCCTGTCTTGCGTGTAACGCCAAAGTCATATGGAGGCTTTTGGGCATTCTCAATCTAAACTGGCCGGAATAACTTGAGATATCCTGAGCTCCTGCAGGCTCAACAATATCTACACCATCTTCAATTGCCGCCTCAATCCAGGCTCTTTTCGCATCCTGTGCACTTAATACGATTTCTTCTAATGATTCAGCGCAAGTAAGACACCCGGGCAATTCCGGATACCATGCAGTATATCCACCCTCATTTTTATCCGGAATGATTTCCAATCTATAAGGCAGGTTCAAATAGTATTCTACTGTCTTTTTATTCTTCATAATTCTCCTCCTCTAAGGCATCTCTGACTTTTTCTACATATACTCTTTTAATCGGGTTATGTATTGGGATTGTTATCGGAATACATCCTTTCTTGCGAAAAGTCCTGTGACTGCTTCCGCTTGAAGGAGCTCCCATAGAATAACCATAATGCTCCAATACTTTCTTAAGCTCATCAAACCTAAGGTCTTTATCCAAGGAATAAATTCTATCTATTAATTTGTCAAACTGAGACATTCATTTCCTCCATTATTATAATATGGTTCCATATATGGTGTCAAGTATAACGATAAAAAACCTCCATATACTGTTTTTTTAGTTGGGATTTAGTACGAAGTCAAAAAAATAAAAAGAAAAAATAACACAAAAAAATACACTTTCACACACACTAATTATATTATAATGCTTTCCGTATAAATATCAAGATATTTATCATCATGTTGTTTCATATTGAGTATGGTATGCTTACGCAATATAAAATGCGGTCATTGACCGCATTTTATATATTGCTGTTAAAAGCCTCTTCTATCAGCTTTTCTATACTTGTTTCGTTGATTGTCAGTATATTCTCCGTTACACAGCCATGCGTAAACAGTGCCAGGTACTCTATGTTTCCGTCTCCTCCCGTTATGGGTGAAAATATAAGTCTCTGCAAAGAGAAGCCCAGTCCTTTCATTTCGTCCAATACATGGGTAAGTACATCCTTATGTACCTGCTTGTCAGTGATAACACCCTTATATTTGGATGCAATCTTCTGTCCGCATTCAAACTGGGGCTTGATGAGGGTGATGAGTTTGAACTCCTTTTGAGACGTTCCGAGCCGGCTTAAGGCTATAGGGAGTGATATGAAGGAGGCATCACATACACAGAGAGAAATGTCAGCGTAACCGGCCCCGTCTATATCAAAATCCCTGATGTCAGTGTTTTCATACAGCTCCACACGGGGGTCTTTTCTTAGTTCTGTATCCATGATATCGGTCCCAACATCAACAGCCACCACTTTTCGGGCACCATGCTTTAAGGCACAGTCCGTGAACCCGCCTGTTGATGAGCCGATATCAAGTACTGTCAGCCCGTTCATATCGATATCGAACTCTTTTATGGCTTTTTCAAGCTTCAGCCCGCCTCGGGATACGTATTTTAAGACATCGTTTTCCGTGATCTTTATGTCATCCTTTTCGGATACAAATAAGCCGGTCTTAGATGCTTTTTTCCCGTTACAGGTTACAAAACCTCCTCTTATCATTTCTTGAGCTTTCGAGCGGCTTTTAATGCCCATATTTTCAACTAAATATATGTCCAGTCTCTTTTCCATGGTATTTTCCTATAATTTACATAATAGAGAAATTATCATATTTTAATTAAGTTTTGTCAACCATTATATTATAGAAAAAAGGGCTGTGAAAAATGAGACCAAAATAATCCCAGGCTTCACAGCCCCGACAGTGTTACTTTGTAACTTTATTACTTTGAAACTTTGTCATTCACTCAGACTTATTTCATTTTGATGCTCAGGGTCTTCTTGACCGGCTTTTCAAGGCCTGCATAGCTGATCTCTACGTTCACTGAGCCCTTCCTGATGGCTGCAGCGCCTTCAGCGTCATTTGCCTTCACCTCGATCACTTGGTTCTCTGCATTGTAGTGTACCTTTGCATTGGTCTTGCTGTCGATGAACCAGCCGTCTTCTCCCTCTACTGCAGTTCCGTTCTTGAACTTCACTGCACTCGGTGCGATACTGAAGGTCTTGCCACCCAGCTTGTAGGTCGAAATCAGGCTTGCTGCTGCATCTGCCTTCGCTACGTTTGCCTTCGGAAGTGTCAGTCCTGCGATCTTCACGGTCGGCTTCTTCGCGCTAAGCTTCGTCTTCAACACCGTCTTGCACTCCACACCGCCTACGGTCATGCTTACGTTGAAGGTGTAGGTCGTCTTGGTATTAAGCTTGCTGATATCCTGTGCACTGATGTAGATCTGGTTCACTTCATCATTGTACTCGATATCGAACAGCTCTTCATTTGTTTCATCCAGTGCTACGTTGCTGATCTTACCGCTGATGCCCTTCAGTATAGGCTGAAGTACCATCTTCTGTCCGCTTACCAGATCCAGCTTCGTCTTTACCTTCAGGGTCACTGCCTTGTCCAGGGCTGTATTGCTTACCGCAAGCTTCACGCTTACCTTTGCTTTGCCCTTCGTAAACTTAAAGGTGTAGTTACCCTTCTTCGGTGCGCCTTCCTTGTAGCTGAACTTCAGCTCGCTGCTTACCAGCTTGCCGTCTTCGATACCTTCGATGTCGATGTTTGCGCTGTCCCAGCCCTTAGGCATGGTCACGGTCACACCGCTCTCGCTATCGATCTCTTTGTTGTTGAGCTTAATCTCTACTGCCAGATCATCGCCGGCTGTTGCATTGCTGTTCATCGTCACGGTCTTTGCGCTCGCGCTCAGAACATCATCGTTCTTTGCCTTGATGCTGTACTTCAGTTCGATCTGCTCATTCCAGTTCTCCTGCTTGATCACGATCTTGCCGCTTGCTGCATCCGTTGTGGTCAGCAGCAGCTGTCCGGCTTCATCGCCTTCTGCAACCGTTACCGAACCCTTGCCATTCCAATAGCTTACGCCTTCGGCCTGGTTGGTCACATCGATCGCTTCCAGCAGTCCGTTGGACTTCTTCTCCAGAACGGTCGTTGCTACGGTCTGCTCTTCACCCTTCTTGATGATCGCGCTCTTGCTGCTCAGGGACAGCTTCGGCTTCACATAGCTGGTTGCCAGCTGATAGCTGAACTGACCAACCTGGGTCTCGCCATCAAAGACTGGCAGTACGATCAGGCTGTTGGCTGCGCTTGCGGCTTTCTTACGATCGCCGGTCACGGTTACCGTACCATCGGATTCTACCTTGTAGAATTTAGCCCACTTAGCGTTAGCGTCTGCCTTGCTCGTGTCCACGCCTTCCGGAAGAGGAATTCTGATCTCGGTGTCGGTGTAGAAGAGGTTGTAGGTATCGGAACCTTCCGGCTCGGATACGCTCCGGCCACTCTGGCTGTCGGTGATGCTATCATCAGAACCTTCCCTGAACCTGTATGTTTTACTCAGTTCAACATTAACTACAGACGTAGTACCTTCTTTATCTGCGAAGTAGCCCGACAAATCTGCAACAGCAGTAAAGCTAACTTTCTTATCCGGAGATCCTGCAGTAGAATTATCCGTTGTTGTGGCTGTCACAGATATTTCATCAGTTGTCACAGTCTCACCGGTATATGAAGATGTGTAAGTTACCTTATATTTCAGTATCGGTGAGGCGGAACCTTTCGAAAAGTTGCTCGGGAACTCATTGGTCCAGTTCACTTTTGGTGCATAATAAATATCTACGACGTTTACAGTAAAAATATTTATAACATTGCTGTTATCAGCAGCTTTTGCTACAATATTAACTGTTCCGGGTTTTATAGCAGTGATGTTTATGGGAGTACCGCTAGTACTATTGTAGCTGCTAAGACTGACTATTCCCGTTTTAGTAACACTCCAAACAATGTTTTTATCTGTAACATTTTCAGGGCTTAGAGATGCTGTAATGGCTTTTGTTGTTCCTCCGTTGTCTTTTACATAAAGCTTTATATTTGCCAACGTATCCAAAGATAAACCGGATGACTTAACTATATTATTATCTGAACCTGATCCTGAACCTGATCCCGAATCAGAATTATTATTTATCTGATTTATGGTAAATGAAGTTAAAACAGATTTAGATTTATAATTATCCGTTTCAGCAACAGTGGCTTTAACATAATATGTGCCAATATTCTTCGGTACTCCACCTTCAGTTTTTGCACCATTTATGGTATTGGTTTTTGTTATACAACTCTCATCGATAAAGTATTCTATTAATACATTTCCCTTTTCTGTATTTCCGGTTAATGTTATATTTCCAACATTACTGTCTCCTACATTACCGGATACAGCAGAAATTGTTAAGGTTAATTCTTCCTTTTCTGTAAATACAGCTACCAGTTTTCTATCGGATGAAGCATCAAACTTATATGTACTTGTGGTTTCTACACTATTTCCGTTTTCCTGCCATTCAACAAATTTATATCCGCTGTTGGCTATAGCAGTCAATGTAACTGTCGTTCCTTCTTCATAACTTCCGGTTCCTGAAACTGTACCTGAAGTTTCATCGGATTTATCAACGGAAATATCATAAACAGGTTTGGAAGTTATTGTAAAGGTTGCACCTTTAAATAATATTGTGTAATTCTTATTTGCTGTAAGGGTACCCTGTACAATACTGTACTTACCGGCTTCTTCTCCTTGTTCTCTGGCGATCGTTCCGCTTAAAACATCAGTTTTTGAATCATTATATTTTAATCCATCTACAGTATATGTAAGTTCAGGATCTATCTCCTGTTCTTTTTTGCTTACATTATTTGCAGTTACCGTTAGAGTTGCCGGAGTTATTTCAAAGTCAACACTCTTTACGGCTTTATCATAGAGATTATTACCCGAATATGTTACAGTAACAGTATATGTACCTGCCTCTGTAGGTGCCTTCGATGTTGCAGTATAAGCAGTTGTTCCTCTTCCTATATATTCTACAGTATATTTTCCTGTATAAGTTGTGCTGTTTACCGAAAGATCGATATCTTCTCCGTATACAACATCTTTAATACCTACATTTAAATCGCCTTTTGCTTTTGCTACAGTAAGAATATTTGTTTTTTCTGATGGAGCTGCATATGTACTTCCGTCGGTCCTTACTTCTATAGTTATTGTTCCGGCTTTGGTGATCGTCAGTGTCTTTCCATCTTCACCCAATATTCCGGCTCCGGCACCTTCTGCTTCATCAGGAACCACCCTGTAAGTTGCTGTTCCGGCATTTGCAGGTATAGTAAACAAACCTGATACGTCAAATGTAGCAGATGGAGCATACGTAATAGTTGTATCAGCTTCATCTGTCTTGGCAGTTATTATTACTTTTCCCTGAGCTATAGTAAAACTGCAGGTTGATGTATTACCTGCACTGTCTGTTGCTGTTACAGTATAGGTGCCAAGTTCAGTTACGGTTTGCGTAGCTGTTTTAGTCGGATTATTATCTATTGTAGTATCTGATATAGTAAGGCTTGTAGCCTGTTCATCATTATCTTCCCTGATGGTAACGCTTGAAAGATTTTTATCGTTTATAGATACTGTAACTTCGCCATTATACGTAGTATCATTTTCAACACCTGTTATAACAGGTGCTGTATTATCTGTTTTTTCTATCTTCCAGGTAATGCTTGCTGATCCGGTGTAGTTACCTTTACCGTTTACTTTTATGGTGTAGGTTCCGACTGCATCGGCACTTGTTGTTGACTCTGCTGTTACTATTTCGTAATCAGTATCTAAAGCAAGTACACTATTTCCATCCTTAACAGTAAGCACAGGTGTATATGTAGTACCTACAATATAATCGAAAGCTGACCGGTTAAGGGAAAGCATTGTATTGTTAAGAGTTGACTTGCTTACAGTAAGGACTGCTGTCTTTTCTGACGGAGCTGCATATGTACTTCCGGCGGTCCTTACTTCTATAGTTATGGTTCCGGCTTTGGTGATTGTCAGGGTCTTTCCATCTTCACCCAAAGTTCCGGCTCCGGCACCTTCTGCTTCATCAGAAACCACACTGTAAGTTGCTGTCCCGGCATTTGCAGGTATAGTAAACAAACCTGATACGTCAAATGTAGCAGATGGAGCATACGTAATAGTTGTATCAGCTTCATCTGTCTTGGCAGTTATTATTACTTCTCCCTGAGCTATAGTAAAACTGCAGGTTGATGTGTTACCTGCACTGTCTGTTGCTGTTACAGTATAGGTGCCAAGTTCAGTTACGGTTTGCGTAGCTGTTTTAATTGATATATTATTTATCGTATTATTTGATATAGTAAGGTTTGTAGCCTGTTCATCGTTATCTTCCTTGATAGTAACGCTTGAAAGATTTGTATCAATTACGTATACAGTTACTTCATTATTATAGATTTCATAGTCATCTACTCCTGAAATAAACGGACTATTATCATCATTAATGGCTAAGAATATAGGATCGGTATCGGTTTTTACATAATTATCATCACCTGAATATACCGGTCTGATATATATTCCTTCACCAAAAATATTATTTGGAAATTCAGACCAAGTATATGTTAAAGAGGTGTCAATATTTATAGTAGATATTTCCTTCCAATCTAAAGAATCAATATCATTATCATTATCACATACAGCATACGAAAGCATTATATTGCCCGTAGGGTTGACTTTTATGGATTCGTATTCTTCGCTTCTTTCTACTGTACAATCGATTGCAATCTCGTTTGGCGCTACATAAATACAAGTGGCATAAATAATTGGATTTGCCTTTACTTTTCCGGCACTAGCAGTTTTTGTAACGGATGAGTTATTGCTATCAATTACCTTAACTGAAAGAATTTTACCAAAATCATCTTCAGTTGTCGTATAAGCTTGCGAATTGGCTCCGGTTATTTCCTCTCCGTCTAGCATCCACTGATAACCGGGATGGGCAATTCCTTCACAGTTTGCAGTTAGAGTTAACCCAATAGACAGATCGCCCTCAAATGGCTCGTCATAGGCTGTAAAATATACTTCTTCCTCAGCTTTCACCGGAACAGTCCCAAGACCTATCCCTTGTGCTAAAGCTGTCTGCGGGAATGCCAAAATAACAGCCAAGAAAACGGCTATCTTTTGTATCAGCCGTCTGATCTTATTGTTTCTCTCCATACTAAAGCCTCCTTTTAGTAATTTTTTTCTATTTTATCATAATAAAAGTGTTTATGTTAAAAACTGATAAAAAAATCAGTTTTTATTTTCTTACATATACAGAAAACCCGAAGGATCCTATCCCACGGGTTTCCCGGTTTAAGAGTTTTTTGATCACACACTCGGATTATCATGTGTCTATCTTATAATAACCAAATCAATTTGTTTTGCCTATTATCTTACATATCCTACCGATATGAATTCATATCCTTCCCTGGCTGCTTTTTCTATCTCAGCCCTGCCGGATACTATCTCGATATCCTCCGCTCCGCTTCTTATCACTGCACCGGATTCATATATCTCGTCATTGTCGCGGGTATTGCCCGATGCGATGCCCAGCAGTCTTGCCGGAGCCAGAAGGATCCTGGGGGCGAGTCTCATTTTGGCTGCATCCTCAGCCTTATTTTTATCGAAGGTCTCAGGAAGACCTGCTTTCTGCAGGATCTCCTCATATCTCTTTTTCTCGTTTAAAAGAACGGATGCCAGCACCTCCGGCTTGGTAAATGTCGAGTCAAGTACCAGGTCGTAGTTATTGAGATTGAAGTAGTCAAGTCCGTAGATATCCTTATATCTCACATCCTCGGTGCGGGCTCTTTCTATCAGGTTTTTCTTCGCATCCTCTATTGAGGAATATGTCTCCACCTCACCGCGCTTGTCATCATTATATACACGGCGTGCCGCTTCATCTATGCTTACCGAGAGGAACACCTTGAACGCTCTCTCGGCAAAATGCCATGCCAGCCTCGAATCTATAAAGAGGTCTTTCTCGCTGTCACGTGAGAGCTGTGTCACCTTCTCATCTATGATATTGTCAAAGGAATGATCCTGCTGCATGAGTTTGTTCATCTCGAGTACGGTAAGTCCGCGTTCTTCTGCCAGTTCTCTCTGGATCTTGCCTGTAGAATATATGGTGTATCCGTAATGGTCCGACATTATTTTTGCTATGGTTGATTTCCCGCTGCCGAGATTGCCTGTAAGTGTGATATGCATACCTTCTCCTCCTTGAAACTCCAAAATATTGTTGTACCCTTTGCAGAATCTATTATAGCACATTTAAAATTAATTACCACTATATATGGGTATTTTTTCATTCTTGTGAAGTTCCATAAAAACTTTATCTTGAAACACTGCATTGAGTATGCTATAATTACCCTACATATAATTAAAATATTTATGGAGTGTCGTGTATGCAAAATTTACATAAAGATTATTTAAAACTGGAAAAAGAACTATCTAAGTTAAAGACCAGGCTAAGCGGATTAAGAAAAGGAAATCTCCGTAAAAGGAGCATAAAAGGTAAGGAATACTTTTATCTGCAATACCGGGAGGATGGACATGTTCGTAGTGACTATGTCCACTTCGATTCAGTAGAAAAGGTTCGCTTAGAAGTAGAAGAGAGACATGAATGTGAACTGGCAGCACGCCAGATAAAACACCGTCTTGAACAATACGCTTTGTTGTTGGGGATACATAGGAATTATCGCCCTGTAAAAAAAGTTGATTATGAAAATTATACTCTTTTTATGTCCAAGGTAGCACATGATTACAAGATATTACAACGAGACCTTTTTTTTGATAAATATAGAACGACTAAATATCGTGGGCTTGAAAAAAAATATTTATTAGGTTTTTTTGATTATATCAACGGGATAGATAGGACTAACTTACGTCGTACAAACGACCTGATACTCGATCCTTACACATATATAATGTATTTCAAGTATGGTCAAAAGGGAATATTGGAAGAAGAGCTCAAAAAAGCAATTCCGGCTTTTCTAAATCGCGGATTATTAGTTACAAAAGTACAAGAGGCTGTTAATTGGATGCCTACTTCTTAAAAAACGACTCAAGGAAAATGCGATTTTTAGAAGTTCATTTCGGAATAGAAAAATAGTCTTTAAAAAAAGACACCTTCCAAATCCTTTTGGATCTAAAGAAGGTGTCTTTTTTTACATACTTTTCAATCAGAGAACCGTCCCTCTGATTGACAAAAAAAGGCGCGTGACGGGCATGCTTCCGGGACGAATTGCCTGATGCGGCAATCTCGTCCGGAATGCTGCCCGGACAGAGCCATAACTTCTTATTGCGGAACATATACATACGGGAAGTCCTGAGGAACATCCTCTATCTCCCAGTTGTCGGTCCACGGGATCTCTCCAGCTTTTAATGTAGGACGGCTGGAAGGCATCTTAGCCAATACCATCTGGTCTCTTATCGCCTTGGTCTCTTCATCGTCCTTAGAGCCCTTACGTATAGTTACTTCGGTACCGGGCGCCGCATTGTAATATATCCATCTGGCATCCGGAACTGTAAGTCTGATGCATCCGTGTGATACGGCACTGCCCAGATTGTTGTAGGATGATGTGTAGTCCTGTGCATTATTCGAATTATACAATATCGAATGGAAATATGTGGCACTTACTATCAGGCTCCAATACTGCGCACTTACCGTAAGTCCCTTGAATCTTGCAAAACGTACTCTCGTGCCCTTCATCTTGAAGGTACCTGTACGTGTGGGCGACTTTGATGCACCGGGTGAACAGAGCATGTATCTGACAGGCAAGGTGTATTCGCCGTTACTGTCCCTGGTATATACCATGACTACTTTCCAATACAGGTCTACGATGATCTTGTAGGTATCCGGTACCGGCATAGCCTCGGGATACCCTCTCTCACCTGAATCTCCGATCAGCTCTTCAAATGTCATATGAGTGGTAGGTGCCAGGTCGTCAAATGTAGGATTTTCGATAACATTTATATTCTCATAGGCATTGATCGTTACCTTGAAAAGCCTGTCATCCTTGGATTTTGCGGTAATGACTGCAGAACCTTTCTTAAGGGCTGTGATCTCTCCGGTCTTCTCATCTACAGAAATATAATTGGGTGCGGATGAATAAAAACCTTTAAGCTTTGCTCCCTTTAAGGATGCCTTCATGGTGTCGCCGACTCTCAGATAATTCTTTTCGATATCAACATAAGGTTCTTTGACAGTTACCACGCAGGTATATTTTATGTCATTGCATTTGGCTTTTATCTTAACTTTTCCGGCACTTACTCCGGTAACCACACCTTTTTTGCTGACAGAAGCTATGCTCTCATCGGCACTTGCCCACCACTTGATCTTTTTAGGTGCATTGTTAAGTACCAGCTGAAAGCTTTTTCCGGCATAGATGGTTTTTTCCGTATAGTTGAAACCGATCGCGGTATCTGTAGTTTCATCAGCTTTTACCAAGCTGTAAGGAATTTCAAAAATGAAAGCAAGTATCAGCAAGAGTGCCGATAATTTTATGATAGTTTTTTTCACTATTTTCTCCCATTTTATCCACCCCGGGGTAATCCTACGGAGTGTGTGAGGTCAATCACAGAACCGTCCCTGTGATCGATCATTTAATTGATGCGTGAAGCTCCTGAAGTGAACGTACCTCTGATGTCTGACCGTGCTTTACGGCGAGGATGCCCTTAGCTGCTGCCTTGGCTGCTGCCATGGTGGTGATGTAAGGAACATGCTCCCTTATAGCAGACTTACGGATATAGCTGCCGTCGTTTCTACCCTTCTTGCTCTCAGGAGTGTTGATGATAAGCTGTACCTGCTTGTTGATGATGATGTCTTCAACATTGGGACGGCCCTCACCTAATTTATCTATTCTTTCAGCAGTAAATCCTGCTGCCTTTATAAGCTCATAGGTCTTGCCTGTAGCGACAAATGTGAATCCTGCTTCAGCAAGGTCTCTTACTGCCTCTAATACTTCGGTCTTATCTCTGTCATTTACACTTATAAGTGCCTTTCCTTCAAGAGGAAGCACTGTCTGTGTAGCCTCTTCAGCCTTGAAGAATGCCTCACCGAAGTTGTCCGAGATACCGAGTACCTCACCTGTCGAACGCATTTCAGGTCCGAGTACGGGGTCAACCTCAGGGAACATATTGAACGGGAATACTGCTTCCTTTACTCCGTAGTAAGGGATATCACGTTCTTTTAAGTCATGTATCGGTGAAGGACGGCCGGTGATCTCTTTTGTGATGATTTCGGTAGCGATAGGTACCATGTTAACGGCACATACCTTTGATACAAGCGGTACTGTACGTGATGCACGGGGGTTAGCCTCGATCACGTATACCTTGTCGTTCTCGATAGCGTACTGCATGTTCATAAGTCCCTGTACGTGCAGCTCCTCAGCGATCTTTCTGGTGTACTCTTCTATGGTCTTGATATTCTTATGTGAAAGGTTGAGTGAAGGGATGATACAAGCCGAGTCACCGGAATGTATACCTGCAAGCTCGATATGCTCCATAACAGCGGGAACATATGCATGCTGTCCGTCACAGATAGCATCTGCCTCACACTCTGTAGCATGACGGAGGAATCTGTCGATAAGGATCGGACGGTCGGGTGTAACACCTACGGCTGCTGCCATGTATTCCTTCAATGTGTCACGGTCATATACGACTTCCATGCCACGTCCGCCAAGTACGTATGAAGGACGTACCATAACGGGATAACCGATACGTTCTGCCACTTCGATAGCTTCATCCACATTTACTGCCATACCTGCTTCGGGCATCGGGATGTCAAGCTTCTCCATCATAGCACGGAATCTGTCGCGGTCCTCTGCAAGGTCGATAACCTCAGGTGTGGTACCTAAGATCTTTACGCCGTTTGCCTGAAGCTGTGAAGCAAGGTTCAGAGGTGTCTGGCCGCCGAACTGTGCGATAACGCCTACGGGCTTTTCTTCATTGTATATGCTGAGTACATCCTCCAATGTCAGAGGCTCAAAGTAGAGCTTGTCGGATGTATCGTAGTCTGTTGATACTGTCTCGGGGTTACAGTTAACGATGATGGTCTCAAAACCGAGCTTCTTTAACGAAAGTGCTGCATGTACGCTGCAGTAGTCAAACTCAATACCCTGGCCGATACGGTTAGGGCCGCCGCCTAAGATCATTATCTTCTTCTTGCCGTTGTCCACTGCCAAAGCGCCCTTACCCTCAGGGATGTTGTAGCTTGAGTAGTAGTATGCGCTGTTCTCGGTACCGCTTACGTGTACACCCTCCCAACGCTCAACGATGCCGGCCTTTACTCTTGCATTTCTGATATCTGCTTCAGATACTTCAAGGATCTTTGCAAGGTACTTGTCTGAGAAACCGTCCTGCTTAGCTTTCTTTAATATCTCATCAGAAGGAACCGCACCCTTTGCTGCGATGAGTGCTTCCTCTTCCTGTACGAGCTCTAACATCTGCTCGATGAAGTACTTCTTGATCCTGGTAAGACTGTACAGCTCGTCGATGGTTGCTCCCTTACGGAGTGCCTCATACATGATGAACTGTCTTTCGCTTGAAGGGCTCTTTAAGAGGTTAAGGAGCTCTTTTAAGTCCATATCGTGGAAGGTCTTTGCAAAGCCTAAACCGTATCTGCCGGTCTCAAGGCTTCTAATAGCCTTCTGGAATGCTTCCTTATAATTCTTACCGATGCTCATTACCTCGCCTACGGCACGCATCTGTGTTCCTAACTTATCCTGTACGCCCTTGAACTTCTCAAATGCCCAGCGTGCAAACTTGATAACTACATAGTCTCCGTCAGGTACGTACTTGTCAAGTGAACCGTACTTTCCGCAAGGGATCTCATCAAGTGTAAGACCTGCTGCAAGCATAGCGGATACAAGAGCGATGGGGAAGCCTGTAGCTTTTGATGCAAGTGCAGAAGAACGTGATGTTCTGGGGTTGATCTCTATAACGATGATCCTGTCTGATACGGGATCATGTGCAAACTGTACGTTGGTACCGCCTATAACCTGTACCTCGTTTACGATCTTATAAGCCTGCTCCTGGAGACGGGCCTGTGTTTCTTTACTAATGGTAAGCATGGGAGCCGAACAGAAGGAGTCACCTGTATGTACGCCCATGGGATCGATGTTCTCGATGAAGCAGACTGTGATCATCTGTCCCTTTGCATCACGGACAACTTCAAGCTCAAGCTCTTCCCAGCCCATGATGGACTCTTCTACAAGTACCTGGCCTACCAGGGACGCCTGGATACCGCGCTCACATACGAGCTTCAGCTCTTCTGTGTTGTAAACAAGTCCGCCGCCGGCACCGCCCATGGTATATGCAGGACGGAGTACTACGGGGTATCCGAGCTTGTCAGCTATCGCAAGTGCCTCATCTACCGAATAAGCTACTTCGCTTCTGGCCATCTCGATACCGAGCTTGTTCATCGTGTTCTTAAACTCTATTCTGTCCTCGCCTCTCTCGATGGCATCAAGCTGTACGCCTATAACCTTTACGCCGTACTTGTCAAGTATGCCTGCTTTTCCGAGCTCGGAACATAAATTAAGACCGGACTGACCACCTAAATTGGGCAAAATAGCATCCGGTCTTTCTTTTGCAATGATCTGTTCAAGCCTCTTAGCGTTAAGGGGCTCAATATAAGTAACGTCGGCCGTATCAGGGTCGGTCATGATGGTAGCGGGATTGGAATTAACGAGAACTATTTTATAACCCAGCTTACGTAATGCCTTACATGCCTGAGTTCCCGAATAGTCAAATTCACATGCCTGTCCTATGATAATAGGACCTGATCCGATAATTAAAACCTTGTTGATATCACTTCTTTTACCCATGATCTGCCTCCTAAAATTACATCTGATATTACATTTTTGCCTATCTGATTTATAGTAGCATATCTTGTTCTACACTTCAACATTTTTTTAAAAATATACAGTTAGAAATTTCACCTTAAAGATATGCTATTATTTGTGCAATTTTGAAAATATACAGGCATCCCGATTAGTTTTCTGACAGAACCTATCATAGGGACGGTTCTCCGGTTGAAACCACCAACAGATCGCAGGGACGGGTCTCCTGTTGGAATAAAAAATGTCATCCTGAGGAACTTTGGTGACGAAGGATCTTTTACTTTAGATTCTTCGCTTCGCTCAGAATGACATTATATTTTTTTATCAATACCCCTCCGGATTGTTTTTCTGCCATCTCCAGGAGTCTTCGCACATCTCCTCGATGCCGTATTGTGCTTCCCAGCCGAGTTCTGCTTTTGCT
>JAFRSU010000041.1 GCA_017427415.1 Lachnospiraceae bacterium | reverse complement strand
TCTATTTTCTTACTTCCGTACAGGTCAGCGTTTGTTTCTGCGAAGTATCTGTTCCAGGTTTCACTGAGGTACATGAGCATTCGTGGGAGAATGTTGACCGTCCAGGTGGACTGCGCTTCAGCGAGTACCAAAAGGGAATTTCTTACACGAAATCCGAGGTCGTTATACATCTGGTCGGTAAGGACATTTGTGATTGTAACTTCTTTAAGATCTTTTTCTGTGGTAACTGTATCTTCAGGATGCAGTGTTTGATATAACTGGAGCAGGTATTTGGGGTTGCCAAAAAGATCACCAAAAACACTGTCCTTGACAGTTCTCTTTATCTCCGAGCCGGTTGCGTTGTGAAATAAATGCTCCAAAACATGTCCCTCCGTGTTTTATATCCGTTGAATATATTATAGCATATCACATAGTTTATTTCAACTGTACAATTAATCAAAATAACAAACAATGGCAATACGGGAAAAATATACTGTTTTAGGGGCTTGACTGGTATTGGCAAGTCTGCTAAAATTGATTTCAAGAGAGTTATCGGCTACTTATCGCTGATAAAATCGTTTGAAACGCAATACATGAAAACAGGCATAAAATGGGCGTTTATGGGGCTTTAAAAATCATCAAACGATAAATAGCCGATAAATAGCCGATAAAATCGTTTGAAAGGGGAAAAAGATGGGCGTAATGTCGGAAAACCTTGTATCTATCAGTGATTTTGCATCGTCGCGGCAGCAGGACAGGGGCACCGTGGCGGCGTGGATCAGGAAGCACCCGGAGGTCGATGAGGGCTGCACGATGGTGGGCAAGGACAAGTGCATAGACATAAATTCGGATGCGTACCGGATGCTCGACAAGCAGTATCCGTTACCCTTACCGGTGGAGGTCGTGGTCGATCACGAGAGCCGGGACAAGCTCCTCGAAGCCCAGGACAAACTTTTACAGGCGCAGGAGCTTATCACGGAGCTGTACAAACAGATCGGCGAGAAGGACAAGCTGATAGCCCAGAATGAATCGGCGCAGTTGCTCCTGGAAGATAAGACGAAGCAGCTCGAAGAGGAGAAGGAAGCACATCGTAAGGATGTAGAGAAGGCTGACGAAAAGGCAGAAGAAGATAAGGCACTATATACGCACGAGTGGCTTCGGGCGAACGAGGCGGAAAAAAAGATCAAAGACTTAGAGCAGAAGATGGCGGATATGGAGTTACGGGCGCAAGAAAAGGATAAAGAGCTCGAGGAGAAGGTAGCTATTGAGAGAAGCCTGAGAGAAGAAAAACTCCGGATGGAGCAGGCAGGGTTCTTTAAGAGATTGTTTAAGAAGTGGTAGGATAAAAGGAAATAAGTAAGGGGAGAAAAATATGGTAGGAAGAGCATTATACAAAGGCAGAAGATCTTTTACTGGACGAATTGTGGTTTATGTGCTTATGTTATGTATCTTGACAGGCTGCTCATCGTCAGGCGCTGGGAATAGCGCAGGAACAGATAGTACACCTGCAGCCAAAGTTACAAATGAGCCAAAGAAAGCGACATCAACGCCTATACCCACGCCAACGGAAGTGCCTATAGAGGATATACCCGAAGTGGTGTATTCAGACTGTGTAGATGGGGCATATGATAACAAGAAGGTTACCATAACGGTTATGCTTGACAATTTGGAATATGTTGAAATAGGCACATACAAAGTAGTCAATTTTGATGCGTGGATATTGGATAAAAGAGACAAGTATATAATAAAGGATTATGAGACTGTTTCTGATGATAAACTTGTCAATTTGCTAAAAAATGCCAAAAATGGAGACTTCTACAAGTTTACCCTGAAGGTTTCGAGAACTCAGGGAGTTGTGTCATTTGGATTTCACGATGCAATATCGGCACAAAAGATAGATCCTTTGACCACAAAAGAAAAAGCTATAAAGACATTTACAAAAGCTTGTGCGACAGTTGCGGTAAAGGATATAGAGAGAAATCCGGACGATTATTTTTACAGCAAAGTTGCTTTTAAGGGTGAGGTCTTCCAACTCGCTAAGGAAGATGGGGACTGGTTGGAGTTCCTGTTGGATACAGGAGAGGATGATCCGGTATATGTTGTATACATGAAGCATGAGGGGGAATCAAGGATCCTTGAAGGTGACAAAATAACGGTGTATGGGTATTGCTACAAACTATATTCATACAATTCTGTCTTGGGGACAAAGATGACAGTTCCAAAGGTTGGAGCGATGGTTATAGAATATTAATATATCAAAAGGAAAAGAGCCTTGATTTGGGGCATTAGAAGCTCTTGACAAGGCTCTTTTTATATTCTATAATATTTTCCGAACTTAAGTGTTCATATAACGCCCTATAACGCTTTTGGTATTCCGAACTTAAGTGTTCATATAACGCCCTATGTGTATGCTGGGGGGTGGAGAGAAAACAGAAGCGGTGGTAGGAGACTGGTAGTAGGTAAGGGGGGTAGGAGTATGGGGTTATTGGATTATTCCCGGTTGACATACGAGAGTTATCTGGAGGCTCCTGAGGTCTGGTCGGCAAGTGGGGTCACTGTTCCCAAGTGGGCAGAAGATCTTTCGGGATGTGGTTTCCAGGGTGTGTCGGCAATAGATTTTTATGATGATATATTTAAGGATGAGCTGGAGGATCCTTGTGCTCCGGAGGATTATAAGACGGGACAGTATGGCGGGATCTTGATGGAGATAGAGGAGAAGGTTGTTACACCTGGCGTTGCCGAACAGTGGAAGAAAAGGATAGAAGAAGGAACGAGTATGGCAAGGGTGTCAAAGAAGAAAGTCGGTGATAAGTATGTTGACTTCCTTCACAGACCTAAAAGGTACACTGTTACGAGCGATCATTCTATAATATACGACAGGCTTTCAGCAGACAACTTCCTTTTTATGTCGCCGATATCTTATGCTGGAAAGCAGCGGAGCAACAAGAACGCAAGGTATCTGTTCGCACTCTGCATAGAGGTCGATGATATACAGCCGAAGAACGGCATACAGGAGCTGGTGCATACCTGGAATAGAAAAGTAGCTCCTATTCCGGTGCCGACTTTCCTGGTGTGCTCGGGAAACGGGGTGCATCTGTACTGGGTTTTCAAAACGCCCATACCGATGTTTGCCAACATATTTGATCAGATGTATGAGGCAAAGACTTATCTGACGAAGATCATCTGGAACAAGTATGTCACAAAGGCCTACGAGAAGATCCAGTTCGAGAGTCTTGGTCAGGGTTTCAGGTGCGTCGGTGCGGTATGTAAGGATAAAACTTCAAGGGTAATGGCTTTCAGGGTGGGACAGGACATCACCCTTGAGTATCTGAACAGTTTTCTGCCGGAAGATAAGAAGATAAACAAGATATATAGAAAGAACAGGTGCTCGCTTGAAGAGGCGCAGAAGCTGTATCCGGAGTGGTATAAGAAGAAAATCGTTGAAAAAGACAGCAGTATGGAGCCCGGAAGAAAGACTTTTTCTCGTCACAGGGGTATTTATGACAACTGGAAGATGAAGATACTCGATCCGACGCAGGGAGCATCTGTCGGTCACCGGTATAACTGTCTGGAAAATCTGTGCAGCCTTGCCGTTCAGTGTGGGATATCGCCGGAAGAGGTGGAAAAGGACTGCTGGGAGATAGCGGAGTATTTTGACGAGCTTACCGTAAGCGAGGAAAACCATTTTACGGAGTTTGATGTGGTGTGCGCCCTTAAAACTTTTCACAACAGGGATCGAAAGGCATACACACGGAAAATAGAGTATATCACCAACAGGACGAATATACCGCTCGTGCGTGCGAAAAGGAACGGAAGAAGCCTGATGGAGAACTGGAAGATAGTGCAGGGCATACGGGATGTGAAGTATCCTGACGGCAGCTGGAGAGCAAACCCGTCAAAGCGGGCGCTTGTCCGTGACTATGCGAGATCCCATCCGGATGAGAAGCCGAAAGAGATTGCTGCGGCTTTGGGAGTAAGTTTGAGTACGGTTTATGCGCACCTGAAGGATAGGGAGATACTGCTCAAGACCAAAAACTTATCTTGGTTTGAGGATGGGGAGTATGTAATGACGGAAACACAGGCGGACGAGTTGAACTGGCTGCTTATTAAGGAATCGCAGGCACTGGATGCATTGAATGAAGCGGACGGAAATATGCAGGAGATGCAGGAAAAGCTGAAGGAGTATATAGCGGTAAATCGCAGTATAGCATTGTTGTATTGTGAGGTTACAGGGACAAAATACGAGGCTGGGGTTAAAGTGCCAAAGGAGTTTTATAAGTACAAGGTAGAAAAGAAATAAAGGCGGGAAAAACGGATAAGGCGTTCACAGGTGTGAATGACTTATCCGTTTTTCAGTTGGGTAAGCTGTCGGCACAGGGGCGAAGCTCCTGTTGAGACCGGGTGAGCCGTCGGCAAGGGCAGAGCCCTTGTGAGACTGGGGTAGGCTCTCTGCCTGGGGCAAAGCCCCGGTAAGAGCGGGTAGGCCGTCGGCAAGGGCAGAGCCCTGGGAGACCGGGGAGGCTTTCCGCCAGGGGCAGCGCCCTTAGGAACGGGGGTGAAGGGGGGTGGAATCCCATATCGGTTTACCCGTGATGAAAATCTACGGGTAAACCGATATGACATGTCTATAATTAAATAAGTTCTTGACAAAAATCACAGTATATGCTATTCTTTTAGCAGGAACTAAATATCATTTTTATCGCATTTGCCACCGATACCGTGGTGCTGATCTGAGCGAATCCGATGACGCCTTTGCCGAGGATGGTAAGTTCAGCGTGTGCAGGTTAATGCACGCTTAGTCTTTGCTAAAATATGGGTATCAAACAAAAAGCTGTGCATCAGCCGTGCCGAGGGCGCACGTTAATCGACCAGATGAGCCCTTGCGGCTGATCTGTCGAGCCGTTAAATATATAGACAGAACTTATGGCACCGGGAGCTGCGCAACGTCTAATATCGGATGTGCGAGAACGGAGAGAGACGAGCTTAACCCGTCAAACTGTTAAGGTAGGCTGAGTACCTTATATTTCTCAGAGAAGTATCGTACCACTTCAAACAAAAGGACGGCGTACTTGCTCACGTTACAGAGTAAGTGACTTGGAGGTTCAAAAGGAACTGACTGCAAACAATCGTGAATGCACCGGACGCTGTATAAGTACCGGAGGTGATGGCTTACATCCGTTAGAGTCCTGGCTCTATCGTAAGATCTAATAAAACAGGCCGCAGGGACAGACGGAAAACAAAGCTGAACAAAAACATCGTGCATAAGATGTATAAACGAGTGCCCGGGTCGTGCATAAGACCTCTCCCGACGTGGAGATCAAAAAAGAGTGTATTTGCCGAATACAGAGACCGAAAGGTTTTGTAAGAAGCGACGTAACTGGTTTTAACCGGCACAGAAGCCGAAACAATATAGATATGGCAGGGGGAGCATGACAGATTGTCATGCTTATTGGCGTTCTTATATATAGAAAGGGAAACTGCATGGGGCATAAGAAGAAGAATTCGGATACACGCGACTTGCATCAGCAGGCGTATGACCGTTACAAAGGGATGCTGCACTTCGGTGATTCACGTTCTGCAGACAAAAAGTATGATCGTGAACACGGCACAGACATAGTTTCTCGGAAGATATACTCGGAAGCGACATACCGGACATATTGGAAGCATACGAAATACTTTTTGGGGTGGCTGAAAGCGTATCATCCGGAAGTAAAGAAACTGGACAAGGCAAAGAAATACGTTAGCGAGTGGCTGCAGTCCCGGGTGGATAAGAAACTTTCCGCATGGACGGTGCAGACCGAGGAGGCGGCTCTGGGCAAGCTGTTCGGCATAAACAGGGCTGATCCGGATAGATTCCAGCCTCCGCAGCGGCGTAAGGAAGATATAACGAGAAGCCGTGGACCGAAGGCAAGGGACAGGAATTTTAACGAGAAGAAAAATGCGGAGCTGGTAAATTTCTGCAAAGGCTGCGGATTCCGGCGGAATGTCCTTGAACGGCTGAGGGGCAGTGATTTGTATGACCGGGCAAAGGTTGAGGAAACACTTGGAAAAGCGAGGGCTGAAGGAAACGAGACTATGGTTAAAGCTTGTACCGATGCTTTGATGATATTTCCTGACAAGAATTATTTCATACTACATTATGAGGATAAGGGCGGAAAGACGAGAATAAGCCCGATTGTAGGACCACATACGGACAAGATAATCGAAAGGATGCGTAATACAAGACCAGGGAAGCTGGTATGGGAATACGTGAACTCGTGCTGCGACGTGCACAGCTACAGATCAGATTATGCTACGTGGCTCTACAAGGAATATGCGAGACCTATAGAGGAGCTTAAATTCGAGAACAAGATAAAGTGCGCAGACGGTAAGTATCGCTCTGAGATATACGTATGCCGTGGGGAGGATAAAGGAAAGAAGCTTGACAGGCGGGCTATCGGGATCATAAGCATCGCCCTGGGGCATAACAGGGAGGATACTGCGATAAGCAACTATGTAAGGAATCTGTGAAAGGCAAAATATGATAAAATTCTATAAAAAAGCAGCCCTGGGTCGCATGGTCGAGGCTACAGGGGGAAGTTCGGATCCGGAGCTGGCAGAGGTGCGGATGACTGCCAAAGAATACCATGAGTGGGTGGATGAGATACGTGCGGCCAGGCGGGAAACGGAAAGTGTGCGTGAAGAGGCCGAAGACCGTGAAGATGAATGGAAGCGATATGTGAAAGCTGAACGTGCAAGAATCCAGCAGTCGGCAGACGAATCCGTTGCGGAGAAGGAAAAAGAAATAGCATCTGTCAGTGCGAAACTTGAGGCAAGGGAGTCGGAGCTGCAGCGCGAGAGAAATAGAAATGTTAATTTGCAGAGGATAATGCGTGAGAGGGCTAACCAGGCACGTGGGATCACTCCGAAGAAGAATCACGATGGGTATATCGTACTCGAAAGCCGACAGTGGACGGAACATTATATGGTGGAACTTCGCGTTAGTGGTAAGATTCGCATAGGGCACCGAAGTGCCGTAGTCTGGAAATCAACTATCCAAACACCATACGATGCAAGCCTGCCGGTCAACCAGATCAGCGATTTGGTTGAATCCGGCATAAAAGCGATGATGGGGGAATTGAATATTGATGTTTTTGTAGAACGAGAAAGTAATGGAAAGTATTCTGATTTTGGGCTTAATGATGAGGGCTATGAGAAAAACGGCCTGTATCGCTGGCAGTATAAGGCAAACTACCGCACTGGGTTATGGGAAATAGAGATATATACGACAAAGAGCCTTAAGATTCCGGAAAACAGGCGCCCGCACTTAAAGGCCGGTAAGAAACGGAGTTGGAAAAATAAAGCTGAAGATAATGAGGGTGGATGTAACATAGATGAATTCTTATATTCAGTGATGGACGATGAATAAAAGTGCACAATAAAAAAGGAGAAGTTGCCAATGCTCAGCATATCTCCTTTTTTGACTGATGAGAGAGAAATATTATAATTTCTAGATTTACTGGATGACATCAATAGGGATGCGGCGCTAAGGTAAAATATTATTCGCCCTTCAGACTACTTTGAATATGAATCCTTTAGAAATAGTAACAGGGTTTTGAATCCAACATCGTATTATAGGCTTTTTATTAATACATCGCAATCAGTTTCAAGTCCTTTTTCAAGAGCATGCCTAAAAATGGTCAAGAAGTCCTCCCCATCACTTGTAACAAAATAGTTTGACAAATCAGTAATATCCTATTTCTGTTAAACACTGTATAATTTCTTCATCGTATAAATCACATATAGAGATGATTTAAGGCTATTTGATGAAGTTCAATTAAATCTTTAAACTTATATGAATCTGAATTGTTTGCACAAATATAATTAATATATTCATCTGTTTTTGAAAGCAATTGAGATGAAAAATCTTTCCATTTTACTACCTGAGTCGCATCTTCTTCCACAGAATCTTCTTCCAACGAAAAAACAATGTCTTTCGTGTTAGGCTTCTTTTCACATCGCAAAATTTTAACCGTTAGATAAAAATCTTTTTTTTCAAAGTAAATCCAACTATTATATGAATCGACATCACTTAAAAATACGTGATTCTTGCTATATAATACATTGAAGATTTTTAGCAGTCTTTCTATCCAGTTGTATATGGAGACTTTGTCCATTATATCGTTTAACGCATCGGAGTAAATTTCACCATATTGATAATCGTTAAAATTTAAGGATAAGAATCCATTTTGCCCACAAAAGTCATCAAATTCGCTGTTAATAATCTTAAAATTTATTGAGAACATATGAAATAACTCCTTCATCTGAAGTCATTGATGGAATATTTATATACTCCATATGCAGTGTCAAAAACTCCATTATCTTTTATAAAAACAAATATGGTTTCATTATGTATTTCAACCGAATTTAATCCGACTTTGTTTTGGGCTCTTAATATATTATAGGCTTCTTGCGTATAACGTACTACTTCTTCATCTGTCCACGCTTTGTTAAAGAAAGATGTTGTGGATAATTTTTTCCCTAGTTGTTCATCTGTTAGGTGCTTTGCTTGCTCAGACATCCCTAAAAAAGTATGTTTCTTTATGTGCTGAATATTGTTTTGCGTAAGTTGAATATTGGAGTTGGATGGATGTTCGGTTTTTAGCCATGAAATTGCACCGTCTGGGAAACCATAAGTACCGAGTTGCATATACCATTTTAGTCCAGCACCAAATCCGTAAAGTTTTATATATCCAATAAGAGCAGCCATATTCTCTGCAACGAGAGGGACAGCATAGATAAAGAAATATGCAAAAGAGATAATCTCAAAGGCTTTTACGGTCTGCTCTAAAATCCAGTCCATATCAATTGCACGATATGGTTCAATTGTTAAGTTCAAATCGGCTTCTGATAAAACAACCCCTTTAAAAAAACCCCCATCTCTATCATCGGATTCTTGCAATAATTTCCAAGTATCATCGGATTCGTGTCGATAATACCGTATAGGTCTGTTTAAAATTGTTTCCACTATTTCTGTTCTGCCTTGAGAGGATACTTTATGACACATATCATCCGCATATAATGGAATTCCATATGGGTCAAGCATAGAAATTAAGCAAAGTTCATCCGTAGAATAGATATCATTACTATTAAGATTCTGTGCAACACCTATCATGGCACTGTAATACGTTTGATAGTTTAGTCCGTCTGGCATGGGATAAAAAAGATTTATAATGGGCCAGCCTGCATATGTAGAATGTAAACAAGCTTGAATATAGTCACCAGTAGAGCAAGGAAGAATATTCCATGTTCTGCCAGAGTTAAACTGAATTAGCTTATCATCGTTCGTCGTGATTACAGTATCGAAATCATTAGGATAGAAATCGTCATTGTCTCCTATCCCGTCTCCATCAGTATCGTCATCAGAGGGATTGCTGTAAAACCTCCAGGTTTCAACAGGAATTTTATAGCCCCTAAAATTATACTCTGAATAGTATTTATCGCTTAACTCATATATATCAGGTATCCCATCTTTGTCAGTATCAACGGTTTCATCCCCTAAATCCGGATCTTGTTCAAGGAAAACAACAGAGCCATCTGACAGTCTTACCCAACAACCGCTGTTGGCTTCTTCGGAGATTTCACTGACTATAGATTCCTTTACCGTATCAAAACCATTTTCAACGAAAGCAAGATGACTGCTGTCAGTGTCAAATAAATCCCTATAATCCAATCCGTAGCCCTTTGGGACATAAGCATGTACGGTTACGTTTCTGCCGTATAGCTCATCACGTGCATCTTTTAAGGTTTTGTTCAAATCTTTCGATGTTCCAACCTTGCTATTTGCGTCTGTGATGAGGATAAGATGTCTGTGGACTCCTGTACGGTATTTCATGTTGGTAGCACAAAAAAGACCGTCAACAGCAGATTCAGGTGTATCACCACCGCCATCTACAGACAGTTTCCTTAACTCCGTTTTAAATGAAGAAACATCATCAAACCAGCCGTGGCTTTTAGTAGAATTATAGCCATCTTCTTCTATATCCCTGTATTCAACAAGACCAAATCTTGCATCGACACCGTTTTCGGAAAGACCATCCGCAAAACTTTCGATATTGTCACGGACTTCTCTTATCATGTTCGACATAGAACCCGTTGTATCGATTACAAATACTATATCTACCCTGCCTGACTCCATGATATATCCGCTGCTCAGATAGTCAGAGTCATTCAGATATTTTAAGGTATCTATAACAAGAAAAATACAATAGTGGTCAACTTGAGCAGAAATGATATTATATGCTGAAGTTGATGTCTCAATTGGTAACAAAGTGTTTGTTTCGGTGTCATAATAAGCGATGCATAGGTCGTCTATATTATAGTCATTCAGAATTTCATCACTGATTTCAAATGAAAGGGTGCTTTCTTCGAATGTCAGGCTATCATCATGCCTAAAATCATAAGCCGTGCCTACAATACTTCCTAACCCGGTAATTGCTTTGTTGTCAAGTACAGGTGTTGCGGATATTTTGCTGGAATAATCACCTTTTCCGGATATCGATATGGAGGGCAGGACGCCTAACTTCTCAAGTGTATAGTTTTTGCTAAAGTTTAAGCGTACAGTCTGTATGGTTATCTCACTGTCATCTGGTATACCATTTCCGTCAGAATCTGGCGAGTTAGGGTTCAGGTTGCACTCTATCTCGGTTCCATCACTCATCCCATCGCAGTCAGTATCCCTGCATATGGGGTTAGTTCTGTATATAAATATCTCATCGTAATCCGTCAAACCATCCTCGTCTGTGTCTGAAGAAAAAGGATTGGTATCATAATCGTATTCTTGATCTAAAGTAAGACCGTCAAGATCATAGTCGTCAGACAATCGTATCTCGGTTCTTTCATCGCCAATAAGCACCAGTGAAGGTAGTATGGCATTTATGAGATAATTCTTATCTATCGTTCCGTCGGGAAGTTCTATAAAGTCGCTGTCTGTGTCATATATTATATCTGTATTTTCAGAAAGATATGAAGAAATGACAAAATTGCAGGGTTCATCGGATATATTTCCACCGATTCCGTTAAAACCGAATTCGATAGTTTGACCAGACACAATATTAGAATTATAACCTGCATTAGTAATTTTGTAATGATTTCCGGAGTGCTCTTCGATGGTAGCGTTCCATATATCGGTAATTTCTCTGTCGAAAGAGAAGTCGAGAGCCCACCCTTCTAATGTATTACCAGAAGTGTTTTTGATGGTGATTACGGAGCTGAAACCGCTGCCCCAATCGCTATTAAGGAGGTAAGTAATTATATAATCCTGATCCGAAGAGGCAGAAATAGCACGATTTTCAGGGATAATATCAGGAACTGCAATAAATTTGTTTGAAGCAGTGTATCCAAAGGAGACTTGTTCGCCTGCTGCTATTTCCTGATTCCATCCATCGTTTCTTATTATATATCCATCCGATGTTTTCTCTTTAATCTTTGCATTCCAGATATTGGATATAATGTCGGTGGTTTTAAAAGAAAGTCCCCAATTATGCTGTACGGAAGCAGAGATATTTGCGATTGTTACAGAGGCATTATATCCTGAATCCCAACTGCTTTCAATGCAAAAGGTTATTCGGTAATCGTTGTCCTCATAAGCACATATTGCATCTCCGACTTTATAATCTACAGTAGTGTTATTTTCTGCTGCATAAACTTTGCTTGGATAATACACTAACGAAATACTTATTGCAATAATAAGTTGGTTATAGTGGGCAGTAAACTGACTCCAAGCTTTGCGTCGCCAAGTCGCCTTGGTTTTGCCTTGTGAATGTAAGTATACTGGTTGTGAAAAGAAAGAACAAGTCGAAAATTGCTAAATAACAAATGATATTTGCGATAAAGGATTCTCGATTTTCTCCTTTTTGCACCAAGCAAAGGGAGAAAACTACATTTTTTTAGCCTTTTGGGGTTGACTTAGAAGGTGAATTGTATTATTATAAATGTGTTATATGTGTTATATGTGTTAGTGTTACAACACAAAAAGAAAGAGAGGTTTTTATGGCTGATACAGAGAAAAAACAGATAAATACAAGAAGTTACCGTGTTGATGATGAAACAGCTGAGAAGATTGCGTTACTTGCTAAGGAGCTGGGGCTAAATCAGAACGGAGTTTTTGAGGTACTGCTCTCCGCTTACGAGCTTCAGCAGGATGCAGTCATAGTGCCGGAAGCAAAGAAGGATATTGAAAACTTCGTGAGCCATCTCCGCTCCATACAGGATGCATACCATAACATCGTATCAATAAACGCTCAGACAGAGGAACGTGTACGTCAGGAATTCCAGAGACGGCTTGACAATAACGATAAGCAGATTGCAGATTTGATTGAAACAAAGGAACAGCAGAAAGCAAGGATTGATGAGTTACAGGATTCTTATAAAAAGGCTGAGGGAGATCTGATGCTGAGGGAGTCCGAGCTTGCGGAAGCCAAGCAGAGGGTACTTGAAAGGGAGAAATCCCTTGATGACAAGCAGACCATCATTGACAGCCTCACGGCACGGCTTCCGGAACAGGCAGAGATAGACGCAAAGATGAAGTCTTTGGAGAAAGAGATACAGGAACTACGCTCTTCCCTCACGGCATCCGAGGAAGCAAGGATTGAAGCAAAAGCATCTGCTGATAATGTACGCACAGAGCTTGATATGATGAAGAAAGAGGCGGTTGCTACCGAAAAGGCGTATAAGAAAGAAATTGAGACTCTATCCAAGCAAGCAGCTGCTGACCTTAAAGCAGCCGTATCCGATGCAAGGCAGGAAGAAAGGGATAAGGCACAGACTAAAGCCGATAAGCTACAGGAAAAGATAGACGAACTCAGGGCGAGGGTTGACGAGCAGAGGGATATCATAGCAGGGCTGAATACCACAAAATAAGTGTTCAGAAAAACAGTTCTTTTCGCTGACACTGAGAATGCTATGAAATAAGAGAAAAAACACGGTAAAAAAGGGCTGAAAGTGTTAAAGAAAAAGAAATAACCTTTTCTTTAACAGTGATTAGGGGGATACGATGATATACGGTTATGCAAGGTGCAGCACAAACGAGGAACGCCAGGACATCGACAGACAGAAACGGGAACTCTTCTCTCTCGGCGTGTCCGAGGACAAATACATCTACTGGGAGTACGAAAAAGGCACGAAGGATGATCGTGTGGAGCTACAAAAGCTCCTGGATATAGCCGGGGAAGGCGATACCATAGCCACTACGGAAGTTTCAAGGCTTACGAGATCAACTAAGCACCTGTGCGAGATCCTTCAGACCGTGCAGGATAAAAAGCTCATCCTCAACATCGGAGGATCCTTCGTGGTGGACTGCAGCAAGGGCGAACTGGATCCTATGACCGAGGGAATGATAAAGATGTGGGGCGTGTTTGCCGAGATGGAGCGTAACATTATCTCCCAGCGTGTCAAGTCTGGCATGAAGAATGCAGCTGCAAAAGGCAAGAAAATCGGCAGGGAGAAAACAACGGCTGCTACTCTCCCGCTTCAGTTCTGGAAAGCCTATAATATTTATAAGAACAAACAGATTAACATCACGGAGTTTGCCGGAATGCTGAGGGTGTCGAGAACAACGGTGTACAAGTATATATCTATTGCAGAGCAGAATACATCAAAGCATCACATATAATATATGCTAAATACATCTAATATATGAGTATAATACTTGCATTATACAAGTGTTATACAAGTATTATACAACGATTATATAACAAATTATTATACGAACATCATAAAAGCATCATAAAAGCATCATATAAGTATCATAAAACTATCATAAAACTATTATGTAAATATCGTATAAGAGTTATATAACTCTCTTATATGGAGCGGATGGATTTGTCAAGGGAACCGTGGAATACCGGAGCCTGCGAACTTTGCAGGCGAGGATATGCCGCGAAAGTCCCTTGACAAATCCATCGCGGATAATCCTTGAAAACAAGGTCGATGCAGCGCATCGGCCCCTGCCGTTCCGAAGGACGGGTGTGGGCAGAGCCCACAAATACGGGTCCAGGGACGGAGTTCCTGGCGGGTTCTCAGGGCAGAACCCTGAGCCCTCGGAGAGGCGATTGCCACTCTTCTATCTTTATCGTGGCTTTAATTCCTGGCGGAAATCTATCGCTCGTTTCAGAGTAGATTCCAGACACAAAAACCTACAAAAAAACCTACAAAAAAACAAAAACCACCTTGAAGGGCGGTTTCTGTTTGGCCTGTTGTTAGAAGCGTCGCATCGCTTCTGAAGATGCTGTATGGTTTTCTGTTGCCAGAAAGTCTTTGTACGGGGAGTGTTAACCTCCCGTCTTTTCACTGAAAATCATTTTTGTGTTTACACTGTCTGTAGATATTGCAGATTTCTCACTTCATCAGGCGACAGACCTGTACATTCAGCAATATCCTCTTCGGTGAGCTTACCCTGAGATTTGAGATTACGGGCAATTTCTTCAGCTTTTGCCTTTCCCAGCGCAATGCCATCTTCTGGTTACTTCTTCTTGGTTGAACAAAACTTCCATTATGTTCATGACTTTTGCTTCACACGGTCTGGAAGCTGGCAAGCTCGACAATTTGCTCGGGACTTAGGCCAGTATACTTGGCTATGCTGTCAACCGGAACATTATCATCAATCATATTTTTTGCAATTTCTTCTGCCTTTGCCTTTTCCAGTGCAATGCCATATCTTCTGGTTACTTCTTCTTGGTCGAACAAAGCTTCCATTATACTCATGACTTCCGCCTCCCTTTCTTTTAGATATTCAACGAGGATGCTTTTATCCTTACATATTCGTAGGGTTTCTTTTATCGCTTCAGATGTTTTACCATATTTCTTTATCATATCAGTAGCTACTTTTGAAAAAGTAACATACTGACTAATAATATCATTGGAACCACCGGCAAGAATCTTTGCTCTTATGTCGATGTCAATATTTTGACCATTGAAAAATTCGTCCTTGAAGCATATTTCCGGCGGGATGGTATCCTTATCTCCTGTAAAAATTACATATAATTCGGGCTTTGGAACTTCTATTTTCTTACTTCCGTACAGGTCAGCGTTTGTTTCTGCGAAGTATCTGTTCCAGGTTTCACTGAGGTACATGAGCATTCGTGGGAGAATGTTGACCGTCCAGGTGGACTGCGCTTCAGCGAGTACCAAAAGGGAATTT
>JAFRSU010000040.1 GCA_017427415.1 Lachnospiraceae bacterium | reverse complement strand
TTTCTGCGCACGCTTTTTACGTGCCTCCGTCAAAGTGCTTGATTATTCTAATTCGGCGGACCTATTCTGTCAAGGACTTTTTTCGTCTTTTTAAGACTTTTTTTCTATATATTTAAAAGTTATTCCAATTAGTTAACCGGGGCATTTTACATCCTCAAATCCCGTTTGTGAAGTCTCAGGCGCTTTATTATGGTTTTCGAGGTGGCATTTAAAATACCTTTATGTTATTATTCTTTTCGCAGGCATGGAGAAGTACCCAAGAGGCCGAAGGGGAGGCTTTGCTAAAGCTTTAGGTCGGGCAACTGGCGCGGGGGTTCGAATCCCCCCTTCTCCGCCAAAATAATCAAAGGGTTTCGCAAAGCCCAATAAATAAAGGGTTTTCGAGGTTCTGATAGAACCTGAAAATGAGTTAGTACTACTTTAGTACTACTTTTTGCGAAATATCGGTCAGATTAGCCCTTTCAAAACGGTTCTCAGCTGATGAGGACCGTTTTTTCATATGTAGATATATATATATTCCCCTGATGATTCCAATCGCACATTGGAAAACACCTTTATTCCGGACTAATCTGTTCCCAGAAGGAGGTGTTTATGACTGTTACTTGGTGTGGTTCCCTGGCTTTTCTTCTCAATCAGCTAAGGAAATCACTTTTCAGAACCGAGAATATTCCGTTTATATATAACGATAAGATCAAAAGAATCGGCGTGTATTACATGTGTTTAGACGATCTTCCCCTATGAAACGCAAATCTTTGGCAGAGGAAAGACCCGATCTTCTCGCCCAGTGGTCTAAAACCAACCTCTTGTCCCCTTCTGATGTTTCCTGCGGCTCCCATATTAAGGTCCGGTGGGTCTGCGAAAAAGGTCATGAATGGGATGCTTTCGTTAAAAACCGCGTTCTCTTAGGCAGCGGATGTCCGTATTGCAACCACAGAGCCGTTCTTAAAGGATATAACGATCTGCAGACAGAATACCCTGAGATAGCTAGTTCCTGGTCTGATAAAAATCCTGACACCCCTTATGATTACTCGCCATCTTCAAATAAGGTGGTTGTCTGGCAATGTGAAAACGGACACGAGTGGAAATCCAGGATCGCTGACAGAACCAGAGGGCATGGATGCCCTTATTGTGCTGGACGAAAAAAGCCTTAGATTTCTCTAAGGCTTAGATTGATTTAAGGAAAATCCCACTTAAGGTGTTCAGACATTCAATTTGAACCAGCGGCCAAATATCTCTTCATTCCATTGTTTCTATCAAAGTTTCCAAGTTATCTGCTTCTCTGAATGATACTTCATCATATATGTTATACATTTCAAATTTCTGAGTCGCAAAATTATAAACTATGTAATCATCATCTTTACAGTCAACTATCGGAATCATAGCAAGCTCAGTAAAATCTACACCGGTAAAATATTCTGTTCTAAGTATTTCAGTTGCTGATAAAACCCTGCAGTTTTGGCTAATAAAATAATCATCCAAGACAATAGATACAATATGCTTTAACTCTTCTGTCAAAGCGTTTTTGTAGAGCTTTTCGACATTATTTACAAAGTCTTGATTAATCTCATTTACCTTTATTAATTCTAGGTACTGCTTAATATCCATCTATATTGCCTCCATATTACTAAACCAATTTTAATGCCGTATTATACCCACTATCTGCTCCATGAACATTCAAGTGGTGTGGCCCCCACTCCATCGGAGTTATATTAGATGCCGTATTCTCACCACCCCAACATAAGGGTTTTATATGATGTGCATCATATAATTCTCCGGCTCTAGCAACTACAACGCCATCTCTTTTTACATCTTCTTTATATCTGGGCCATTCTTTCCCAGTTTGGTTCTCCCACTCTTTAATGAGATCATTCTTTCTGTACTTAAAATCGTTGCGTTTCTCTTGAACCTTTTCTTTGGGCTGCCTGGCAATATTATCAGGCCTAAGATCGTCAAGATTAAGCGTATCAGGGAATGGCGAATTGTCGATCAATTCCTGCTTATACTGTTCTATAGCTTTTTCTAACTGTTCCTTTACATCAATACGTTTGTCTGGATCAAATCGTTTTTCTTTACTGTCATTTGATTCTGTTTTCTCAGCATCAATCCGTTTGTCAGCATCAAACCTGTGAGCAGGCTGATTAGAATCAATCTTTGTTACTTCTGAGGCTTTAGCAACTGTGTCAACAAAACCACTCATGATAAACCTCCGTGCTCAACCCAATCTTCAAGAATAGCTTGAAAGGGAAAAAATTCGTTGTCAGATCATCACTTATTAATTTGCTATCCGGATTATCGTTATAGTTGATATCCTGCCAGGCTTCTGTTTCTTCACTCCAACGAGCATATTTAATCAGCTTGGCATAGGGGTTACTTGTGATTCGTATCTTAGCCATAATAGTCTCCCGTCTCAACAGAAATCATTAATGACATTATATAATTTTCAAAATTACTTGTCATAATAAAAGCCCGTTATTTATGAAATATTAACAGGACCAACAACAGGCTTGGAGGTCAAAAGGCCCCTGTCATTCTGATGCTCCGTTATATCAGCCAAGCTACTACCATCAAAGCAATGCCAAATAAAGCTAAAACAACTTTAATAAAACATGCGACCAACAAAACTGCGGCAAAGATAATGCCTATTATCTTTCTAATCATGGTCTTTTCCTCCTAAATAATCTAATCTCTTAATTCCCTTGCTGAGTATGGTTATCCTACTCTGATTATCTGCCTTGAATGAAAAACTAATCTAATACTTCTTCCTCACAAAATAACACAAATGTAAATTAGGACCATTTCTGAGCGATTTTTTGAGGCATATTTCCCTCAAATCGTGCTATAATCCAGTCAATCCTATTGACTTTGGCTAA
>JAFRSU010000039.1 GCA_017427415.1 Lachnospiraceae bacterium | reverse complement strand
ATATGGTTCTATTCCGAGCGAAGCAGTAACAGCCGTAAGTACCGGAAGCATCGTAGCAACGTATGGAATATTGTCGACAAACGCCGAAATCAGCACTGACCCCCATACTACTATCGTATATAGCAGGAAAATATTGTTACCCATAAGACATTCTTTGATTTTGCTAGCAAAATATCAGCCAGCAGATTTGGCATTTTTGAAGCAATAAAATAATAAACTATAATCATTGTACCGGCTATCATCATGAGCACATTCCAATTGATAGTCGAAACCAAATTACTAAGCGGCATTATTCCTAAAACTATAAAAATAACAGCTACCGCAATTGCATATACAGGCCTGTATTTAGGCTTAACAATCATTAAAACATACATTAAAACAAATAAAACTAGTGCGAATATTTTCATTTAATTCCTCCAAGAATCCGTTAAGGAAACTACAAATATATTTTTCAAATTGGTAACACGAATAATACCGCCAGAGGTCAAATCCACTGACGGTATATTTTTAATTTTCATTTTTTCTTATAATATCCGAAACATCCTGAAGTGATATAAAAGCCGAAGGATCTATGGAATGTACAATTTTCTTTAATCTGTTTATCTGAAATCTGTTTACGATAAAGTAAATGATGTTTTTAGGCTTCTTTGTGTATCCGCCTATCGCATCTACGATTGTTCCGCTTGATTCAAAATTGTCAGCAAGTGCATCAGATATCTCAGAAGCATGTGTGGTTACTATCATCGCACACTTAGATTTATCGATACCTTCGACAACAAAATCAACTGTTTTCGAGCCAATATAATATGTAACAATGGAATACAGCGGCAATATCCAGCTGCTTATAGCAATACCACAGATAATATATAAGATGACGTTAAAAACAAGAACAAAACCACCAATGGAAATTCCAAGCTTTTTTGAAAAAATTACTGAAAGAACCTCTATTCCATCTATGGCTCCGCCATACCTTATAGTCAATCCACTGCCTATGCCTGATATGATTCCGCCAAATATTGCGCATAACAGAAGGTCTGTACCCGCCAACGGAGATATAAAAGAAACATCTATCGGCAGAACGTCCATTATCAAGAATGAAGCAAACGAATAAACTGCTACTGTAAATATTGAATATATAGTAAATAAAACACCTTGCTTACGTAATCCAAAGGCGAAAATTGGAATATTTAGAATAATAAGGAAAATGGACAACGTAAAGTTTTTAGGCGTTACCTGATCCAGCAGCATCGAAAGCCCCGATATCCCACTATCATATAATTTGACAGGAAACAGGAACATCGTAACCCCAAAAGCATTTATTATCCCGGCTAAAAGTAATACCAGAAAAGTCTTAGGGCTTAACTCACTTATCTTAAACTTTATCTTTTTACTCAAAGTACAATCTCCATTTAAATCTTCAACCAACCACTTCAAGTCTTATGGTATTGGTGTTGCCTGACTTTCCGCTTGTCTGGCCTCCGGTCAGAACAACATTATCACCTTTGTTCAACTTAAAGACTTCCTTTACATATCTCATGGCATGGTAAAACATGACATCTACAGAGTTGAATTCTTCACTCATAACAGGTGTAACACCCCAGCTTAAATTCAGCTTTCTCCATGCTTTTTCAGAAGTAGTCATTCCTATGATATCCACAGGACATCTGAAACGACTAACCATACGGACAGTTACTCCCGAAAGCGAGCTTACTACTATACCCTTTGCACCAGTATCTATGGCCATTGAGCATGTGGAGTGTGAAAGTGCATCTAAGTTGTTCTTTATGACATAATCTGCCGATTTGAATCTCTTACGATAATCAATATGGTTTTCAGTATATTCAGCTATCTCAGCCATATTTTTTACTGCCTCTATGGGATGTTTGCCGGATGCAGTCTCACCCGAAAGCATTATAGCGGAAGACTCGTCATATACCGCGTTAGCAACATCGGATATCTCAGCTCTAGTAGGTCTCGGATTGTTTATCATTGACTCCAGCATTTCGGTAGCCGTAATAACTCTCTTACCCAGCATACGGCACTTCTTTATCAAGTATTTCTGAACAGCAGGAACCTCCATAAAAGGAATCTCAACTCCCAGATCACCTCTTGCGACCATAATGCCATCAGCTATCTCACAGATTTCATCAATATTATCTACTCCGGAACGGTTCTCTATTTTAGCTATAATATCGATATCCTTTCCCCCATTCTCATTTAGGAAATTTCTGAGAGACAGTATGTCACTTTTATTAGAAACAAAAGAAGCTGCAACGAAGTCGATATCCTTTGATATTCCAAACAAAATGTCAGATTTATCAGCTTCGCTCAGGTAATCACCCTTTAAAACATGATTAGGGAAATTCATACTCTTTCTGTCAGAAATTTCACCTCCGACAATAGTATTGCAGATAATATTCTTATCCGTAATTTCTTTTACTTCAAAAATCAGAAGGCCATTGTTCACAAGAATTTTGTCGCCTGCACTGACTTCTTTTGGCAAATCCTTGTAGCTTACTGATACGATGCCACTATTTCCGACAATATCGTCGGTTGTAAATATAAACTCTGCTCCGTCTTCAATCCTTGCCTTATGATTTTCAAAACTACCTATCCTGTACTCTGGTCCTTTGGTATCAAGCATTATGGCAATAGGCAGGGAGAGTTTCTCCCTCACGGCCTTTATAAGTTCAATCCTTTTAGAATGCTCTTCATGTGTACCATGTGAGAAATTTAGTCTGGCAACATTCATCCCGGCTAAACACATCTGCGTCAACACTTCCTCATTATCGCTTGCCGGACCTATAGTACATATTATTTTCGTCTTACGCATATTTATTCCTCTTACTTGTTTTCTCTTTTTTCGGTAGCTTCTTTCTTGGCTTTTTCTGCCTCGTTAGCTTCCCTGGTTGCCTGTTTTTCACTTCTGTATGCGTATATTGTTGCACAGATAGCTATAAGTGAACAAACACCTACATAAATATAGACTGCTATATTATTATCCATTTTTTCTCCTTTTTTAGTTTCGGCATATGCCGTATTTTCTAAAAAAGGAAAGCGCGTGTAAAACTTTTATAATATATATATTCTACAATGTATCTCCATCTCTGAAATACACATGTGAAAATGTTCTTTACCCGTTCTCTGCGGATTAGGAATTTAGCCAAAGCCATTAAACAGAGTGGAATCAATCCTACACATTGGAACAAGGTTGAGCCGGACATATATGCTTTAGGACAGATTTTATTCAGTCTGTTTTCAATGCTTTCTTTATAGTCCGTTATCCTCAAAGGGACGAAAGATACAAATTGTTCCGCAGTAGCTAAAGTGTAACAGTTTTCAGGAGCATTAAATACTTTAGGGGGATTTTTACCCTGTACATTCAGGTACAGAACCAGTATGGCAGCTATTAGTAAATATACTGCTACGGATTTATATTTTTCAACTGATGCCATCATATCCGGTATGCTCCTTTCGTCATTTTTAACACTGTGTATCATAGCATATAACATAAGGAAATGCAAATAAAACCTCTAAGACCAATTAGTCTCAGAGGTTTTCAGATTAAAGACAAACGCGGTTTTGAAAACCTTTAGATTTCAAAACCGCGTTGATTTTATGCATAGCACTCTTTTTTTGAGAAGCATTACAGGATCCATACTGGGACGACCTTGGTCAGGAGAGTATTTTTCAGCAACAAGGTCATAGATGAAATATCAAACAGGATAAGCCTTATTTTCCTTATCGGCTGCGACTACATCCACACCCTTCTGCTGTGCCTGACGATACTTGAAGAAGTCAGTAGCAACCTGAGGGAACAGAGCGTATGAAAGAACATCCTCTTCCTGCTGGATCCACTCCTTGCACTCCTCCTTGAACTGAGGAAGCTGAGGCTTGATAAGATCTGCGGGACGGCAGGTGATGGGCTTTACATCGCCGATGCACTTCTTCTGTACTTCCTTGTTGAAAGGCTTGATGGTCTGTCCGAATTCACCTGAAAGGATCTTCTTGGACTCTTTTGTAACCATCTTATATCTCTCGCCCTGAAGTACGTTAAGAACTGCCTGAGTACCAACGATCTGGCTTGAAGGTGTAACAAGCGGAGGCTCACCGAAGTCTTTACGAACGCGGGGAACTTCCTCGAGCACTGCCTCAAATTTATCTTCAGCATGTGCTTCCTTAAGCTGGGATACGAGGTTCGAAAGCATACCGCCGGGAACCTGATACTGTAATGTCTTAATATTAACGCCCATAACCTTAGGATTAAGAAGGCCGTTCTTTAAGCACTCCTCTCTGTAAGGAGCAAAGTAAGCAGCGATCTCTGCAAGTAAGTTCTGGTCAAGTCCTGTGTCATACTCTGTACCGCGGAAGGTCTCTACCATAACCTCGGTAGCGGGCTGTGATGTACCCATTGAAAGAGGTGACATAGCTGTATCGATGATGTCACAGCCTGCCTCAACAGCCTTCAAGTATGTCATGGAAGCTACACCTGAGGTGTAATGTGTATGTAACTGGATGGGAAGCTTTGATCCTGACTTTAATGCCTTAACAAGACGTGTAGCCTCGTAAGGAACAAGTAAGCCTGCCATATCCTTGATACAGATGGAATCTGCACCGAGTTCCTCGATCTGCTTAGCTGTTTTCTCCCAATACTCTAAGGTATAAGCATCACCTAATGTATAAGAAAGAGCGATCTGTGCATGTCCGCCTTCCTTCTTGGTAGCCTTTACAGCTGTCTCAAGGTTACGAAGGTCGTTTAAGCAGTCGAAAATTCTTACGATATCAATACCGTTTGCAACTGACTTCTGAGCAAAATACTCAACTACGTCATCTGCATAATGATTGTAACCTAATATGTTCTGTCCGCGGAAAAGCATCTGAAGCTTAGTCTTCTTGAAGCAAGCCTTAAGCTTTCTAAGTCTCTCCCAGGGATCTTCCTTTAAGAATCTGAGACATGCATCAAATGTAGCACCACCCCAGCACTCTACTGAATGATATCCTACCTCATCCATCTTAGGTGCGATGGGAAGCATAAGCTCGGTAGGCATTCTTGTAGCTATAAGAGACTGATGAGCATCACGGAGGATGGTCTCAGTTATTTTTACCGGTCTTTTTTCAGCCATTTTTATATATTTCCTTTCTATTCAAAATATAACATCGCGTACACCTCATCCGTCAGCCTTTGGCTGACACCTCTTCGCCAGAGGGGCATCGCAACACTTCGTATTGCGATATATTCCCCTCAAGGGGAAGGCTTGATAAAAGGTGAACTATTTAATGTTTTTAATCATTTTACTCCGTAAATAGCCATGAATACACCGGCTGCAACCGCAGTACCGATAACACCGGCTACGTTAGGTCCCATAGCATGCATGAGCAGGAAGTTCGTGGGATCGTATTCAGCACCGACCTTCTGAGATACACGCGCTGCCATAGGAACCGCGGATACACCTGCGGAACCGATCAAAGGATTGATCTTTCCATGCGTAAGTACACACATGAGCTTTCCTAAAAGCACACCACCCATGGTACCGAAAGCGAATGCAATAAGTCCTAATGCAACGATCTTTAATGTATCTGCCTTAAGGAATGCTTCAGCGCTGGTAGATGCACCAACGGAAGTACCAAGAAGGATAACTACGATGTACATAAGCGCGTTGGAAGCTGTCTCGGTAAGCTGCTTAACAACGCCGCACTCTCTGAACAGGTTACCAAGCATCAGCATACCGATAAGAGGAGCGGTACTCGGAAGTATAAGTACTACAACAACTGTAATGATTACAGGGAAAAGTATCTTTTCAAGCTTTGTAACCGGACGAAGCTGTGTCATCTTGATCTTTCTTTCCTTATCAGTCGTAAACAGCTTCATGATAGGCGGCTGGATGATGGGAACCAGTGACATGTAGGAATATGCCGCTACTGCGATAGGTCCCATAAGGTTTGTCTGACCGAGTTTTCCGGCAAGGAATATAGATGTAGGGCCGTCAGCACCACCGATGATGGAGATAGCTGCAGCTGCTTTTCCGTTGAAGCCGAATACGATAGCAAGTAAGTATGCTACGAAAATACCAAGCTGAGCAGCTGCTCCCAAAAGGAAGCTGACAGGGTTAGCGATAAGGGGACCGAAGTCCGTACCCGCACCTACACCCATGAATATCAGTGAAGGCATTATGCCCCACTCATCAAGAGTAAAGAAGTATCTGAGCAATCCGGTACTCTCAACTACAGTACCATCGGCCAAGACCTCTCCCTTTTCGTACATGATTTCAGGATACATATTAACAAGAAGCATACCAAATGAAATCGGAACGAGAAGGAGCGGCTCAAAGCCTTTTCCTATGGCCAGATACAAAAATATGAATGCAACCAGGATCATGAGGATATTGCCCCATCCGAGCTTCGCGAAACCCGTCTGCTCGGCAAGGTTGCTCAATGTATCAATTACGTAATCCATAAAACTCTCCGTTTCTTTTAAAATTGTAGAAAACCCTCCGTATGATGACTTATATAATTCTGCCATCCAAAAGAAAGGCCGATAGAATTACTTCCTGTTATCAGTTTAATGTTGCAAGAATATCGCCTGCTTCAACAGCTGCGTTAACTGCTACATTGATACTTGCAACTGTTCCGTCCTGTGTAGCAACGATCTCGTTCTCCATCTTCATGGCTTCAAGGATCATGATAACCTGGCCCTTCTTAACTGTATCACCAACGTTAGCCTTGATACCAAGGATCTTGCCGGGCATGGGAGCCTCGATCTTTACGCTGCCTGCTGCGCCTGTTGCCTTGGGTGCTGCTTTGGGTGCTGCCTTAGGTGCTGCCTTGGGTGCGCTTGCTGCTGCAGCGGGAGCTGCACCGGCACCGCCCTCTTCTACTGAAACTTCATAAACATTGCCATTAACTGTAATGGTATAATTTTTCATGGATATAACCTCCTAATGTATTTCATTTAACAATCGATAATCTGATAATCTGTCTTATGTCAATCATCTGGCATAGCCGAGTCTTCTGATGCTTCTTACCACAAGGCCGTCAGCAGGTACTTCTCCGCCGTTCTCAGCCTCATATGCATAAATGGCAGCGGTGATGACAGCTACAAGTTCTGTATCATCGCTCTCCTCCTCAACCTCATCGGTCACAGCGGGAGCCGGTGCTGTCGTTACTTCCGGAGTCTTAGGCGCTGCCTTCTTTTTACCTAAAGCACCGAATATTTTTCCCTCTAACGCAATAACAAGCGCGATAAATGCAAGGGCAAGGAACACGATTCCCAAGCCCATGGCTGTATTAAGACCTGCCTCGCCGAATGTTATATCTTCACCTGCTTCGCTTGCAAGGAAAAATACGGATAATAAAGTATTTAATGTCATAGCACTACCTCACTTAAATAGTTCCATGCTTCTTGTCGGGACGGCCCTCTTCCTTTAAATAGAGCATCTCGAAAGCATAAACGAGGTTCTTTCTTGCTGAATCAGCAGTAATGATATTATCAACATATCCGCGTCTTGCAGCAGCCTCTGCAGAAATCTGAGCCTTGATCATAGCCTCAGCGTCTGCCTTAGCGGTCTTGTCGCCGTCAGCAGCAACGATCTGTGCTGCAAGCTCAGGCTTCATAGGACCAACCTGTGCGCCCTCTAACGCAAATACCATATCAGCACCAAGTGCCTTTGAGTTCATAACTGTGTATGCTGAACCGATGGCCTTGTCTACGATAAGGTTAACCTTCGGTACTGTAGCATTGGCAAAAGCGGCTGTAAGCTTTGCAGCAGCTGTAGCCATTCTCTTCTCACCGTCTAAGCAGCAATTGCAGAAGCCTTCAGCGTTGGTAAGAGTAAGTACGGGTATATTAAACGAATCACAGAAGTTAACGAATGTAAATGCCTTTCTCATACCGTTTACGGTAAGAAGGGGATCAAACTTTTCGGAAGCCTTTCCGTCATCGCCTAAAATTGCTGTTCTGTTGGCAACTACACCTACGGTAGCACCGTCAAGCTTTATAAAGCCTGTAACCATTGACTTTCCGAAATCCTTCTTAATCTCAAAGAAAGCATTGTCATCACCAAGTGCCGCAGCTGCCTTAGCGCCGTCAGCAAGTAATGAAGCAAGCTCAGGAGTCTCACGGTTAAGATCGTCTGTAGACTCAGCTGCAAAAGCCTCATCCTCATTGCAGGAAGGAATAAGTGATACAAGCTCTCTAACGGCGTTAAGTACTTCAACGTCATCCTTTCCCACATAAGCAATCTCACCGCACTCAGCCTTAAATGCTGCTGAAGCAGAATCACACTTGCCCTCATTGTTGCCCTTGATGGCATTGGGAGTGTTTACAAAAAGTTTAGCTTCTTCTGTAGCAAATACAAAATCGTTCATGTTAGCAGAAATGCCTAAGCCACCGCCGCACTTTCCGAATACTGCTGCAATCTGGGGGATAAGTCCTGAAGCAAGAGCCTGTCTTGACATGATCTCACCGAGACCCTCAAGAGCATCGGTAGCTTCCTCAAGTCTTAAACCTGCGCAGTCAATAAGTCCGATAACGGGTGTGCCGCACTTCATAGCAAGATCATAAACATTGGCGATCTTCTTTGCGTGCATCTCGCCGATAGTACCGGCAAGTACTGAAGCATCCTGGCTGTATACATATACAGGAGCTCCGTTTATAACGCCGTATCCGGTGATTACACCATCTGAAGGCGCTTCTTTTGTCTGTAGATTAAAATCGGTATTTCTCTTGGTAACAAGCGCACCGATCTCTACAAAACTATTGTCGTCCAGCAGCGTGGCAATACGGTCGCGTGCGGACAATTTTGTTGAGTTACTCATCGTTTACCTCCATGATTAAAATTTTTCCAATTTTCACCAAATACCATTATACAGATTAAAATATGATTTGCAACACCTTTTTTTAAAAACAAAAAAAATGTCCGCATATAGCGGACATTTGTACAAAAACAGTGTTTTGTTATATTGCATCAATCAGCAAAGTTAATACCGTCAAAGATATCCCATATACCTGTTCCGTTAAGATATCCGAAGCCTTCATCCATTTGGATCATGCCCCATTCGCCGTTGTCGGTGGTAAAGAATACGCGCCTGTCACCGTCTGTCTTCTTAGGATATATCTTCTCTCCGGCCTTAAGCTCTACCTCGATATCGAATTCTCCGGGTGCATCCGAATCTTCATTGAACATGTGATCGGGATCGATCATTCCTGCCTTGAAATCCTGTTTTAAGGTAAGTTCAAATCCGTTACGGTAATCAAGATACTTACCTTTGCGTGCGATCGCACCCTCATCTGTGATGTAGTATGTTCCTGTTACAAAGGTGGTACCCAAAAGATCATTTCTTACATATGCCAAGAATCCGTCGGGATCAAATAATGTCTTATGAGAATAGTCACTGTCCCATTCTTCCTCGCCGTATCTGCTTACGATGCTTACAGGCTGAATACCGTATTCCTCGTTCTGGGCCACAGTCACTTTACCGTCTTCGCCTATAGCTAAGACATACATTTCATCGTCCTCGCTTGTCTGGACAAGATGTATGATTATAAATGATGTCTCATCGATATCATTTCTGTAAAGGTACATATCGTTTTCATAACCGAAGATGGATTCGTCCTTAAATACTGTCTCTCCGTTGATCTGTACGCCGATACCGTTGAAATCGCCCCACTCATCATACTCAAGAGCACTTACGCATAATGTATCGAACTCTCCGTCATCATCGGAAACAAGATTCCTTACTTCTGCTACACTGCCTAAAGACAGGGTTCTCATGTATTTATCGGGAACGGTGCGGTATTTTTTCTTAAACAGGCCTACAAGCTTCGGCTCACCTTCATCCACAAGTATGGTGTCATAGAATGAGAATGTGGCAGTCAGATTGCCGTCTGCATAAGATGTACCGTCCAGTTCATAAGGTGAGAAATAGAAGGTAACACCCTCATTGCCGACTGCAAAAGATATCCTGTCTTTTGCTATCTGCTCTTTAATATAAGATATAGCACCGTCAAAGAACTCACTGTCCTCTTCCCTGTCTGACCATAATCCGTACTTTGCCTCTAATCTGTATGCGATCATCTCAGCGAGGGAATCACAATCGTTACATATATCCGATATCTTAAGATGATCACCGGTAGCAGGATCGATGGATATACCCTTCTTTGCGGTATAAGGATGTGCTCCGCCTGCATAGCTTGAATTTACATTTTCAAGACTTACAACGTAAGAATCAGATCTTAATACATTATAACTGTCATATTCAAAGTATAAGAGATCCTCGCACTCACCGTACTCTGTATACATGTCACGGTAATTTCTCATAGCATCTTCGATCATTCTTTCATCTTCTGATCTCTGATACTCAAGTGCTTCTGCAAGAGCCGGATATTTTACCTTGTCCTCTGCCCCTATGAGCACGGGATTGAAGCTGGCTTCTATAACCTTATGAGGATTTTCCGTATCTTCTGCCCATTCCTCATCGCTTCTCTCTGCTATACCTATTGCTATAAACTCCGGCTTGTCATACTCAAGGTCCTCCTCGGCGTACTTACCGGTACCGATCCCGGGCTCCTCGGTAGGAGTAGGCGTAAAAGTTGGCTCTGTCATAGTAGGAGTTATCTCCTCTGTAGGAGCAGGCGTAGAAGTAGGCTCAGCCGTAGGTGTCACTTCGGATGTAGGTGAAGGCTCCGAAGTAGGAGTCACCTCTTCGGTAGGGGTTCCGGTGACATCCACCGTATCATTACCGTTACGGCGTCTTCTGCCCGATGTTTCTTCCTCATCACTGTCTCCCGAACATGCCGAAAGTGCCATGGCCATGATAAGCAGACAGGTTAAAAGTAAATACTTAATCCTTTTCATCTTGATCTCCTTGTTTCCTAAAATACTGCATCGATCCATGATCTTCGAATAACCGGTCACAGACCAATACCTGTATGATTACAGAATATGATAATACCACACATTACATTAAAAAGTAAACAGTCAATTTGAATAGTTTTAATATGTTATATTCAATGTTTTAAGTGCATTTTTTATGCTTTCCTGCCTGAATCCTTTTCTGAATGCGGCAACCATTATCTTCTGTTTTTCTTCATAGGAAAGCTCCTCTTCCTGCTCAGCCCTTCCTCCGAACTTCTTACGTACAAAGTTCAATGCCGCCTTTAACTCCGGATCTTCCTCCGTACCATCTTCAAGGATATTGTCATAGGCCATATCTATAGTCTCAGAATTTATACCCTTTTCCTCCAGCTTATATCGGATCTCCTTTTCACTGGAATAATCCATTTTGGTCCTTATATAGCTTTCTGCAGTCCGGAGTTCATCAATATAATGAAAACTCCTTACATACTCTAAAGCGGCCTGTCCGGCCGTCTCCCCGTATCCGGCACTTTTAAGCTTGCGTAAAAGCTCCGTTTCCGTCTTGTCCGACTTTACCAGAAGGTTCATCGCATACCTTTTGGCTCTCGGGATCAGGGTCTCTTTCAGAATCTTTTCCACCGTTTCTTCCGAAATATCCACCCCGTCCTCAAGACCGTATAATGCCAGTTCCTTCGGATACAGAGCTCCCAAAAGCTCTCCTGCGGCATATACGGGAGTCTTTTTCGTGATCGTATTTTTCAATGTAATTTCCATTTAGTATCTCCCTGTAATATGTGCGGTGATGTTACAGAAACAACACCAAATCTTCAGATACTCTAAGGGCAGGTAAATGGCAGTCTGAACACTACCATAATACCTGCCCTTATATTTTGTTATATATGTAATGATATTTAATCCTCTAAATCCTCAGGAAGCTCCTCATCCGGCTCTTCCTCGACATCTTCGGGTTTTATAACATACTTGTCGCGTACCTTTTTCTCGATCTCGTCAGCAATCTCGGGATGCTCAGCAAGGAACTGCTTGGTATTGTCCCTGCCCTGTCCGATCTTTTCTCCGTTATACGAGAACCATGATCCGCTCTTAACTATGATATTGTCATTGGCTGCAAGATCGATGATATCACCTATCTTAGAGATACCCTTACCGTAAATGATATCGAACTCTGCTTCCTTGAAAGGAGGTGCGATCTTGTTCTTTACTACCTTGACTCTGGTCCTGTTACCTATAACTTCGCCGGCACTCTTGATGCTGTCGATCCTGCGTACATCCATTCTTACGGATGAATAGAACTTCAAAGCACGGCCGCCTGTGGTTGTCTCCGGATTACCGAACATAACGCCGACCTTCTCACGGAGCTGGTTGATAAATACCACTATGCAGTTCGTCCTGCTTACAACGCCTGTAAGCTTTCTCAATGCCTGGGACATAAGCCTTGCCTGGAGTCCGACATGGGAATCACCCATATCGCCCTCTATCTCAGCCTTGGGAACAAGTGCTGCTACCGAGTCGATGATGATGATATCAACAGCGCCGGAACGTACCATGGTCTCAGCTATCTCAAGTGCCTGCTCGCCGTTATCAGGCTGGGAAATATATAAATTGTCAATGTCTACTCCGATATTCTTAGCATATACGGGATCAAGTGCATGCTCTGCATCTATAAATCCGGCTATGCCGTTTCTCTTCTGGACCTCTGCCACCATATGAAGTGCAACTGTGGTCTTACCGCTGGACTCCGGTCCGTAGATCTCTATGATCCTGCCCTTAGGTACTCCGCCGAGGCCTAAAGCCAGATCCAGGCTCAGGCATCCGGTCGATACCGTCTCAATGTTCATATGGGCGCTTTTATCCCCAAGCTTCATGACAGAACCTTTTCCGAAGTTCTTCTCGATCTGTGCAAGAGCAGACTCCAATGCTCTCTGTCTGTTGTCATCTGCTGCGATAGTTTTGCTCTCTTTTTCTCTAGCCATAAATCAGATGCCGTAAATACGGCTCCCCTTTCCTTTGATTACACACTTTACTTCTTTACACACTTTTACACTGGATCTTACAAAAATCATAATAGCAAACTAATGTTCGTTTGTCAATACATTTTTCAAAAAATATTTTCGATACTTCTTATTGTCCTTTTTGTGCCAGATAAGCTTCAAATTCTTCAAGGCTCATAAGTATCTTTCTGGGCTTGGTACCTTCCTCGGGACCTACCACGCCGTCCTCTGCAAGGCTGTCCATGATCCTGGCCGCACGGTTAAAGCCTATCCTGAACTCACGCTGCAGCATACCGACGGATGCCTTCTGCTTCTTTATTATAAGTCTTGCAGCATCCTCAAAGAACTCGTCATTTGCATCCTGATCCTGCTGTGATCCTTCATCTTTGGACTGCGTATTACCTGCAGCCTTTGCATCTATATGCTGGCTTACTATGTCATTGTACTTCATCTCTTTATACTGCTTCTTGATAAAGTCAACAACATCGTTAACCTCTTTGTCAGAAACATATACGCCCTGAAGACGTACAGGCTTGGCATATCCTCTCGGATAATACAGCATGTCTCCTTTTCCGAGAAGTTTTTCCGCACCCGCTTGATCGAGGATGGTACGTGAATCCACTATCGAGGATACGGAGAATGCGATCCTGGTAGGTATATTGGCCTTTATGGTACCTGTGATAACATTTACGCTGGGACGCTGCGTTGCCAGGATAACATGGATACCGCAGGCACGCGCAAGCTGTGTCAGACGTGCTATATCCGATTCGATATCCTTGGAGTTGGCGGTCATCATAAGGTCGTTAAGCTCGTCTACGATGATGACTATCTGTGGAAGCTTGTCCGGACATTCGCCCTCATTGCTTTCTTCCATCCACTTTTCTATCATATGATTGTTGTAGGCCGCAAGGTCTCTTACACCCGCATCCGCAAAAAGCTTGTATCTGTTGTCCATCTCGGCTACAGCCCACGCCAACGCTCCCGCTGCCTTTTTGACATCGGTGACTACCGGTACTATCAGGTGCGGTATACCGTTATATCCGACCAGTTCGACACGCTTGGGGTCGATCATTATCATCTTGACATCAGTAGGCTTTGCTTTATACAGGATACTCATGATGAGTGAGTTGATACATACCGACTTACCCGAGCCTGTAGCACCTGCTATAAGTGCATGGGGCATGTCCCCGATATCCGATATGATCGATTTTCCTCCGATATCCTTACCTACGGTAAATGCAAGATTTGTCTTGGCGTTCCTGAACTCATCGGAATCTATAAGGTCGCCGAACAGTACAGGTGCGCTCTCTTTATTGGGCACCTCTATACCTACTGCTGCCTTTCCGGGTATGGGCGCCTCGATCCTTATCTCGGGAGCTGCAAGAGCAAGCTTTATATCATCGCTTAAAGCGGTGATGGTCTTAACCTTTACTCCCTGATCCGGAAGCAGCTCGTATCTTGTAACGGTAGGACCTACGCTGGCATCCGTTACCTTAACTCCTACACCGAAGCTCTCAAATGTGGACTGAAGCTTGTTGATCGTATTCTCAAGTTCAAGCTTCTTTGAAGAGTTATTGCCCTGCTGACTCTTACTTTTATTTAACAGCCTGACCGAAGGGAATTTATATTCCGGCATAACGGGTGCCGCAGGTTTTGCAGGCTCCTTCGTCATATCGGTAAATACTGCAGCCCCTGCCACAGGTACTATCTTTTCCTTAAAACTGTCTGTCTTTTCCTTGCCGGCACTGTCCTGGACTTCGTCTTTTTCAGCCGCGGAAGGAATCCGGTGCTTCTCATCATATTCCTTTATGACCTGATCGACACTCTCGGCAGTCTTCTTATCTACCAGAGGTCTTTCTTTTATGTCATCCTGACGGCGGCTTATGTCGCTGATATCACTTATCCTGTTTTCTGTGAAGGAATCCTTTATATCATTGTCAAGATCATCATCCTCCGACAGATCCACACGGAAATCATCCGTAAAGCTGTCAAAATCACCTATCTTCGGAGCTGTTATGTCCACTATCCTTGAAGGATCGTCCCTGTCCGCTCCAAAGCTTCCCGAATGGAGCTTCTTCATGCCGATGGATGTAACCTTGCCGCTGTCTTCAAACGGATCGCGTTTTCTCGTAGTTTCCCTTTTATATCCTTCAGACATATCCGAAAGACCGGGCTCGTTTTCACCGACTTCCGCAAAATCGGCATCGGTATAATCCTCTTCTCTTATCTCGGAAGATACGTCCTTACCAAGTCTGACATTACCTACTCCGGGAATATACAGGCTTTCGGGAGCCTTTCTCTTTCCGGTATCTGTGCTGTCTTCGATTATCTTTGTCTCTTCGGGTTTTATGCTGTTCTTTTGTTCATTCTTTCTGTTTTTATCAACTTCGGATTTTTTATCGGATGCGGCTGCTTTCCCGGCTTTCTCCCCTTTTTTCCCGAACTCGACATTCATGGTACCCATTCTCTGTCTCGGAAGCCGTCTTACTCCGTATCTGACCTTAGGATGACTGTATGCTTCATCCTGTGTATCTTCCTCATCCTCGTAGATATCCTGCTCACTTTTTTCTATGCTTCTTCTTTTCCTGTAATCGTCAATCCTACGGCTGATCTTTTTAAATACAGCCATGATAAACGGCTTGCCGGTCATAAGGACAAAAAGTATAAGTAACAGAGCTATAAGTATCAGTACGGTTGCAACCTTTCCGACCAAAGGACATAAAAGCTTGACAAACATGCCGCCCAGCAAACCGCCGTAGGCAGCCTGTTCACCTTCATAATTAAGGCTTGAATTGGTGAAATATTCAAACAGTCCTATCTCTTCATTATATCCGCCCGCAGCGAGCTGGATAAGCGCACCGAGTACCGCACTTAACAGCACTGCATATACGATACCCACAGGACTTACCCCGTTATCCTTGTTGGCTATGATAAACAGGGTGAGTACCCATATGATAAAGGGAAGTATATATCCGAGCCTTCCGAACAGTCCGAACACAAGGGCATTGATGCCCGTACCCACTATACCGCAGATACCGACATAGCTTAATACCATGAGTACGCATACAAGTGTAACAACGATTATGATGATATCGTCTTTTTTTGCCTCTGCGTTTTTATCTCTTGGTACTTCAGGCTTTTTTCTGGAAATATATCCTTTTTCTTCAAGTTCCGTAACAGGCTCTTTCTTTTGGCTCCTGCTTCCCGCATTCCGCCTGCCGTTCATATTCTGGGCAAGAAGCGCGGGCTTTTTACCGGAGTTTCCGGTGGTTTTAGACTGGCTGCCCGTACTTTTCACATTGCTTTTTGATACGGGCTGCGGCTTCTTACCGCTCTGACTCCGGTTATTTTTATTAGGTGTCTTTTTACCATTGTCCGACATTTATCCTATAGTGCTCCTTTGTTAAATGATCCTTGACATCCATATATATGCAAGTTCAGGCCACAGGCTTATATCCGCAAAAGGATTGCCCTGCGGCATTTTGGGTCCTTCTCCGTTTTCATCCCGCTTCGGAGGCTCGGGAGCTTTCTTCTCCCCGAAGAACTGCTCGATCAGTTCGTTCCTGCGCTGCTCCGATACATTGACAAGAGTATTGTCCTTTACATGCTCAAGTACTCTGTTAAGCTGTTCTGCCGAATACTCTCCGCCATGCCATCCGAAAAACTGCTCCGGGCTTGCTACGGAAAGGCCGTGGTCTCCGAAAGGAAATACATACTGGGCATAGCCTACATGCTTTTCCTTTAAAGCCTTGGCAAACATATAGCTGTTCTCTACAGGCACAAGGCTGTCGCCCAATGTCTGCCAGATAAAGCACGGAGGTGTATCCTCGGTAACATTCTTTTCAAGTGAATAATAATCAAGCTCTTCCTCGGTAGCATTATACCCGAGCAAAGCCTGTATCGAATAAATATGTGTATACTTCCCTGCCGTGATAACGGGATATCCGAGGATCACCGCATCAGGTCTGCATGAGATATCCGCATAATCGGGATTAGTATCACTAAGGTCATCAAAATGAGTAGCCAGTGTGGCGCATAAATGTCCTGCTGCCGAGAACCCGCATACCGCAAGCTTACCGGGAGCAATATTATACTCTTCCGCATTTTTCCTTATGATCCTCACCGCTCTTGCGATATCCCTTGACGGCTGGTCTTTAAGCGGTACCGACATGGTGATATCAGTAGTATAAGTAAGGACAAAAATATTGAAGCCTCTCTTATAAAACTCCATTCCGACAAGTTCTCCCTCGTGAGGTGCACACATGCAATATCCGCCTCCGGGAGCTACTATCATGCAGCGTCTTTTCTCATTATCCTCATCATGGAGAAAAGCCATAATATTAGGCATAAAGCCGTACGCTGCAGCATATGTATACTCATCATCCTTCCATAGATCGATCCTGAATTTTTTCATATAACCCCCTACAAAACATACATTTTTACATACTCTATAATTTTAACCTATTTCAAATCCTTATGCAATAACTTTTTACTTTATACTACATTGATTTTTAAGAAAAATCATATATAATGATAGTATATTTTAGTGCAAGCAAATGAATTACCTTATACCCGAAGAATTACCTTATACCCGAAAGGAACAGCTATGAACACAAAAAGATCGACAGTAGCCGTCATCCCGTGTGACAGCTACGATGAAGAAAAAGTATATTCCTGCTTAAAAAGCGGACTTAATGAATTCGGCGGCATCAAAGCCATCATAAAACCCGAAGAAAAAATACTCGTAAAACCGAATCTCTTAAGTGCCGCCACACCCGAAAAAGCAGTCACCACACATCCCGCAGTACTCCGTGCCTTATTCAGGATCTTAAGTGAAGAAGGGTATACCGATGTAAAAGCCGGAGACTCCCCGGGACATGGCAGCGGTGAAGGTGCCATGAAGCTGCTCGGCTTAAACAATGATACCATGTACGGCGCAAAGCTCACCCCCATGTCGGAAAACGTACATACCGAATTCCCGGAAGGCCTTACCTGCAAGGAATTCGACTTCTGCCGGGAAGTAACAGAAAGCGATGCCATCATCAATGTGTGTAAGATGAAGACCCATGCATTAGAGCGTATCACCGGTGCCGTAAAAAACGTATACGGATTTATATGCGGATTGAAAAAAGCCGCAGGACATGTTAAATTCCCCAATGATACGGTATTTGCCAGAATGCTCGCGGATATCCACCGCTGTACGCACCCAAGGCTCCATATCATGGACGGCATCACAGCCATGGAAGGCAACGGCCCCGGAGCAGGCACTCCCACTCCGATGAACGTACTCCTCATATCCACGGACCCCGTAGCATTGGATACCGTATACTGTTATCTTATAAACCTTGACCCGGAGGCAGTTCCTACCAATTCGCAGGGAACAAGGATGGGGATCGGTACCGATAAAGAGGATGAGATCGATATCATATTGTGCAACCCCGCTATAGAAAACACTGCAACAGGCTCACGTACGATCAGTAAAGACGAACTCTTTGAAAAATACGGCAACGGCACATTTGATGTCGGAAGGGAAAAGCCGAAGAAAACCTTCCTTATGAAATACTCCGGCTTCATGACCAAAATAGCGAGACGTCCCTACATCGATAAGGAAAAGTGTGTAAAGTGCGGTATCTGCGTCGAGCATTGCCCCGTTCCCGGAAAAGCCGTGGAATTTAAAAACGGGAAGACTTCTCCTCCCGTTTATGATTATAAAAAATGTATCAGATGCTACTGCTGTCAGGAAATGTGTCCAAAGCATGCCATACGGCCTGTCAGAGGACTGTTCGGGAAACACTGAGCATTTAATTGCGCCCCATACAGCCGGGCCGCTTTATGCGGTCCGGTAATATTTTGCCTGAGCCTCAAACATCTTTGCATAGATGCCGTTTTTGATACCTGCAAGTTCATCATGCGTACCGTATTCCTTGATAGTACCTTCCGAGAATACGGCTATCCTGTCGCAGAACCTGCAGGACGAAAGCCGGTGTGAGATATAAAATGCTGTTTTGTCACCTACCAAAGTATGGAACTGCTTATATATCTCATACTCCGCTATAGGGTCCAAGGCCGCCGTAGGCTCGTCTAAGATAACTACAGGTGAGCTCTTATAAAGTGCCCTGGCTATGGCGATCTTCTGCTGTTCACCGCCTGAAGGCTCGATGCCGTTCTCTTCAAAATATTTAAAGAGAGTTGTCTTTCTTCCTTTTTCAAGTTTCTCCATCATCTGAGCAAGATTAACCATCTCGATGATCTTTTCTATTCTCTCTGACTCATCGCCGGTATAATATTCTTTATCATCCTCATCAACGAGAGTTATATTCTCCTCTATAGGAAAAGCAAAGAGTCTGAAATCCTGGAATACCGGTGCAAAAAGAGCCATATACTGCTGATAATCGTATTCTTTGATATTGACTCCGTTTACAAGGATCTCTCCGGATGTAGGATCATAGAGTCTGCAGAGAAGCTTTATAAATGTCGTCTTACCAGCACCATTAAGACCTACTATGGATAAGTGTTCTCCGGATCTGATCTTTATACTGATATTGTCAAGTATCATCTTGTCGGTACCGGGATACTTGAAAGATACGTTTCTGAACTCTATTTCACGGATCTCTTTATCCACAGCTTTTTCTCCCTTTTCCAATGCTTCGGGATACTCCATGAAAAGTACGAATTCATATGCATAATTGCAGCGCTTCAGTATTTCCTGGGTATTGTTTACCAGACCGCCGAGAGTATTATTTAACTCATCAGCTGCCTGTATCATCTGTACAAGTACTCCCAGTGAGAACACTCCTTTTATGGCAAGAAATCCGACATAAAGATAAGATCCCATCATCCTTATGATATTTGCTATGTTTCCGATAAGATAGTATTTCATACCGGTTTCAGCCTGCCACTTCCACTGTGCATTACTTGCATCGGAATTTCTGTCCCAGCAGTCCACCATCATTTTCCGGGCATCATAAAGTCTTATATCCTTACCGTATCTGAAATCAACTATATTCCATCCAAAGTATCCGAACAATCTGTTGATCTTGGCCAGCTTTTTATAAACCTCAAAACCTATCTTATTGTTTTTGGCCGATACAAAACCCATTATGATCACATATGCAAGTATGACCAGTAAAAGTAACGGTGCATTAAGACTTATTATCGTTACAAGGCCGAAAATACGGAGTACGTTTGATGCGAAACCGAATATCTGCTCCGCGATACCATACGCACCGCCCGAATACCAGTCCATACCGGTCCTGGCTTTTTCCACCTGATCGAGTGCCTCTTTGTCCTCTGTCAGCTGAAAATCCAGCTCCATGGAATGCTGTCCTGTAAGTATATTAAAGTGGTTGTCCAGTCTTTGCTGATATTTCATCAGCTGATTGCTGATCCTCTCAAGGATAACACCTATTATAAATTCTCCTCCGATAAGGACCGTAGCAAGGATTATAAGTGTTTTTACATCCCTGTCGCCGATAAGCTCATCAATTATCATCGGTGATACTATGACAGGCAGCAGTGCTCTTACCGCGGTTATGACCGTTTTTACTGTCTCAAGAGGGAAAAAGAGCGGGAATTTCTTAGCCGTTATGGAGAAAAGCAGCTTTAATACCGGCATCACCTTTTCTCTTGAGGACAATTCTTTTTTATCCTTATCTTTTTTCTTTGATAAATCTTTCTTTGACATTTTTACTCCTTTGTATCTGCCTCGTTATAATACTTAGCCTGGATATTAAACATATTTGCATATTCCCCGTTTTTATCCATGAGCTCGTCGAAGGTACCGTATTCTATCATCTCGCCGTTTTTAAACATTGCTATATTATCGCAGAATCTTGTGGATGCAAGTCTGTGTGAAATATACACAGCCGACTTCTTTCCTATCATCCGGTCAAAGCGTTCGTATAACTGTTGTTCGGCTATAGCATCAAGCGCCGAAGTAGGCTCGTCAAGTACCACGACTTTAGCTCCCTTGTAAAGAGCCCTTGCTAAAACCAGCTTCTGCTTCTCGCCTCCGGACAGATCTATTCCGTCATCTTCTACGATATTTGTGATATACGTATCTATCCCGTGTTTAAGCGTTGCTATTTTATCCGAAAGTCCGGCTTCTTCCAGAACCTTTGCTACTTTTTCCTTATCGGTTTCCGCAGTGGTTTTCATGGATACATTTTCCGCTATGGGGAATGCAAATGTTTCTACATCCTGGAATACCGGAGCAAACAGCTTGTAATAGTCCTCGCGGTCGTATTTCTTTATATCCACACCGTTCAGGGTGATCAGCCCTTCCGTCGGATCATACAGGCGGAGCAGCAGCTTTATCATGGTGGTTTTTCCGGCACCGTTAAGCCCTACCACCGCCAGCCTTTCACCCGCATTTATTTTCAAATTCAGGTGTCTTAATGCATAGTTTTCTGCCTTAAGGTATTTATAGCTTACATCTTTAAACTCTATAGTATAGGCATCTGCCTCAGGAAGGGGGATAGTATCTTCCTTTTTGATTATATCCAGCTCCATGAATGTTCGTAAGTCATCAACTCGGAGAGAGCATTTCTTATAATCACCGAACCTTAACAGCAAAAACGGCAGGCTTTGTGAAAAAGCGGTCGATAATGCAAGGAACATAGTAAAATTACCTATCGTAAGGTCCTTCTTAATAACCGCATAAAAAAGTACCGCATATACGAGTCCTTTGGTAATCAGTGTAACGAGCCCCGCAAAATATGCATGTCCGGACCACATATTATAATGTTTGTCCATTCTTTCTTCTTTTTCACGGAATATCTTCTTCTGCTTATTTACCAGATATTTGCTCAACCCAAATAAACGGATATCCTTTGCGTACTCAAAGTCCTGTGTAACTCTTGACATATAACCGATCTTACGCCATATCGGTGAAAGCTTATCCCAGACTTCTTCCTTGTCTTTTTTTACTATTTTTCTGTAATAAAGAAATTGTATGACTGCCAGGATCACAAGGCAGATTATCAGTTTCCAGTCAAGTACCGTAACGGCTGCAAATGTGACTATTACCGTAAGCAGATTCTGTCCCAGTTCCGGTATGATATGCAGCATTCCTTCAAAACCGTTTTGATTGTCATTGCAGGCTTCTAAGGCACGTTCATGCATATCAAGCACATCCGGTCTTTCCAAAATCTCATAATTGAGTCCCAATACCCTGTCTACTCTTTCGCTTATCACACGCATACGGATATCAATGTACTTATACCATGTAAGCGAACCTGATATTGTATTACTTACGATAAGCACCGTGGTTATAATGCCTGCTACCAGCAAAAATATTATTAGATTGTGCCTTTTTGCCTCGTCACCTGCTCCGTTTTCTATAATATCCAGCACATACTTTCCAAACACACCCCAGAAATACTGAAGTATTGAGGAAGCTACCATGCCTATAGCCGCAAGTACCAATGCGGATGCACAGTATTTCTTTGCTTTTCCGAGTACATACTTTGTATTGCTCCATAGCCCGAATTCTCTGTGGAGCGGATTGTCTTTGCTTTCTTTATATTCAGCCATTATTTTCTATTCTCCTGTATAAACTTAAGTATCCCATCAACATCTTTTTTATCAAACCAGGGTTTACTTCTGTTGCCTATCTGCATGGTATAACCATGCGGCGGATTGATAATTGTTTCTGCTGCAAGCAATAATATTAAATATATGGCTATACCTGAGAGATCCGTAATGTATGCTTTTTCCGTCTCCTTCTTTTTGATCACATCGATGCAACTTATAGGCTTATATATGTCATTTCCGATATTGAATTTTTTAATTATCGATTCAACCTGTTCAACACCTATCCCCACCTTGTCCGCAATTGATGAAACGGTAATACATTCATTACAATTAAGTGTAAGGAAACAAAACAGCGTCTCAAGTCCTCCCGGTTCACCAAGTGCCTTAAACAAATTGCGCATTCTATCCGAAATATGGATATTGGCAGCAAATCCTTTTTCGGGTTCTCTTACTATTGAGTAAAACTGTGTATCCGGATTCAGATTATAATATCCGTAACCGGCATTGTCCGATATGACAGAAACAGTTCTTTCTCCTTCTGCAACCTCCGGGCGCTTATAATAATACTTATTACTTTTATAGGCGGAAATCTGAAACGCCCATGCTATATCCAATATTTTGTCAAAATATGCGGAACAATTATAATTTTCTTCTTTTATTTCATCATTCAAAACATCACGAAGAACATTCTGTACTTCCTGTTCTATAGAAACCTTTTCTTTCTCCTGACCGTAAAGATACGATATGGAAACCTCAAAGTATTCCGATATCTTAGGGAGAAGGTCGCCTTCCGGGTAGCTTCCGTTCTCCCATTTCGATACCGCCTGGGGACTGACTCCCAGGTATGATGCCAGCTGCTCCTGTGTTACACCCTTTTTCTTTCTTAATGCCTGTAAATTAATTGAAAAAACATTTGTTATCTTTGCCATTTTATATACCTCCTGTCGGTTGTTCGAGAAATTGAATTCAACTTTCCTTTGATTTGACCACAGTATAACACAATTTGCAGTTGTGTGCCATAGTTTTATTCTACTATAATTTTATTTTAGATAGAATTTTTTCGTATTTTCTACTCATAATTGTTTTTAGATGTTTTTCTCAACTGATTATCATTTTGCATAAAAAAACCGGTAGCGGATTTTTCCGTTACCGGTTTTAAAACTATTATCAATTATTCTTCAGAATCCTTTTCAGCATCTTTTTTTCTGTCTGCAAGTCTGCCTCTTATAAGTAAGCCTGCACCGATACCGATGAGTCCGAGATATATTATAAACCGACCGGGCTACCTGTTTTGATAATAGAAAATTGCCAGATTGGTCCTGTCTCTTAAGTCCAGTTTTCTCAATATGTTACTCAGATAGTTTCTTACCGTTCCTTCGGACAGGCACAGTTTATCTGCTATCTCCTTGTTGGAAAGGCCCTTTGCTATCTCCTCTATTATCTCTTTCTCCTGGGGTGTGATACCAAAGGATTCATAATCAAAAGTCTTTTTCTTGTTTATGATACCGGGAAGTTTTTCGGTTATGGCATTTCCGAACACGCTCTGTCCCTTATATACCGACTTGACCGCCGGTATGATACTCTCAAAATCCTGCTTGATGATATATCCCTTAGCCCCTATGGATATGGCCTTTATGATATACTCGTCATCGTTAAACGTTGTCAGATACAGTATCCTTGCATCATTATGCTTGGAAAGTATCTCACTTCCGGCGTCCAGACCGGACATACCGCTCATCCTTATATCCATAAGCAGTACGTCGGGCTGCTGTTCTTCGTACAGCCTTATGGCAACAGTTCCGTCATTTCCGATGCCTGTAACTTCTATTTCACTGTCCGACGAAAGGATTGTTTTGAGGCTCACTGCCACAAGATTATCATCATCTACGATCAAGACTTTCATCTATGTTCTCCTTAAGATTCTTCGCTCCGCTCAGTTTTGACTCTTTTATACATTTTGTTTCGGAATTCTAACAAATACCCTGAAGCCGTTGTCATTTGTAAAAGTTGCATTACCTCCGAGCTTCTCGGCTCTGGTCTTTATATTTTCCAGCCCCATGCCCTCACCTGAAGTATCGGTCACGGGAACAGTTCTTTGACTTACATCCTTTGACTGCTTATAGTCATGCACTATTATCTGATACATCGAAGGATGCTCGATAAACCTTACATCCACACATTCATTTCTGCTGTATTTTATGATGTTGGACACCGCTTCTTTTACGATATTGATGCCGGCATACTTCACATCCTTTGGTATCTCAGCCTCATCCGCGTCAAATTCATATGACACCTTGAAGCTATCCTTTAAAGGTTCCACTATCTCTTCCAGCGCCGAACTGAGCGAGATGGCTTCATCCCGTATATCATGGACACTCTCCCTGATATTGTTCATGGCGGTATCAAGCGTAGCTCTTAACATCTTAAGCTCTTCGCCCACAGGTTCATCCTTATGTACCACCATCATGGCTCCGACCTGCAGGATCGAACGGCTCAGCATATGACCTACATTATCATGTATCTCCCGGGCTATACGGTTACGTTCCGAAAGCTGTGCAGCCGTTATACTCTTATCCTGTTCTTCCATAAGGTTTCTGTTCTGCTTTCTTAAGGTTTCCTTCTTTATCTCACTTTCATCACGTATTTTCCTGTTTTCCGTCTCATATTTTGATAACCTCTGTGTACTGTATGCCAGATATACCGCAAGCAGTGTCTCCGCCGTTAAATAAACACACAAAGATACCAAAGAAGTTTTAAGCAGATTTCCTTCAAAGCCATCTCCGGTACAAAACCTCAAAAACCCCGCAACCAAAACCAGACCGGCTGGATAAAGTCGGTCTAAATATATTTCATAAGCAGCTATCGGTAAAAATACTATCGCATCCGTGAAAAAAACAGTGCATATCCCGATCAGAACTGACAATATTCTGTTTACAATGAGCCCTTTCCCTCCGAGCATTCTTAAGAAACTGGTAAATGAAGCCGCGATCACCAGTAAAAACAACATGATCACACGGTAACTTCCGGAGAAGATATTTAATATCAGCAGGGAGGAAAAGAGCATTACTACTGCTTTGTCTATAAAATTCTTCATGTTGGTTTAAGCTGTTCTTTTTTGTATACTTCTTCCTGCTACAAGTCCTACACCCATAACCATAACACCAAACAGCAGTTGAATCAAGAGGCAATTTAAAATATCATTAAAACCTCCGTCCGCCTTGATCCTTGTCAATGCCTCGGAATACCAATAAGTAGGAAGAAACTGCCCTATCACCTTTGCTCCGCTTCCTAAAAACTCTATCGGAACAAATATACCGCCAAGGAATGAAAACGACAGACCTACCACATTGGTAAAAGCGGACGCAACCTCAGGTTTCATGTTGAGATTCGATACAGCCACCAACAGCATTACAACCGTAATACTTAACGTCACAACGTTGATCACTACCAGCCACCATCTTCCGGTAAAGGCTTCTTTTGCGAGAACCGAAGCCAAAGCTATCAGAGCGATGACGATAAATACCGAAACAAGTCCTGCTGCAAGTGCGATCGAAATCTGCCTTTTATAAGCCGGTGTCGAAGAGATATCGGACCTTTTTTTAAGAAGCATGGTCCCAAACCTTAAGATCACGGGCAATACGGCTGAAAACAGCATGGTAAGTATGCCGTAAGGCAGCATCTGGAACATAGTGAATAACTTATCATCTTCCACTTTAACTTCGGCTATCACATTGACGGAACTGTTGTCGGCAAGAGCCTCCATTGTAAGTTTCTCTGCTTCTGCCATATCAAATCCGCCTTCAAGATATCCTGATAGCAGGTTCAGATAGGAGTCGATCTCCGTTTCCACACTGTAGCCCATTCTCGCACCGGCATTCTTGGTGCTTTCGATCTTTAACATTGAAGCATCCTCTCCGTTTAAGATCGCCTCTCCGAAGCCTGCCGGGATTATAAGGCTGTTTGAGATCCTTGTATAATATATCATATCGGTTATCTGTTCATCAGTAAGCTCTTCCGCATTTTTTATTTCGTTTATGGTCGAAAGATACTCTATAAGTCCTTTGGATATTTCGGAATTATCGTTATCCCTGACCGCTATACCCTGACTTACTCTGTAATATGAAGCATTTCCTTTTGTATTAAAACTGGAAAGTATGTATATAATGCCAAGAGATATCACCAGATACATGATAAGGGACATCTTATATTTTCTCAGCACTTTAAAAAAAGCTTTAAATACTGTCATAATGATTCCTCCTGCCCATAACAAGTCCCAAAGTGATAAGCACTGCCGAGATCACCAGCATGTACAATAAAGTCATAAGATATCTTGAACCTACACCGAACATATTGAGGCAATAATAAGAATCACTTATCACGGCTGCCGGATTGATCTTGTTTATTATAGGTGCTTTCTCCGTGATGATCACCTTCATATCTCCGTACATGAGACCCGAGAGAGCGCATCCTGTAAGTGTGAGACCCACAAGTATGCTTTCCTTCTTATCCAGATTGAAGCTTCCTAAATTTCCTACCGCAAATCCGAGCGATGTACCTAAAAGAGAGGCTATAGCTGTCGTAAAATATACGAGCGGGATATCACCGCCGAAATTGATCTTTATTCCAAACAGCATATATGTAATACCCACAAATATGATAGCAGTCTGGACTATATATGCTGCAAGGAAGGCTGCTGCCTGGAAGGTCATACGGCTTAAAGGTGATGCATTTGTCCTGGCACCGAGCGACGACATATTGGCCTGACAGTTATTGCCGATCCTTAAGCTTGTAAGTGCAGCAAATAATGCAGTCATGGCGATCAGATTGTAGAAATAAGAAACGAAAGGATCCTTATTGTCGCCTGCTAAGTTGTGTGTATCAATATACTCTGCTCTTTTTTGTATGCCCTCTAACACTGCCGGCAGATTTTCCGGATGCTCGGCTGCCACCTTTTCTATCAGGCCGACATTCTGATTATATATGGTAGTGATTGTCTCCTGTATAGTTGAAAGCACGCCGTTAGAGGTAATATCAAGTGATAGCCTTCCGTCATTTTTGACACTTATGATACCGTTTACCTGTTCATCATCCTTAAGCAGGGCTTCGGCACTCTCATAATCCATGTAGCTTATATCGAGCATCTTATGGTCGTTCATCGTAAGACCTTCAAGATAAGCTTTTGTGTTATTCCTTATATCTTCATCATCCGTCTCAAATACTACCGCCGTTTTTATGGCATCCGACGTATATTCACTGTAGATATTTCCGAATGTGATCTTAAACAATGTTCCGAGGATCAAAGGAAACATTAAAGTCCAGAACACATTTGATTTATTCCTGAATCCGAGTTTAAGCTGGTTCTTAAATATATTAAAAAACATGTGTCATCTCCTGTTATTTCCGCATAAATATCATTCTTTATCTCTTAAGTTCTTACCTGTTATCTCAAGGAAAACATCATTAAGTGTAGGAAGTTCCGAATATATCCTGTCATAATCCAGATTATTTGATGCAAAATAATCGATCACATGCGAGATGTTGTGCCTGCCGCCCGCACACTTTATCTCAAGCCTGCCCGACATATAAGTCACATCATAGACATGATTGATAGCATTTATGGCTTTTACATGTTCATCATTCAGGTTCTTTATATATACTATGATATTTTCCGTATTTTTTATGCTTCGTTTAAGTTCTTCCGCCGAACCCTCGGTAACATTTTTTCCTTTATCCATTATAAGGATGTGAGTACATATCTGTTCGACCTCTTCCATATAGTGGCTGGTATAGATGATAGTGGCACCCTTTTTGTTCAGCTCGGTGATACCTTCAAGTATCTTATTTCTGCTCTGGGGATCTACAGCCACTGTCGGCTCATCAAGTATTATAAGTTCAGGCTTATGCGCTATGCCGCAGGCAATATTAAGACGTCTGAGCAGACCGCCGGAAAGCTTCTTGGGCTTAAATTTCTTAAACTCCTCGAGACCTACAAAATTGATCGCCTCTTCCACGTATTGTTTTCTCTTATTCTTATCGTTTATATATAAGCCGCAGAAATAATCGATATTTTCTTCAACACTAAGCTCTTCAAATACGGCCACATCCTGCATGACTATACCGATACGTTTTTTAAGATCGTATCTTTGGCTTGTCATCTTCTCACCGAACACATCGATCTCCCCGTTATCAAAATCTAAAAGTGACAGGATGCAGTTGATGGTGGTGGTCTTACCCGATCCGTTCGGACCTAAGAGCCCGAACACCTCACCCTTTTCTATCTTCATATTGAAATTATCAAGAGCTATAAGTTCCTTATACCTTTTTACCAGATTTTTTACTTCTACAACTGTTTCAGACATTTTATTCCTCCTTCAAGTACACGTTTTCAATCCGTTTCACGTCGTATTTCATCTTACAATGCCATTATAGCTGTCCGAATGTCACCTGTGTAGTGTTATATGTAACAAATGCGATATGACATTTGTCACATCATATTTTTTACTCTTATTTACCAAAGCTATCGTAACAAGCGGTAAAACAGATATCAACAATCCCGAAAAGGCAATACCTTTTAACATTGCCTGCTGAGAAACGTCAGCTGTCTGTATAAATAATTAAAGCCGGTTCGCAAAGAACCGGCTTTTTTATTTCCGATATAGAATTCAGATGATCCATATTATCACATCGATAACGATCAGGATAAAGTAAAAAACATAAGGAAGTGCCGGCTTGTCGTTCGGTTTGACCAAACTGTCCTGCCAGTTTTCGGATACGCTTTTTCCCTCTTCTTCTTTCGCTTCTCTCTCTTTTTTCAGATGCTCCAATTCCAAAAGATAAATATCCACCTCCAAAGAGTGGACTCTGCCCGCAAAGTTTGAATCCACAACAAACAAAGCGATAATAACCGGTAACGAAACAAAGAAAGCAATATTCATGACCGTATCCGGATTAAAGCTGCAAAAGAAAACCATAAAAACACACAGTACCGCCACGCTTCTGATAATCGTCTGCTTCTTTTTATTCTTCTCTATATCTTTCTCGATAGAAAGCATTTTCAATAAATATTCATTCATATATTATCCTCTTCTGTCTATCCCCCGATCACTGCAGTAACTGCTACAACAGATTATTATCACTTCCTTATAAACCTGTCATCACCTGAAGCATCGGTTTCATCCGAAACATACCTCTCCACAGCCATATGAAGATCGTACTTCTCGCGAAGTTCCGTGATCGACTTCATCATGGGTGTAGCATGATGGATATCGATAGCTTTTTGGTCAGTCCAGCTGTCTATCAATAAAACTGTATCGGGTTCCTCCATAGAGATATAATATTCATAACGAAGATTTCCCTGCTCGGCACGTATCATTTCCACTATGCCTGTTTTTGTCATCTCCTCCGCGAACTTACGGGCATTTCCGTTTTCACCCGTATATCTTATATTTACCGTAATTGCCATAACCTTCTCCTTCTCGGATTTATAAACTCCTAGAGTAATGTTACAATAATTATACGATTTTTTCAACAAGCATTTTATATATTGCAAAAGTTATGGATTACTAATCATGGCCCCGGTCCGTTACAGGATATACTTTTCTATAAAATCCACCCTGTCGAATATTGTTGGTTTAAAGTATGATGCGACCGCAACTACCGTATTCTTTTCCGGGTTAACATATATCACGTTCCCGCTGTTTCCTATGGCCGCATATATATTTTTTTCGGGATGTATGATCCACCACATGTATCCGTACTGCATCCCTCTGAACATATTGCCCTCTACCTGCCTTGGTCTTGTCATCTCTTCTATCCACGATGAGGAAATGATCTGTTTCCCATCCCATTTACCTTTATCAAGGCATAACTGACCGAGCCTGGCCATATCCTTGGCGCACAGGCATAAGCCATATCCCGGAGTACCCAGACCGTCCCAGTCGGCAAACCATATATTTGTCTTAGGCTCTTTGTCCATTGTAAAATGCCTGTGCTCTTCAGCGGACTTTGCATAATAGTTCTCATGTTGTGCTATACCTAAGGGCTTAAACAAATACTCATTTGCATAATCCACCGTCTTCATACACGTAGCCCTGTAAAGCAGTCCTGACAGTATATGTATGCATACGGTACTGTATTTAAACTCATCCGTAAGCCCTTTCCTGCCGCCCAAAAAATCCAGGGATGTAAAAGTCCAGTTGAGACTGCTGCAGACCTTTGACCATGGATCACCTTTTGTTTTATAGGGCGCTCGCATGGTCAAAAGATGCCTGATCGTAACATCATAAATGGTCTTTTCCCCGCGCTTTACCTGATAATCAGGGAAATATGACAGAACCTTATCATCGACACTTCCGATCTCTCCCCGGTCGATCGCTATACCGATCAAAAGTGCAAAAACACTCTTTGTAACGGACATAACATGTACACAATCCGTATCTTTATACCCGTTCCATTCATCCGAATAGACCGGATTTCCATCACGATATACAGCCACCTGACAGATATTGGGCTGGTTCTTTGCGATAAATTCGTGTAATTCTGCTTTATTCACAGTTTTTACTCCTTTTTTCTTGGAAAATCTTACCGGTAAGTCTTTGTCTTCAGTACTGTAAATAAGATGATAAGTTAATTAAAAATTCTTTTCAAGTAAAATCTTAAAAATTTTAGAGAGTCTTCATTTGTTCATTCCCAGCCACTATATAAATGCAGTCTTGTTACTGTTGTTATGAGAAAAAGACTCCTAAGGAGGAGTCTTTTCTCATTAAAACATTATCCCATATTATTTCTCATTATAATCATAGTTGTTCCAAGAAATCTGAGAGATTTTTCCGGCATCATCAACGATAAACTCATACCCTCTGTAGCCCGAAGAATACTGGTAGGTCGTGTATGCAGGTAACAGATCGGTCTTTTCGTGCTTAAATGAAAAGTCCGGCTCACCGAGCGCATTCACGATATCATCATAAGAACCACCCAGTTTCAGACCACCATAGACCTCGATATTCAACGCAAGCGTTTCTTCAGCGATTTCTGACGTATTATAAGAACCAATCGTAAATCCGCCAAGTTCTGCTTCCGCATACTTTACCTTTTCGCTTCCGGTATTCAGTGCCTTCATCTGGAATACTGTCGTTCCGGCAGCATTCTTCATGTCATTATCCATGGAATAGCGTTGGGCAGGAAGCACTTCGTCTCTTCTCTTATCGCTCATGATGTATCCTTCCTTCTCGATATCTGCAATCTTCGCACCGGCTTTAAACGTCTTACCCTCAATCTTTACGTAGTAGAGATTGTTGTCACGGATATTTACGGAACCATCTTCATTCTTCTGTACAGCTGCAGGCTCATCACTTCCACATCCGACTAAGCACAAAGCCATCAATACTGATAAAAAAATTGCTGCAATATACTTTTTCATTTTTTTCTCCTATTTTGATTTTTCCCGGCATCCACTCCACAGCTTTTTGTAAGTACAGTATAGCACCAGGATGTTTTATATCATATCATTAACTATGCCGTTTTGTCAAGTTTACGCATTCTGTTACATTAGTCCATTCCCCTGGTCCATTTCAGTAGACCACCTTTAAGAGTGTCAGGCCATGAGCCGGTGCTGTAGGACCGGCTAAAGCCCGGTCACATCCTTTAAGGATATCTTCCATATCTGAAAGGCTTCTTTGTCCTTCTCCGATTTCAATTAATGTTCCCGTTAATATCCGCACCATGTTCGGCAAAAAGCCATTCCCGGTAAAAGCTATTGTAATCTCAGGGAATTCAGCTTCGCCGGATTTTATCATATCTTCTGTGATCGTAATACTTTCTATGGTTCGGATCGTAGATTTTTTGTAGTGCCTGTTCCCCAGGAAACTCTTAAAATCATGTTCACCGATAAGACATTCCGAAGCCTTACGCATGCTGTCCGTATCGAGCCTTTCCTGATGCCAGAGCACATATTGCCGTCCGAACACCGGACGGATACATCCTGTCACTATACGATAAATATACGTCTTATTTTTGGCATTCAACCGTGCATGAAATCTTGCATCCGTCAATTGACAATCGGTCACTATGATGTCCTTCGGAAGATATGTATTCATCCGCTCCATCACTTTGGCCGGACCCAGATCGGTTTTCACCGAAAAACTCGCGACCTGTCCTAATGCGTGAACTCCTGCATCGGTGCGGCCCGATCCCTGAATCTCAACCTGTTGCTCGAACAATTTTGTAAGCATTGCTTCTATCTTGCCCTGTATGGTATTGTCGGTATTCCCCTGTTTCTGCCAGCCGTCGTACCTGCTTCCGTCATACTGCAAAGTAATGCGAAAATTTTTCATGCCCGGTCTCCTATATCCAATTATAATCTCCTTTTGCTATACTACTTGTCTTCTTCCATCTCAACATTTATTATATCTTCATTGGCTGACATAGCCTGTAGTGTCATATCTAGAAGCTTGTCAAGTTCCCAACCAAGCTGATCAGCCCCGCGTTCTATGACCTCCCTTGAACACCCCGCTGCAAATCCTTTGCTCTTATATTTCTTCTTTAAGGATTTAAGCTCCATATCCTTTGTACTCTTAGACGGCCTCATAAGAGCTGCAGCCCAAATCAGGCCTGTAAGTTCATCGGCAGCAAAAAGAATCTTCTCCATTTCGTGTACCGGTTCTACATCTATGGTCTCACCACAGCCTACTGTAATGCCATAACCATGGGAGCAAACTGCATGGATCACATCTTCACTTACTCCGCCATCTTTCAGCAGTTCCGGAGCCTTAAGGCAGTGTTCTTCAGGATAGAGTTCAAAATCTATATCATGGAGCAGCCCGACTATTCCCCAGTACTCTTCTTCATCAGCATAACCAAGTTCCTTTGCATACCATTTCATTACTGCTTCTACAGTAAGAGCATGCTGGATATGGAACGGATCCTTATTATATTTTTTTAACAAAGTAAAAGCTTCATCTCTTGTAACCATCACCTATCACCCTCTCAGTCTGTGACTTTATGTCAGTAGTTTCAATCTGCCCTGAAGCCTGATTGATAAGTATCCTGACAAAATCACTGTTTTAATAATCATCCAGAAAACTGTATCTTACACCGCCTTTTTTATACTCTATTACAGTATCCAGATTTACATTTTCTACGCTTTTGAAAATATTAGACTCAATAAACGGGTTGTCCTTCTTCAGTTCGGCTATCAGTTTCTTTGTTTCAAGCCTTTTTGAAGAAGTCGTGCCGTCTTCATGGCAGGTAGTACAGGTATCTGTAAAATGACATGCGCATTGAAGGAAATGCAATTCATTATAATCCCTCCATGCACAGATATCACTCTCCCTTATAAAATATAAAGGCCTGATCAGCTCCATTCCTTCAAAATTCGTGCTGTGAAGTTTAGGCATCATAGTTTGGATCTGTCCGCCATGAAGCATACCCATTAGGATCGTCTCTATGACATCATCATAATGATGGCCAAGGGCAATCTTATTACATCCAAGGTCCTTAGCCTTGCTGTAAAGATACCCCCGTCTCATCCTCGCACATATATAACACGGGCTTTTTTCTATGGTATCCACAGCATCAAAAATATCGCTTTCGAAAATACTTATCGGAATACCAAGTGCTTTAGCATTACTTTCTATCAGTTCCCTGTTTTCTTTATTATATCCGGGATCCATCACAAGAAACGTCAGATCAAAACTTACCTTCCTATGCCTCTGAATCTCCTGGAACAGTTTTGCCATGAGCACGGAATCCTTTCCTCCGGAAATACAGACCGCTATATGATCACCTTCATTTATCAGCTGATATGTTTTGCATGCTCTGGCAAAAGGGGAAAATAGATTTTTATGGAATTTTTTACGTATACTTTCTTCCGCTTTACGCTGCTTCTCTCCGGTATCGGATTTTTCCTTTAACCCAGACCTGATATAAGCCATGTATCCGCCTTCCAGGCTGTAGCACTCCCTGGCTTCTAATGCATTATAATCCTCGAGTTCTAAAGACTTTCTTCCTATCTGGCAATAGAAAAACAGCTTTTTCTCACTTGATATCGCCACAAGTTTTTGATTGCCTTCGTCCTCAAGTTCTGCCATATTGATATGTAAGGCACCGGGTATCATGCCATATAAAACAAGACCTTCATCTCTTATGTCTATAAGCTGGTAAGAATCTTTCGGCCATGTTTGTAATTCTTCAAATGTTATCTCATTCATCAACGCTGAAATCCTACACAATTAATATAGTTATTTACATCATCGTATAATACCACCATCAACCTACCATGTCAATCGGTATATGTTTTCAGACCCTTTTAGAACAAGCCGGCTGCCTTTTTCATACGTTCGGCTATCTTTACTTCAAACGGACACCGGCTTTCGCATGCCTTACAGCCTATGCATTCTGAGGCTGTATGCTCCAGAGCTTTATAATGCTCTCTCACACTTTCCGGTACTGTCTGCTGTAAAGAGGCAAGATCATACAGTTTATTTACCATAGCTATATCGATGCCTACAGGACAGGGCTTGCAATGTCCGCAATAAGTGCACTGTCCTTTGTATGAATGAAGCGGGGCTGCAGCTATGACTGAAGCGTAGTCTTTTTCGTCATCAGTAGCGTTTTCATATGAAACTGCAGCATCAACCTGTTCTTTTGTATCGTATCCGCACAAGATCGATGCCACGCCGGGTCTGGTCAGGGCATAGTGAATAAGCTGTACCGGCGTAAATGCTACTCCGAACGGGGACCTATCTTTATCCAACAAAGCACCGCCGAAAAAGCCCTTCATTACAGTCAATCCTACATTATTCTCATCGCACATTCTGTAAAACTCAGCACGTTCGGGATCTATTCCGGCATATTTATCATCATATCCTCCCCACATAGTGTCTAAATCTTCAGTAGCGGGACGCATGTCAAATGCGGGGTTTATACTAAACAGAATCATCTCTATAAATCCGGTCTGAACAGCCAGCTTCCCGATCACAGGATTATGGGTACTTAAACCAATATGCCTGATCTTACCTTTTTCATGCAGTTCATGAACATATCTTATAAAATCTCCGCTCATGACCTTATTCCATTCATCTGCAGAATCAATATAATGTATCATCCCGAGATCTATATAATCTGTTTTAAGCCGTGTAAGCAGATCCTCAAATGCAGGTCTGACATGTTTCAAATCTCTTGTTCTTACATACTGTCCGTTCTGATATGTAGAGCCTATATGTCCCTGAACATACCAGCTTTCCCTGCATCCTTCCATAGCACTGCCGATAATATCACGAGATTTCGGATCAGGCATCCAGCAGTCAACTATATTTATCCCTTTACTGTGGGCATATTTGAGCAGTTCGACAGATTCCTCTGTCTCATGTCTTTCCAGCCACTCTCCTCCAAATCCGATCTCACTGACCTTTAGTTCTGTTTTTCCCAAAATTCTCGTTTTCACTTACCGTTCCTCCTACAATAAACCTTTGTTCTTATATTAAAGTTTTAGCTTATCCTATCTGCATATAAACATTCCGTAATCTTTGGGTAGATCAACCGCCCCGCCAACTTCATGCTCCAAAAGAATATCCCTTATCTTCTGTTCCGGAAGATTCAAAAAAGTTTTAAAAGTGGAGAGACTACGCAAGTACGTAACCAGGTCTTCTATCTCTGTGATATGAAGAGAATCATCATAAAACAACGGTGTAACATCCTCAAAAGCAACATGCAGTTTCTCTGTACCATTCTGCATCGTAAAGTTGTGGTTCGGATTGAACTCTTCTCCGCTTAGTTTAAACTACTCTGCAAGCCTGTCGACAAAATTGTTCTCACCTAACGTTGCACAGTAGAAAACTCCACCTTTCTTCAATACTCTGCGGACTTCCTTAAGACCCTTATTCAGATCCGGTACATGATATAACATCGCATTAGCTATGATCACATCAAATGTGTCATCATCAAAAGAAAGCTCCTGGATATCCTCAATCCGGTACTCCACATTATCCTTCTCTCCCAGATTCCCTTTTGCTTTTTCCAGCATTCCTTCCGATAAATCTGTAAGCACAAGCTTGTCACATTTTTCTATCAGATCATCATGCCCGATCCATAAAGTACCGGTACCGCATCCCAACTCCAATACCTTCATTCCTTCACGTATTTCATAATGAGAGACAAGCCAGGGACTATATCCCAACTTGTTTGTCGAATACTTTTCATGGAACGTGATCCTTATATCCAATCCTTTTGATGTCGCATACTGTTCCTTTACTGCTTCTGAGTCATTTGAACTTCCAATCTTCATGATCATACCTCTTTATCTGATTTCTTTTTATAAAAATCACCGATCTCTCCTCGGACAACCTCGTAATAAATATCGTCTTTTGCCCCGTCTTTGGCATTAATGAAGTTACAGCTTTTTCTCTTAATCATTTTCAAGGAAAACCGTGGCAATCTCTCTTGTTGGCCAAAAGGCACACAAATGCAGTTTTGTTATCCTGCCCATGAAAGGTTGAAAACGCCGAGCCAAAATCGGCAGTGCTTTCTGTACTGTTTCCGCTTCGTCTATAATGATCGTGCAGTGCGGTGTCCAGGGGAATTTTTCCTGTGTCTCTGTTTGAATTGCATGACGTAAATTCAGAAGATCGGCCGGATTCATATCAGGAGCAGCATAAAGTACCTTTCCTCCTGCGAATAAGCCTATATGACTGATATGTACAGGGATCGCAGAAAAACGTGCAGCCAGTACCTTCATTTCTTCTATTACATCGGCCTCTTTGTCCAACGAAAAACTGCCCATACTTATGTGAAAAGGAAGTCCCGGCGTTTGAACCCCTGAGAAGCCGGCTTTTTTTAGTTCTTCATACCACACTGATAAAGTCTGTTGCGAATCATCATCCAGATCAGCCATTAAAGTCAAAAATTCTTCAGCCATTATTCTTTCTCCTTGGTAAATAATCCTGTCACAGCCCATCTGATTCAACTGCTTCAAAACAACACGTAGGGCAACTGCATTGTTATGGATATCCGTTATTAAACTTGAATTTTCATTCATCTTCCATGTCTGATAACATGTCATAAGCTGCATCATACCCGGCGTTTGCAGAGCGTCTTAACCATGATAAAGCCTCGTCTTTGTTCTTTTCCTTATCTTTTGAAAGGAGGAGATTTGCTACGTTGTACATTGCCTCCGGAACACCCTGCTCTGCTGCAAGCAGAAACCATTTAAGAGCTTTTTCCTGATCTCGCTCAGTTCCTCTTCCGATCAGGTACATAAAACCTAACGTAAACTGTGAAATAGCGTCACCGTTCTCAGAGGCAACTGTCAGATAACGCAGGGCACGTTCAAGATCCTGCGGGACATTCATGCCGTAATAGAATTCTTTTCCGAGAAATGCACACATTTCCGGATCTCCTGCCTCGCATAATTCAATAACCGCTTTAAGTTTCTCTTCCATCGTAGGTTCCATATTATTCCTCCTCTTTCCTTTTAAACATTAACTTGATTCCAAGTATGAACACCGCAGTACCAAGTAATATAAAGAATCCCCAAATAATATTCCAATATGGAGATGTGATATCGAACATAACTTCCAAAAGTTTCTGCCATACTTCCAATCCAATAGCTATAGCAAACAGATCAAATAAAACATATATGCCACCAAAAATATAAATCCAACGCCATAGATAATTTGCTTTCCGTTCCCGTATAAATGTGATAATTCCAAGAATACAGAGACCGGCAAGAATTCCCATGATCAGGAAATATGACACTCCTTTCTTTTCCATAATTCCCATCCAAAAAGAAGCATACGACTCTCTGTCAATAAGTGCCCATATCCTATGCATGTGGAACAATCCGAAAAATATGAAAAACCATGGTTCCCATATATAAATCTCCATCCCATAATCCTCCCTATATCCTTTTCATCATTTCTGCGTTTCATCCGGATAATCCCAGAAACCGCCTGTATGGAAGTTTTCATTACCCAATGGTTTTGCTGTCAGTTTGAAGATAACACATCCATCCGGGCACACAACTGTTTTGGAGTATTTCCCATCTCCACCAACTTTGGTTAGATCGCCACCACTTCTTACTGCTTCCATCAAGGGATACAACATCATCATCGTCTTTGAACAGATTCCGTAACCTTCCGCATTGACAGGACATCCATATGTACATTTATATACATCACCAATCTCTTCACCATTACGGCAATATCTTTCTGTATGATCTCCATGTAAAAAGCCTGTTACTTCTACCGTAAATTCATATTCTTCGTCATACCACTTTTTCATATTTTCCCTATCTCCCAGCACTTCCAACTTAATACACATCGTCAATAAAATTCAAATTTGTCATTGTTTTCTATAAATCGCATCAGCGAAAAAACGAAATCATATTTCCTTCAATGTTTTGTAAGGAATACTGTCCGTATTTTAGACTTCTCTTCTCAATAGGATAAGATACTCTGTTGTGCCTTCCTCCGGTTTTTTCTCTCCTGTTCTTATAAAACCATGTCTTTCATAAAAGTGTATCGCCTTTTCATTTTTCTCCAATGCCCAAAGGTGATCCGCATGATGCTCTTTAATAGCATATTCCAATAATTGAGAACCTATAGAAGCATTTTGAAGAACCGGCTCTACAAACAATCTTGCTATATATGTTCCTTCAATTTTGATAAAACCTTTGACCACACCATCATCGTATACATACACACTGTTAATATCAGCTTCATACTTCTGCATCAAAGACGGTACTTGAAGCTCCTCAAAATAGTACTTATCTGCCTTAAATATTGGATAAAAATACAAACGATAGTTAAAAATCTGTATCTCCGCTATACGCGATAAGTCTTTTACAGTTGCTTTTCTTATCATCATAAAGTAAACACCCTCTCTGCTATTTATATTCCGGGATAAATTACAATGGAGTATCATCCACTACAAACTCTTGAATATATCTCGTTTACGATTTCATCCTTGCTCTTTTCTTCAGTGATGGTGGTTTCTTTTATCAGATCCAAATAATCCTTTTCTTTCCACCAATCGCGCATCTCATCGGCTCCAAACTCAGCTGCTTTGGATCTGGTCTGATGTCGCCTTACGGTTTCATCAAATGGAATGTCAAAATAATACGCATATATGTCAGCGCCATACAGTTCGATCGCTGTTTCAAACAGTTCTCGATACCAGTCTGCAATAAATATCCCTTCCAATATGACTACCTCACAGTTTTCACTTCCATACTCAAGCATCTGCTTTATCAGAGGAAGTGCCGGAGGATCTACTCCATCCCTTTCTTTAAGCACTTCTCTTCGGATCATATCCTGCGAAAGGACCATGGTACCCCGCCCGAAAAGTGTCTGCAGCTCCTTCGCTACCGTTGTTTTTCCGCTCCCGGAGTTCCCACGAAGCATGATTAATTTATGCATATTCGTACCTCACATACTCCCAGACGCATAAAATTCCGATTTACTCAATGTATAATTTCCGGTTTAATGCACTTCTAATATTCTGCTATACCTACCATTTTTCACACTCTCGTACACAAATATATTCCGGTATAATCGATCTTTAAGCAGTTTTCCTACACCTAAAAAATATAAACTCAGGGCGATGAATCGTTCCCCCAAACAAATCCGGATACTGTGTCCTCATATCATCGGATATATGAGCTTCCTGGCATTCTTCAATAACAAATCCCGCCTTTATCAAGGCATTGATTATGCTTGACACAGTCCTATGGTAACATTCATATCCGTTTACGCCCCAATCAACTTTCCTAAGCCCTTCTTTGCAATAATTTCTAAGATTCGCATACAGGCGTTCTCCTGTTTCTGTACGGGT
>JAFRSU010000004.1 GCA_017427415.1 Lachnospiraceae bacterium | reverse complement strand
CAAATAAAGGAGAGATCATGGAAAAGAAAAAAATCCTCGAGATAAAGAACTACACCAAGGTCTACGGCGAAGGAAAGAAGGCCGCAGACAACGTAACCCTCACCGTCGAAAGCGGTGATATATACGGCTTTATCGGACATAACGGAGCCGGCAAATCCACCACCATCCGTGCTGTAGTGGGTGTGCTTGATTTTACGGAGGGCGAGATACTTATCGACGGACATTCCGTAAAAACCGACGCTTTAGAATGTAAGAAGATAACCGCCTACATCCCGGATAACCCGGATCTCTATGAGAACCTCACCGGCATCCAGTACCTGAACTTCATAGCCGATGTATTCCGTATAAGCGAGGCAGAACGTGAAGCCGCCATCAAAAGATACTCCGACCTTTTCGAGCTCACGGACTCTCTTGGCGACCTTATCAGTTCTTACTCACACGGCATGAAGCAAAAGCTCGCCATCATCTCGGCCCTCATCCACAACCCTAAGCTCATGGTCATGGACGAGCCCTTTGTAGGCCTTGACCCGAAGGCAGCCTTCACCTTAAAGCAGATCATGCACGAAATGTGTGCGAACGGCACCGCCATCTTTTTCTCAACACACGTGCTTGACGTAGCCGAAAAACTCTGCAACAAAGTAGCCATCATCAAAAACGGCAAGATCATCGACACCGGTACCATGGAAGAACTGACCGGCAAAAAGTCATTAGAGGAAGTCTTTTTGGAGGTACAGGATGAACAAAAATAGCATTGTGCTCTTAAGGACTCTGCTAAAGTCCACCAGCCAGTGGAATATCTATAAAAACTGCAAAGACAAAAAGAAAAAAGGCCGTATCATAGGCGGTTTTATAGGCTTTTGCATTCTCTACTTATGCCTTATCGCTTATTGTATCGGCATGAGCATCGGATACGGAAAAATGGGGCTCGTCGGGATAATGCCCGCAGTCTGTGCACTTACCATTTCCGCACTGGCATTTATATTTACCCTGTTTAAGACCAACGGCTATCTGTTCAATTTCAAGGAATACGACATGCTGATGTCCCTGCCGTTTAACCCCGGCACAGTCGCAGGCTGCAAATTCATGTACATGTATGTAAAGAGCCTCCCCTGGAACGTAAGCATTTCCGTCGCCATGCTGATCGGGTACGCCATTTACGCGGCTCCGGAAATATGGGTATACCCCGTATGGCTCATACTTTCGCTGTTCCTGCCCGTCATCCCCATGCTGGCAGCCGCATTTATCGGCTTCCTCATAGCTAAAGTAAGCGCCGGATTCAGGAAAAAGAACATCCTCCAGACAATCCTTACTTTTATATTTGTCCTGGCAGTATTCGCCCTGCGTTTCGGGATAGAAGCTTTCGCAAAAGACGAAGAGAAGCTAAACGATGCCCTGCTTTCAGCCTCCGAGGCAATAAAAAAAGCCGAAAGTATCTATCTTCCGGCTAAATGGTTTGACGGGGCCGTAAGTAGTTTTTCCATATCGGATATCCTGCTTCTTACCGGTGTATCCATCCTTTTGTTTGCTGTAATATTCATCCCCGTGGGACGCTCCTACCGCAGCATCAATTCGAAGCTCAAGTCTCACGCCGCATCGAAGAAGTTCAAGATGACGGCGCAAAAAAGCCGCAGCATTGAAAATGCAATAGCATACAAAGAATTTAAGCGCATGACCGGTTCACCCACATACATGGTAAACGGCGGTCTGGGCGAGATATTTGCAGTACTTATAGGCATTGCCGCTCTTATCTTCGATATCGAAAGCATTATAGCCAAGGTCCTGCAGGATGCCCCCGTAAGCAAAGAAATGCTCTATCCCGCATTTCCGCTCATCATATATTTTATGATCGGCATGGTGGCCACCACCGCTATCTCACCTTCGCTCGAAGGCAAAAACTACTGGATAGTGAAAAGCCTGCCCATCCCTGAAAAGACCCTGTATCGCGGGAAAATGCTGTTTAACATGTACCTGACCGTACCATTTGCAGTGTTTGGGACCATATGCCTGTGCATATCCGCCAAGGTCCCTGTACTTACCTCTCTACTTGAGATAATCCTCATGGTAGCCCTATGCGCCTTTTCCACAGCCTGGGGCTGTGTATGCGGTATCAAACATATGCGTCTTGACTGGGAAAACGAGATCGAGGTCATAAAACAGAGCTCCGCGGTAGCCATCTACATGCTCCCGAACATGTTTGCCACCATGATCCTCATAGTGCCGGTCGTAATCCTCGGCATGCACATGAACCTTAACCTCATCCTTTTAGCATTGATACTCATCGTATCACTGCTCACAGGGCTGTGTTATAAGAAGGTAATGAAGTTATCTAAGTAAAAAACGGAACAAGTGACAAGGGGACGGTTCTCCTGTCACACTTTCACCTCTCCTGCCAGCACCCTCTTGTAATCCTCATAATTTTTCTTCAAAAGCTCCGGAGTATTCAGCTCGTACGGACACTTCGCTACACACTGCCTGCAATTGATGCAGGTCTCAATCTTTTTCATCTCGTTCTGCCAGTGCTCCGAAAGCCACCCGGCCGACGGTGCACGGCGGAGCATCAGAGATATACGTGCGCACTGGTTGATGGTGATCCCCATCGGACACGGCATACAATACCCGCAGCCCCTACAGAAATCCCCTGCCAGCTCATCCTGTTCTTTTTTGATAAAAGCCGTGATCTCTTCCGTCATGGAAGGAGTATTTTCCATATATGAAAGCCATTCGTCAAGCTCGCTCTCCTTTTGTATGCCCCAGATGGGGAGCACATTATCAAACTGCGTCATATAAGCCATCGCCGCATCCGAGCGGTTGATAAGTCCGCCGGCTAATCCCTTCATAGCTATAAAGCCCACATTATTCTCACGGCAGATCTCCACAAGCTCAAGCTCCTGCTTTCCCGACAGATACGAGAACGGAAACTGCAGCGTCTCGTAAAGTCCGCTTTTTGCAGCCTCCTTAGCCACACCTATCTTGTGTGCGGTAATGCCGATATGCCTGATCTTACCCTCTTTCTTAGCCTCAAGCATACACTCATACATACCGGTCCCGTCACCCGGCCCGTATACCTGCCCTGCCATATGGAACTGGTACACATCTATATAGTCAGTGCCTAAAGTCGTAAGAGAGGTCTCAAGATCCTTCCAAAATGCCTCCGGAGTCTTGGCCTGTGTCTTAGTTGCAATATATATCTTCTCTCTGGCTTCCTTTGTATTAAAAGCCTTACCTATTTTAAACTCACTGTCCGAGTAAGCTCTCGCCGTATCAAAATAAGTGATCCCACCCTCAAAAGCTTTAAGCAGGATCTTCACTCCCGTATCTACATCGCAACGCTGAACCGGAAGTGCTCCGAACCCGTTCTGCGGAACCGTAATGCCTGTTGTACCCAAAGTTATCTGTCGCATATCTTCTCTCCTTATCTTTTGTTTTAGTCGTGCTCCTTTACCTCATTAGTATTCCATCAACCTCTGATTAATTTCATTTCCTCAATATTGCCACTATCCACTCAGGATCGGGAGCCTGAAGCTCCTTATTTACCGCCATTTCCTCCATAATGCCCTGGACCGTAGCCCAAAAACATGTGGAAAGCAGCTTCGCATCCCCGGCTCTGAACACACCCGTCTTCTGTCCTGCTTCAATCAGCTTAACCGACGAATCAATAGCACTTACGGAAAGTGCGACCCGTCTTGCCTCCTCCGGCATCCCGGCACGTCTAGCCTGCCCCATCAGGACAAACATGTTAAACACCCAAGGTTGCGCCTTGGTATATGCAAACAGACCTTCCAGAAATTTGGTAAAATATATATCAGGTGGAACCTGTATCCCCCCATTCTCCTGTGTCTTTGCCTGAGGGCTCTCCTGCCCCTTGGCTCCGGACTCATCCTTTGCCTGCCCCCCGAACGCCGCAGTTGCCTGAGCTCCCATCTTCACAAGCTCCGTGAAAAGCACTTCCTTTGACTCGAAATAATGGAACAAAAGTCCTGTACTCATAGGCACAGCTTCAGCTATGTCCGTTATCTTCGTATCATAATATCCCCGCTCCACAAAAAGCTTAAGAGCCGTCATAAGTATCGCCTGCCTGCGCTCTTCCTTCTGTTCTTTCCTGGTCATAGGTACTTCCTTTCTTTGTCATCCTGAGGCGCCGGAGATAACGAAGGAGCTTAAGATTCTTCACTTCGCTCAGCATGACAAAATTTATTCTAATATTTTCTCAGATTTCAATATCTCTGTGCTGTTTCTTCAATATCCTCTGTACTGCGAACTTGCCGCTGGCTACAGCTACGGGAAGTCCTCCGGGTGAATTGGTCCACTGACCAGCCACATACAGATTCTTTATGCCTTTGAGCTGACCCTTCATTTTTATCTGTTTTCCGTAAGGGGTGGTCACAAAGCTCATGTAGCTTCCGTGGTATGCGTGACAGTATCTCTCATAGGTAAGAGGAGTCCAGGCATCAAGGTACTCCATGGAGCCCTTAACTAAAGGGAATGCCTTCTCTATGCGCTTTGCAACTTCTCCCGCCAATTCGCTCTTTACTCTCTCGTACTCTTCCTTACTCAATGACTTCCAGAAATAATAATCCTCATCTGTCTGATTGATGCAGGTCTGGATTACCTGTTTTCCGTCCTTCACAAACACCGGATCGTATCCGTAAGCCTTGACATACATTCTGTCAAATGTCCTGTTTCCGACTTTTAAAGGCTCGATATCGATGAACACGGTCTCGCTCATGTCCTGTGCTCTGTTAAAAGCTTCATCCACTGCAAAAGCTACCTGGAATCCGCTTGTCGCGGGATATGCCTTCTCATTTTCATAAGCTGCCTTAAGAGCCTTCGGCATATACTCTTTTGAGAGCAGTTTTCCGAACAGAAGTCCTGTATCTACGGTCGGTATCACATAATCAGCGTCTACGAAACTTCCATCCTCAAGCTCTATGCCTGTGGCCATCTTTTTCTCTACCACGATCTTTTCCACGCCGCAACCATAACGGATCCTGCCGCCGAGCTCCTTAAACTTCTTCTCCATCCGAAGAGACATTTGCAGGGATGCACCCATGGGTATACCGCCGTTACCGTCAGCCATGGTCGCATAGGATACGAGGAATGAATAAGTGCAATACTCCTTAGGCAGGTAATCGCACATAAGCTTCTGAAGCAGCGGGGACTTAAATCTCTCAGCATACTCCTCCAAAGAAATCTTTCCGAACTCCTTCATTACCTTGGGGAAATCCTTCATGTTCATTCCCATACGGATGTAATCCTTGATACTCCACATTTCCATGGGCTTCTTTGCCGGGAAAAGGCACTGCTTCGAATACTCCACATACTGTATGAATTTTCTGATCTCCGCCTCATCCTCGGGTGAGATTGCTATCAGCTCTTCTTCTGTTTTCTTAAGATCATTCCATAATGTAGCTCTTTTTCCATTATAAGTGGAAGTATAGAATGCGTCAAGGGGTGCGTATTCGGTTTCGTCAGTTAAAGCCCCTGTTTTTTTCCAGACATCATAGAGCTCGGTGTCCTTTCTGGTGCCTGTAAGCCAATGGATGCAGTTGTCAATGTGGTAACCCTTCCTGTTCCAGCCGATGCACTCGCCGCCGGGGATCCTGTTCTTCTCAAAAATCTCAACCTCAAAGCCCGCATTTAATGCGTATACTCCTGCGCTGAGTCCTGCGATACCGCCTCCGATAACTACTACTTTCTCTTTTCTCTCATTTGATGTCTGCATGATCTTTATCTCCTTTGAATTTATTTTCATTGAATGTGCATTCAATATATCATATCAATTTTACTTTGTCAAGCACTTTTTGAATTTAAATTCAACAAAATCACAAAAAAGAAAGGCGACAGTCCTCACGGACTGCCCCCGCTTAACTTTAGGAACCCCCACTAAACTTTGGAGATCCCTTTTGGCAAACCATTTATTTTAAATCTTTACTGCTTCCTGCTCAAGTTTACAATTATGGTCCAACATATACATAATGGTGCTAACACAGGTCTCATCAGAAGAAGAATTATTGGTTTCCCCGATTTTTTTCCCTAACAACGATTTTAATCTTCTCCTATCGCTTTCGGACAATTCTCTCCACATCTCCTTATGACCTTCAAGTACTGGGATATCCATATAAAAAGTGGGTCAATCATTTTTTCTATGTGATACTCAGGCCGCTGACCGGGCGACATAGCACATTGACAGTTGCATAAAAAAGGATCTTCCTGTACGATTGAGTTGCATCTTTGGCCGGATGTAATAACCCAATCAACAGGAGGATCCTATATCATGGATTATATACGAACTGAAGCAGATGGACAACTGGCATTTACGCAATCTACTGAATTTTTGTTTCTGCCATCTTGTCTTTATGGCTTTCATAATACCGAAACTACTGTAGAGACCGCTAAATCTGGACGTATCATCTACTGTCATCGTGGTACTTTGGATATTCCTGATGAGGAACGACGCTGCTCCTGTGGTCAGAGAATGCATATCAATTCGCATCCAGACATCTATATTCGCCATCTTTGTATTGGCGGGAACCTTAGCGGGCTGCTCTTTCCTCATAACCAGCTCCGATGCCCCAAGTGTGGTGCCACGAAGAGCCAGTTTATCTCCTTTAAGGCAGATGGTCACCTTATTACAGATGCTCTTCATCAGTACACCTGTGATCTGCTTGCACAAGGTACTTACACGAATAAGCAGGTAGCGGAGATCACCGGACTTGGTGAAAACACGGTAAAGCAGATCGATAAGAAGCGTCTCCAGGACATATACACTACCCATAATGGTACTAAACTCATAAAGCCGGAAAAACAGGCTAAATACCTTGGCATTGATGAGTTTAAACTTCATAACGGCCGCCGTTATGCCACCCATATCATAGACCTTGAATCCGGTCACGTTCTCTGGATTCAAAACGGCAAATCAAAGCAGGTTGTCTATGACTTCATTGAGCATGTCGGCATAGAGTGGATGTCCGGTGTAGAAGCCGTGGCCTGTGACATGAACTCCGATTTCCAGGAAGCATTTGAAGAAAAATGCTATTGGATCCAGCCTGTATTCGATTACTTCCATATCGTCAAGAACTTCAATGACAAAGTGGTCAGCGAAGTCCGTAAGGACGAACAGAGGCGGCTTTATGAAGAGGGCAACGCAGAAGCAGCCAGGGCTCTTAAAAAGACCCGTTATATCCTGATGTCTAATCGATCTACGCTTCAGAAGAAGGACGCAGATGCTGCATCAGAAAAAATCATTCATAAGGGCAGTCCTCTTTTCAAAACAGAGGACATCAAACGCAAGAGCGGTTATGAAGAAAAGTACGATGCCTTGCTACAAGAGAATAAACTTCTCTTTACCCTTGATCTGATCAAGGAGAAGCTGGCTTCAGCCTATGCCATGACTGACGAGGCCAAAATGGCTGATGCGATCATCGACATCATGGATATCTGCAAAGCAACGAACAACAAGCATCTGCTCTGGTTTGGAAAGCTATTGGATAACCACTTTGAGGGCATCATAGCTCATGCAACTTACAAAATATCATCCGGCAAGATTGAGGGGATCAATCAAAAAATCAAGACTCTGCGCCGGCATGGATACGGCTATCCTGATGATGAATATTTCTTCCTGAAAATCATGGACATGAGCAGGAAGCCGTATGTCAGGAATCAGCCATCACATAAAATTTTAGATTGAGCCTAAAAAGTATCAAAGGGGATACCGGTCTTGCGTTTCAAATGGTCGAATATATAGAACCCACCGGCATCAATATCACCAAAATGCAGATACTTTTTGTTGGGATTCCTTAAAAAAATGAATTTTAAGAATTCACATTTTGTCCGATTATGAAATCCTCCCAAATAAATTACAAACATATCTTTAGCATCAATATCATGAAAACTTGTAAGATTTTCTATCGTGACAATTCTTGAAGCAGAAATACTAATATCCGTAATTTCTTTTATAGATGCCGTTGAAAGTGTAATATCCCCTTTAATTTGGGATAAATCAAGGCTCTGATTTCCAATAAAGAGCTTCGCTTTCCCCTTCATATATACATACGTCGGAGTACGCACTATTCCACATTCTTCAAAAATACTTTCCTTCACAGAAAAGTCTTCTCCATACTGGTAAAGAAGCGCCTGCGCTTTGTTTAATAAGCTCTCCACCTTTTTAGAATCCCCAAAACATCTCATTGAAAAATCACGAATAAACAATTCTTCTTCATTTAAAAGAACTTCTCTGCACAAATATAATAAATCTTCATATTCTTGTTGACTCCCATCATAAAAGTCAATTCTTCTGTTGTTTTCAATATTAATTCTCTGAACTTCAAAATAGTGGTCCAACAAAGTGGTACCCGAATATTTATCAAATAACTCTGTGATACTATCATTTAAATCTTTCTTTGGTTGACGTGCCAGATATTGGTAGCTTTCAGGAAGTTTTTCTGTATTTAAATATACTTTGTCCAGAACATTTCCACGCTTTTTCTTCAATGTGACCAATTTCTGCATTTCCAAATTCTTCATTGCCTCATTCACATCGCAAAAAAGTTCGTACTCAGCATCATCCTGATATTTGGGGAACAAATCTCCGATACTTTTTGAAAAAGTTTGGTATACCTGATTATCCCCTGTAAAGGTCTTGCTTTTCTCATACTGGTCAATCAGTTTATTCAGTGTTTTTTGCTTTATCTTTTCTATATCCATTGTTACCCCTGTTTTTCATTACATCTCATATTCTTCAACTATACTGGCTTGTCCTTCACGGATACACGCTAAAACAGTTTCCACTTTTTCTCCGATAATTTCTATCTTTGCTGGTGGAGTGGCCAGGATTACTTGAAGATTCAACCCATTAAAGAAATCCATCATTGAAGCTATCCTCTCATCATCCATCTTATCAAAGGCCTCATCCAAAAGCATTAGCCTTACACTGTTCCCATAACGGTATAATTGATAGAACGATGCTGCAATAGCCACATAATACGGAACCTGTGTTTCACTACCGCTTTTTTCACCATATATATCGGAAAATCTTTGAAAGGTACCGTCTTTTTTATGAATTTCAATGTCATAATCGAGATACGACCTATAATCCGTATACTCTTCAACAATTTTCTGTCCTTTGTCATCCCTGGTCATCAACTTGTCAAACAGGTCCGACATCTCATCTTTGTATTGTGCTTCAAACTCAGCTGTCCACAGATTAAAACCTTCTACGTTGGTTTCTGCTGTGATCATACGATATAACCCTTCTTTCTTTTTGTCAAAAGTTATCTTAAACCGGTAACTATCCTCTCCATAATAAATCTGGTCAAGGGCTTTGTTAAGGTTTCGGAATTCTGTCCTTGCATTTTCAATAAGTTCTTTCATTTTCGACAAAAAATCACTTTTGAAAATCTGTTCACAATCATCCTTAGCTTTTCTGAGTTTCTCTTCATATCGTATTATTTCAACAGACTGAAGTCTTCGTGCATATTCCCGGTACTCGGAAATCCCGTTCACGCCTATCATAAAATCCTGCGTAAAATCAGTATTAAATCGGGACTGACTCTGCACAAGTCTGTTTTTTAACACCTCTTTTTCATTTTCGAACTGCGTCCTCTGCGGAGCATAGTTTTCAGCAATAGTTGCTGCTGATTTGGTTTTTCGGTTAACTTCATATTTTCCGACGCCCTCTTGAAATGCCTGGCCGTTTTCGTCCTGCATTCTGTTTAATCTTTGTCCGCTTATACTGAGTGCATCTTTCTTTTGACCAACCGACTGTTCATGCTGTTCTATCTGATTGCTTAACCGTATGTTTTCTCGGTTTATCCTGTCTCTTTCATCTGTTAACTTTCTTTTGTTTTCTTTACACTCTGAAAGTTTTATCTGTAATTCAATCAATGTAGGATCCTGAGTTGCCTGCTTAAGCTCTACCTCTGCCTGTACCCGCATACTCAATAGTTCTTTCTTTTGAACAGGTGCATTTACATAAAGTTTCAGAAATGAAAAATCAAATCTTCTCTCGGCCTCAAGCACTTCATTATATCCTTGGCTTTCTTCTCTTAATATTTTTCTTTGTTGGCTTAATCCCTCCAGTTCTTTTCTGACATTAATTATCTGTGTACGATATGCATTTTGACCTATATAAGGATCCTGATATGTGTTTGGATCTAAATGCCTTACTACATAGCCTTGGTACAACATACATTCCGGTGTGATCGCAATATCATGTTTTTCTAACTCTTTAATGCTTTCACAGCAGGCTACACGCCCTAAAATATAATCTGCATACGCTTTTGCAAATCTATTCTCACTTTTTACAATATATGCCAATGAATTCTTCTCTATCGTTTTATCCAAAGGTAGCTTACCGGTATTTATTATGCCTGCAGAATGTATTCTGTTCCTTTCTTTAGTATATATCTCCAGAGCTATATCATAATACTGCGGTTCTATCACTAGGTAAAACTTCTGTTTATTAAAATATCCTTCTATTGCATTTGTCCACTTCTCATCGGTTATTTCCAGAAGCTCTGCTAGAACGTATACTTTTGAATTTATGCCCCGTTTTTTAAACTCGTTTTCTATTATTGTCTTTAAAGCAACGGTATTATCCGGATATTTAAGCGTTTTCTTCTCTAATCCTCTTAATCTCTCCTGAAGTTTATTAATTCTCTGGGTTACAGTATCTATTTCTATTTCAAGGCGAGACCTGTTCTCTCGTATTTTTTCTAACTGTTCCTTCTGGAATATCTCAATTGCTTCCAAAATTTCTTTTTTGTCAACCGATTTTTCGCTGGAAGATAATCTCGTTATTTCTTCACCTCTGGCTATATGATACGAAATGTTTTTAAGTTTATTTGCATATTCCCGAAGATTATCTACCTGTTTATTTAATTCCTTCTCCTCGTCCGATGCCTGGCTTATGTTACTGTCCAATTCTTTTATTCTTCTCTGAACTTCTTCTACAAGTTTGTTAGAAGAATTATTCGCGATAGCAACATTCAATGCCAACTCTTGATCTGAAATATTTTCTATCTTGAGATTTAAGGCTTTGATTTCTTCATCTCCGGATTGCTTAGATAATCCCTTTATTCGAATAGCTTTTTCAAGCTCTTCTATATCATTTACAAGAGCATCATGATTTGCTTTGGCTAAAAGCACCTCATTGACAGCTATATCATAATCCTTTTTTTCTATCTTCTCAAAAATCTCTAATATCTCTGATAAAGACTTATATTGTTTCTCACATCTTTCAAGAAGCATTTCCAGCTCCTGAAGAGTTTCTATATTCTCACGAAGTGCTGCAACATCAATACGGGATTCTGAAAGGACAAATTTGTTAATAAACTCTTTTACATTGTCCATCGGTTTAAAAGCAAGCGATTTAGGAATAATATCAAAGAACTTATCCTCAAGATTTCCCAATCTTCTCTTAAAAACATCCTTGGCATAATTCTTCTGGTCAATATATTTTATTTTCTTTCCATCCTGACGAAATTCGTCAGGAGTCGCAGGGTGATTATCTATTATAAAGGAAAGGTTTTCCAATCTGCATTCTGCCACATACCATTTTGTTATCACCGGACTCTCATCATCCTGTGACGTCATGTGTACACCTATAACAAAATAACGGTCTCCCTTTTCTTCGTAAAATTCCAATGCAACATTAGCCAAGACTACATTTTTTCTAAGATATGTTTCTCCAACTATACCTAGCTTACAACGAACATACCCGCGAAGATCCCTGTTTCCTTTTTCATTTGCAGCCACATTGAATTTCCTGGTATTGGTTGTAAGAACCAATTGGATAGCATCCAGAATTGTCGATTTTCCGGCTGTGTTTTCTCCACTGATAAGCGTCGAACCGTTTATAGTTATTCTTTCGTTTTCAAAAAAATGCCAATTTACCAACTGAACTCTTGTTAATACCTTCTTCTGTTCTTCCATGGTCTATTCTTCTCCGTCTTCTGCTGTATCTTTGTTGGCTGCATATTCTTCTAGCTTTCGTTCCGTCATTTCATAGTATTCATTAATATTCTCCACCGGAACCGCCATTATTACCGATGGATATATTACAATTCTCGTATCCGCCTGACTTACATCCGTATCTATATTTTGTATGATGTTATATCGACGAAACAGCCTGACCATCCCTCTTTCCATCCCCTTATCAAGAACGGGTTTTGCTTTGATCTTCAGCATAGCATACTTTTCGCGGATTTCCTCCATAAGAACGGTTACATCCTCTGAAGACGTAGATAATTCCTTCCGTTTCTCCACATATAACAACCTTATAATTAACAGAAGAATACTATCATATTTTGACAGTTCTATCCTGCCGGTACCAAACTGATTTACAAGTCCTATTACACCCTGATCCTCATTTATCTTTAGTTCATATCCTAAAAGCTCAAAATAAGCTGAAAATAATTCCCGGTTCTCTCTGACAAACGAATAGTCTTTTTTTGTATCATCCCTTCGTTTTAAAATAAAACACTGATTTAACAGTTTATTGGCAGCTATGCGGAACTTTTCTTTCATTGCCACCGATTGATATATTGTTTCAAACATATTCCGGCCCTTTCTTTTTTATTTTTTGATAATCTCAAATACGGGGTATTCAAAGCCCAGTTTCTTAATTCTCTTATCTCTTTTATTATCTCTTAGAATTTTGTAATTGTTCGCATGGTTCCCTGCATAGATGCTGATATATATTACCCTGATCAAATCTTTTTTAGATTCGATCTGGATTTCTTCCGTCGATATCTTTTCTCTGTCTTTCAGCAGATTACAAACATATTCATTGATGTTTTTACGGTTAAATCGCATTCTGTTTTTCATACGTAAAACTTCCTTACGAAATGCTCTTTCCTCCTCGGACATAGACATTCCCCCTGACAGAGCACTGATAGTTCCTTCCTTTTTTCTTATTGGGATAGGACGGAATGACTCCGGTGACAAGTATCCTTGAGAAAAAAGGGCAAATAAACCTTCCTCCTTTTCCATATCATCCATATTGATGCTTTCTGTGATCCGGTCCAATATCTTTAAAAGTTTTCCCTCTATATTGTTTCCGGTTGCCAGTTTGAAACGTGCTCTCATCACGGCATTTTTCATATACGTACTGTGCTTTCTGTCTATTTCTTCAATAATATCATCCAATCTGTAAAATACCGTCTTTATATCCAAAAGAATCTCCACAATTTTGTCATAGGCCTGATCATGGTTCTCTTCCTGTTCAACTTCCATATATCCGTTTACCGCACGATCCATCAGTTCACTACTTTCCATCAGTTCTTCTATCTTTGAAATAATCGCACTACGGAAATATGAAATATTCTCACTGGTTTTCATGCGAAGATAAGCTTTCGAGCCAATATTCTTATGATATTCAAAAAAATGTTCCAAAATCTCTGATGCTTCCATATCCGCAGTTTGCTTATCCATATGTCTTTTAATACTGGCATTTAGTTTCTTAAGTTCTGATATAAGTCTTTCGGAATTCTCTTTTACACCTTTGATTATAAGCTCATACGGTTTCACATACAGATCTTTATTCTGCAAACTGGCATGAATCTGAGAAATAATACCCTGATATTCTGCTTCTTCTTCCCTGATCACTTTGTTCATACTTTCTATGATCGGAACGGCATATTCAAATAGAACAACATTTAATTGATGATTTTTTTCCTGTTCATACTCTATCCAGCCACATGCCTTTAATGAAGCTATCATTGCATTAGCTTTATCCCTGGCGTTTCTCAGATATGTTTGCTCATCAAAAGTCATCTCCTCATCATTATCCGCATCAAAGTAACTCTCTAATGTCCGGACAACAGTATCCCGGTTAACACCATATGATATTTCCGGTTTGAAAGTATTAAAAATCATAAGGATACAATCCGCATATTGCCTTCGATACTTTCCGGTTAACGGTTTAAAGAAATCTTCCGGAAGCACTCCAAATAAATTTTTCATCCGTCTTTCTCCAAAAATCAATCCTTAAGACACCCTATCGGTACCACATATACTCCGTCGCTTCGTTTGTAAGCATAAGGAGCCACACCGCATAACACCATCATAAACGCAGGTTTTCCCATCTTTTCACTGTCGATCCGGTCGCAAAATCTTAACAGGTTTCGTGCCCCTTCTTCTATAAGCCGGTCGCCTCCAAGCTTTATTTCTATAAGACCATATTTCCCGTTTTTCAGATGAACTACAGCATCACATTCCAGCCCGCTTTTATCCCGATAATGATATACTTTCCCATCCAGCGCTTCGGCATATACACGAAGATCTCTTACACACAAATTTTCAAATAACAATCCCATAGTAGCCAGATCATTTATAAGATCTTTAGGCCCTGCACCAAGTGCTGCAGTTCCTACGGAAGGGTCCACAAAATACCTCGTATCTGAACTTCTTACAGCTGTTTTTGATCTTAAATTGGGATTCCATGCCGGATTATCTTCAATAACATATATCTTTCTTAATGCTGAAAGGTATGAACGTAACGTATTTTCGCTGAACGAATCCTGTTCATCTGTCCGAACATCTTGTAGAATTGATGTAATGGTGGCTTCTGAAGAAACACTTCTGGCATATGCCCTCATAATACGCCTTGCTCTTTCAGCATCTCTGGTAATATCATCTACTCTTGATATATCCGATTCTACCACTGCATCATAATAATCAGGGGCTTGAGCTAAAGCTACTTTTATACTTTTTCCAATCGATTTTGGCCATCCTCCCCTGCATATCAAAAATGCAATATCTTCCAGATTATGTTCGTCGTTCCCATATACATCCTGTTCCTTTAAAAACAAAGCTCCCAAAGAAACGTTGCCATTTGAATCTCCCGACTCATAAAGCGACATCGGACGCATAAGCAGGGAAGTTATTCTCCCTGTTCCCGTATGGGATATTTCCGAAAAATCAGCAGGAACTGCGGAACCTGTAAGTATGAACTGCCCAAATTCATCACGCCTGTCAACTTCAAATCTGACAGCATCCCATAATTTGGGAGCCAGTTGCCATTCATCAATCAGTCTGGGGACTTCTCCTTGCAGCAACTGTGCCGGATTCATCTCTGCCATTTCCAAATATTGTTTTTTTCTAGCGGGCTCTTCCATATATATAACAGATTTAGCTATGTTTTCCGCCGTTGTAGTTTTTCCACACCATTTCGCTCCCTTAATTAACACCGCTCCTTTAGCCTCTAATTTATCAATAAGTATTTGATCACAAATCCTCTTGTAATAAATTTTCATAAATACTCTCCCAAACATCACTATTTTGTTATATTATAGCACTCATTGATGGTTTTGGCAAGTTTTTGTTGATGGGTTTGGCATGTTTTTGTTGATGGTTTTGGCATATTTTTGTTGATGGTTTTGGCGGCTTTTCATTCGGTGGTTTGGCATTTTAATAATGTTACTGGCGCAAAAAAAGACACCCTTCAAGGATTGTCTCCTGAAAAATGTCTTTTTCAAAATCTCTTCCCGATCAATAATTCTTCTCACTGATCTCAAAGTAACTCTGGGGATGAGCACATACAGGGCATACATCCGGAGCATTGGTGCCGACTACGATATGACCGCAGTTCCTGCACTCCCAGATCTTTACCTCCGACTTGGCGAATACCTCCTGTGCCTCAACATTGTGGAGCAGTGCACGGTAACGTTCCTCGTGATGCTTCTCTATGGCAGCTACACCTCTGAACTTAGCTGCAAGCTCCGGGAAACCCTCCTCCTCGGCGGTCTTTGCGAAGCCCTCGTACATGTCGGTCCACTCGTAGTTCTCACCTGCTGCCGCAGCTGCCAGGTTCTCGGCCGTGCTTCCGATACCTTCAAGCTCCTTAAACCAGAGTTTAGCGTGCTCCTTCTCGTTGTCGGCCGTCTTTAAAAACATGGCCGATATCTGCTCAAAGCCGTCCTTTTTAGCCTTTGAAGCAAAATAGGTATATTTGTTTCTTGCCTCCGACTCCCCTGCAAAAGCCGCCATTAAGTTCTTTTCAGTCTGTGTACCTGCATATTTGTTAGCCATAATAAACCCTCCGTTTTTAAAATAATTAAAACACCATTTACACTATCGATACTATTACGAAAAGACTCCTTTGTCAATCAGATTTCCTTTTATGACTATTAATATTAATAAATTTCTGTCCACTACCCTCTATAATCTTGCCATTTGCCCTCCCGGGTGCTAAAATATAAGGTAGATGTCATTAACTTGAATAGTTGATGACCCTCATTACACGAAGTGATAATGACCGTCAGTATACACGAAAAAAGGAGGCAAACCATGAAATCACTTAAGAAACTCTGGGCCATGCTGCTCGTATTTGCATTGCTCGTACCTGCGATAAGCGTTTCTGCAGACGATAGCAATCTCGTGGAAATCAAACGTGCTGCAAACGAAGATATCGGTATCATCTATAATTACCCGACCACCGATGATCTTTCCACATCAAACACCGCATCCACCGGCGACAAAAGGATCTCAGGAGGACCGACCACCAATATCACCTACCGCGTAGTATCGGATTATGATTATGTATCCGGCTCCTACTACGATTTTGAAGAAGTATCGGGCTCGGCCTACAATACTCCTATCCCTACCTATTATACTGAACCCTCGTACGGATACTACACCACACCCACTCCCACCGTATACGACGAGCCCTCGGGCGGATATTACAACACTCCTACCCCCACCGTATACGACGAGCCCTCAGGCGGGTATTATAATACCCCCACTCCGGTGCCCACCGTTAAGCCTACACCGTACCAGAACCCGACAGTGACTCCGATACCCACTGCTAAACCCACACCTTATCAGAACCCCGTCACAACTCCGATACAGAAGCCCGATCCCCAGGGTGTGATCTATGTTACCCCCGTGGTAAGGACTCCTCAAAAGAAAACCTATGATGTCGACCTTGAAGTCGGCCGTCTTGCACATATCAAGCCCGAAAAGCCCACCCAGGATACGAGGAAATCCTCCAATACCGGCATCATCAACGATCCGAGACTGGCTACCGGCTCATTTAATATCGAATACGAGGCCAGAGCCAACAAACCGGGCCAGGCTACACTTACCTTCGGTACCAGCTCAGAAGCCTTTACCGAAGAATGGAATGTAAATGTATTCTGCAGACCTCTTGATTTTGAGAAAACAGAGTATGTAGTGGAGAAAAAGTCCGGAAGAGACGGATATATCACTCTTTACCTTAAGTATTTCGAGTACGAGTACGAATATGCATATGATTTTAACTGGAACAGCTCAGACACGAGCGTCGCATTCGTAGCAGGCGCTACCACTACCACCACATTTGCCCGTTTCTGCGTAAAGAAACCCGGTGTGACCATCATCACCGTAAGCGATAAGTACGGCAACTCCTCACAGTGTGCACTTATCGTAAAGGACGCCGACGTAGCCAAGGCTACACCTGTACCTACCGCTACACCCAAGCCCACCAAGGCTCCGAAGCCCACGACTACACCCGAGCCTACCGCTACACCTAAGCCTACCAAGGCCCCTAAGCCCACAGCTACACCCACTCCTACCGAAGAAGCAGAATGGGGCGGTCTTACAGCTAAGCAGTACAAAAAGCAGGTAAAAGCCTCCGGCGTAAATCTCACTGTTACCCAGAAGGCCGGCAAACTTGTGATCAAATGGAATCCCGATTCTGAAAACGACCTTGCATTAGACGGCTATGAGATCCAGGTAAAACGTAAAGGAACAAAATCCTACAAGACCGTAAAAGTTGTAAACATAGAACCCGGTGATAAGCTCACCTGGAGCTACACCAATGGTGTCAATAAGAAAACCTATTATGTCCGCGTAAGAGGCTTTGTCAACTTCGGTGACACCAAGATATATACCGGCTGGTCAAGTGCCGGAAAAGCAAAGTTTAAGAAATCTTCGAAGAAATAATTATAGGGCTCTGTCCGGGCAGCATCCCGAGCGAGAATGCCACCAAAGGCATTTCGCTTCGGGAGCATACCCGTCACGAGCCCTTTTTTATTGTCCGTTAGCGATATTAAGATATCGCCAAGCCCGGGCCGCCACCGCCCATTTATGTGCGACAGCCCCGGTTTTTATGTTTCTTCCATATACTCAGAATCCCAGATTATCATTGACCAATATCACATGGATCCTGTCCTTATGCTTGGAATATCTCGTGATTAGTATCTGGCAGCATATGGTATCCGGCGACTTGCAGTCCATGCATGACCCGGTAGCAGTACAAGGCGTGGAAAGCCCGAAACGCTGTGCATTTATAGGTGCCGCCACATTTCTTGCTCTCTTCATGGCCGAGTCCACATCCTTTGTGATCTTATTCATACCGACTATGAAAATGACCTTCTTAGGACCCTGTGCTATAGCGGACACCCTGTTGGCATTGCCGTCGACATTTATCATGATACCGTCTTCCGTCATGGCATTTGCACTTGAAAGGAAGAAATCGGCATCATAAGCCGTAAGCATCGCAGCTCTCTTGTCCGAAGCCTTGTCCCTATCTATAAAATTATAATCAGGGCTCTTCAAAGCCTCCACCAGCCCTATCTCATGGGCACTCATCGCGCCTCCCATGGTGACTGAACTTCCTTTAGGTATCAGCTCCAACGCGATCTTTAAGGCCTCTTCCTTTGTCCCTGCATAATACCCCGACATGTTTCTCGACTCAAGTCCTTTTATAACCTTCTGTGCCAGAAGATTATTGCGTTTTGTAATGTTCTCATTCATCTGCTTTTACCTCGTATCATCTTCTCCTTATGCGGCCGGGCCCCAGTATGGCCGGTCGGCCGAAACTATTGAAACCGGATTTATTCTAGCATATTAAACAGGTAAAAACAATGGATATTACTGTAAACTTCCCTTCCTATATAATTACGACACGTTCTTAAACTGTGCCATATACAATGCGTAGTACTCGCCTTTTCTTGCGATGAGCTCTGTAGGAGTTCCGCTCTCCATGATACCGCCCTTATCCACCACAAATATGCGATCGGCATTCTGTATGGTAGAGAGCCTGTGGGCGATAACGAACGAAGTCCTGCCCTTAAGCAGCTTCTCGATACCCTGCTGCACCAGGATCTCGGTATGCGTATCGATACTCGAGGTTGCCTCGTCTAGAATAAGTATCTTCGGGTTGCTCACCATCGTCCTCGCAAAAGCGATAAGCTGCCTCTGCCCTGCTGACAGGCCGGCTCCTCTCTCTGAAAGCTCGGTATCGTAGCCCTTTTCCATCTTCATGATGAACTCATGCGCATTGACAGCCTTGGCTGCTTCGATGATCTCCTCATCCGTCGCATCAAGCCTGCCGTATCGGATATTTTCCTTTATCGTACCTGTAAAAAGGAAATTATCCTGCGTCATGACGCCCAGCTTGCTCCTTAGAGAATTGATCGAAACATCCCTCAAGTCCTTTCCGTCTATCAGAACCTTTCCGCTCTGAACGTCATAGAATCTCGATATCAGATTGACTATGGTACTCTTACCCGCACCGGTAGGCCCGACTAAAGCTATCGTCTCACCGGCATCCACATGGAAGCTCACATTATGCAGTACATCCGGGTCCTCATCGTAATGGAAGCTCACATTTTTAAAATCGATCTCGCCCTTTACGTCCTTAAGCTCTATGGCATTATCGTTATCGTAGATCTCGGGCTTAGTATCGAATATCTCGAAAATACGCTCTGCGCCCGCGATATTGGTGATCATCTGGTTGTAATAATTGCTTAAGTTCATGACCGGCTGCCAGAACATGCCGATATACGAACCGAAAGCCACAAGCGTACCGACCGATACATCCTCTACGCCGACTACCTTGATACCTATAAGGTACATCGCGATAAGGCCTGCTGCCCAGCAGATATCGATGACCGGGCCGAACAGGTCTGCCCAGTGGCACGCCGATACAAACGCATCACAATGCTCATCTGCCAGCTTATCGAAGGTTTTCTGGGTCTCATCCTCGGCATGGAAGCTTTGTATTACCCTGATGCCTGCTATATCTTCATGTAAAAAAGCATTCAGGTTCGAGCTCTTTTTCCTGAAGTTCTGCCAGCCCTTGTGCGACCTCTTCTCCAAAAACGATACGCCGAAAGCCATGATGGGAAGGCTCCATAAAGATGCCAGTCCCAGCCTCCAGTCCTTGATCAGCATTATCGTTACGACCGCGATGATGGTCAGCGCATCGGGGATCAGAGTAGTTACACTGTTGGCAAGCACATTTTTTAATGAGTCAACATCACCCATTATACGTGAAAGTATCTTTCCCGTAGGTCTCCCGTCAAAAAATCCGAAGCCAAGTGTCTGTATATGCTCATACAGCTGCTGCCTGATCTTTAATACTATCTCGTTACTCATCTTGGCCATAAGATACATCCTGACCTTTATGAGTATGACCAGTGAAATATTGAGCACTGCGGCCAAAATACAGAGCTTTACCAGTCCATCCGTACTTTTTCCGATAATATGGACATTTATCGCCCGCTCGATAATGAGCGGATTTACTATGGTTATACCGGTGCTGATGCCCATGATCACAAGTACTAAAGCGATCAGCCCCTTATATTTAAACAGGTACCGGAACAGTCTCGCTAAGGTCTTCGCCTTACTCTTCTGTTCCAGGTTTTCGTCCTGCTTTGTAGCATTACGCACCATGTTTCTCACTTCCTTTTTTACTTAATCCTTGTTTTTAGTTCACTTCTTCCAGTTGCTTCAAGACATCCCCATACTGAGCCATATAGGTCTTGTAATAATACCCCTTCTTACTTAACAGCTCATCATGGTCGCCCTTCTCACATATCTTGCCGTCCTCAAGGACTATGATCTCATCTGCATGACGGACCGCGGAGATCCTGTGTGCTATAACTATCTTGGTAGAGTTCTTGAACTCACTTATATTCGCCTGTACCTCATGCTCGGTCTCCATATCAAGAGCCGAAGTGGAGTCATCAAGTACCAGCACGGGAGCATGCTTTGCAAAAGCCCTGGCCATGCTGAGCCTCTGCTTCTGTCCGCCGGATAGACCTACGCCTCGCTCACCGATGACAGTTCCGGTACCATCCTCCAGCTTTTCCACAAATCCTGCAGCACAAGCTCTCTTTAGTGCCTCGCTGATATCCTCATCCGTTATGCTCTCCTTGTTGCCCAATCGGATATTTTCCTCTATCGTATCCGAGAAAAGGAATACATCCTGCATTACAACGGACGCATTACGCCTTACAACTGCCAAAGGCAGCTCCCTTATATCTATGCCGTTTAAGAGTATCTGGCCCTTATCGGGATCGTAGAATCTCAGCAGCATATTAATGATTGTAGTCTTTCCGGAGCCGGTAGCTCCCATGATACCAAGCGTCTTGCCCTTTTCAAGCTTAAAGGATACATTGTCAAGTATCTTCTTATTGTCTATCGAAAAGTCAACGTTCTTAAATTCTATATCCTTAAATTCAAAGTCTGCGACCTTATCCGACAGCTCCTCAGGATCCTTGATCTTTGCGGTCTCTGCATATATCTTATCCAGCTTCTTCTTTGAAGCAAAAGCTGCCGCAAGCTCATTTGAGAGCCAGCCGAGCATTTCCATGGGCCATACAGCATTGGCGCAGTATTCAAGGAAAGCTCCGAGTGCACCAAGTGTCATCTCTCCGTTTATAACCTTGAGCCCTCCGAGCAGCAGTGCTACTACGATCAGAAGCTTAGTCATCATCTGCATGATCGGATTGTATTTGATCCAGACCTTCGACTGCTTCATATTGAGGTCATAATACTTCTTGTTGTGCTTTAAAAACTTGCCGATCTCGAACTTTTCCCTGGCAAATGCCTTTACCACACGGACACCGGTCAGATTTTCCTCCGCTACCGTATTCATCTCGGCATCCTCGTCACTAATCTCCTCATACACCTTATCGAGCTTTCTCTCCATGACTATGGCTATAGTCGCGCAAAGAGGCAGCGCGATCAGAGGGAATATCGTGAGGAACGGACTTATCTGCCACATGCACCACAGGATCATGACCGTATGGATGCACACCTGCAAAAACATCATTCCTATAAATCCGAATGCACCCTGGAGCTTATCCACGTCATCCTTTACCCTCGACATGATCTCACCGGTGTTCATTTTGTCAAAATACTCCACAGAAAGGCTCTGAACGTGTCCGAACAGATGCTTTCTGATATCAGATGCCACCTTGAAGCTCGTCTTGTCAAACGTGAATTCTCTCACATAACCTCCGGCTACCCTGCCTACGCCCACGATCACGAGCATGAGGATCAGCCACGGAAGCAGATTCGTCTCTCCTCCCATGATGACATCATCTATGATCCTCTGGGTTACCTGCGGCGATACCATGTCCAAAAACTCATATAAGAACAGGCAGAAAAGCGCCAGAGTATATAAATACCAATATCTCTTTAAATAATAACCTATCTTTTTCATTTCCTTTACCTAAAAACCTTCCTAAAACCAATCCCCGACCATTGGGCATAAAAATAGACCGCAAGTACATTAAACGTACCGCGGTCCTAAAAAACGAACTGTATTAAATTCCACTTTAGACATATTCTGCAAACTAGCTATATGCATGGGATTCTTCAGTAACATTTCACTCCGGTCGAGGTATGCTCATGTACAAAGTCATATTTAATTGTGTTGCCTTTCGCTTCCGCGATAAATCCGTTAAACATTGTCACAGCTTTTTACCTCTCTTTCTTTAATATTTGACACTTGTTTCACTGATTTGACATTATAGAGTCAAAAAACGTTTTTGTCAACCACAATTTTATAATTTTTTAATATTTCTGACAAAATACCCTTTCAAGCCTTTTCAACCAGTGCCAGCAGCTCCTTCTTGCTTTTAACACTTGTCTTGGCAAAAATACTCGAGATATGATTTTTTACCGTGGATTCGGATATAAATAACGCTTCACTGATCTCGGTACGGGTCTTACCCTTAAGATACTCCTTTAAAACATCAAGCTCCCTGCCCGTGAGCAGCCCATCCTTAGTAACCTTTTGTATGAAGCTTTCGACCTTTTCTTTCTCTCCGGATACCGCATCCTCGGTTTCCGTCACGATTTTTTCAGGGCCGGTTACTTTTTTATCGCCAGGGGTTCTGCTCCCATCCATGGAAGAAATATCTTCATATTTCGAACCCTTATCTCCATCTGCCGGCTCGAAATCCGGTACAATTCCGGTTGTCGCTGCCTCTTCTTCCTTTTTCTTCTCCTCGTATCTGACCCTGATGATCGCAAATATAAATAACACTGCAACAAAGATCGCCGCAATTCCCAGGCACCAGAATATGATCTTCCCCGCAGATACATTTCCGGAGCCCCTTTCGTTCATACCGGCGTAAAAGCTGCCGTCTGTATCAGCCCAGTATCCGTCGGCTACTGACTTTGCCACTTCCTCGGGGACCTTCTTGCCCTTCTCCTTGGAATTAATTACATTGTAGTTCTCACCGTCTTTAAGCTCATCGGTTACCTTTTCGTCCATGATCCGGCATGCGATAAAATCAATCTTACCGTCACGCCCGACCGTAGTCTCGGCATTCTCGCTCATCACCGGATGGAATATCAGATGCTCCTCATCAGAAGACGTATTGTTTTCAAAAGTACAAAAACTAAACTCCACGATACCGGTCGGAAGCCCTATACCTATCTGGTCAGCAGGCCATACCCATACGGCACCCTCTTCCCCGGCACTGTTCCCGGATATCAGGCAGTTAGTCACATATATCGGTGCATCCTCGCCGCTCTCAAGCAGCATGCCTCCGCCGAAGGTATCCGCCCGGTTATTTATGATCTTGCAGCTGTCAAGCGTCAACACCGACCCCGCTGACATAAGTCCGCCGCCCTTAAGTGCCGAATTACCGTCTACCACGCAGTTTTTAAGTACCAGGTCCGACTTACTTATACCGATCCCGCCGCCTGCCTGCTTAAACGAATTCTTCTCTTTAAATACGACTCTGTTGTTGTCCTTTACGGTCACATTTTCCACCGTACCCTTGACGCCGCCCAGTACCAGCACACCGGTGTAAGCATTGTTTCCGGTAAACAGACAATCTGCCATCTCCAGCTTCGTGTCCTTCCCGTTAAACCAGACCACGCCTCGCTCGCAGGTGTTTCCGGAAAACGTACAGTCCCTGATCACCACTTCTGCCCGGGTTCCCAACCCCTTATTGCCATCCGTATACTTAAAATACAGCGCAGGGGCAGACTTTGAGCAGTAATTCATGACTGTGCACCGTGTAAGCTCAAATATCACGTTTTCCTCAACCGATATACAGCCCATACCGGACCTGTCCCCGTGATATTCATCAAAAGAAGCCGCATCCTCAGGTTTTCCCAAAGGCATCCGGTAGCATCCGTCAAATATGATATTTTCAAAAGAAACAGTGATCGGCTCCTGTACCAGATCCGAGCCCTCTATGTGGAAAAACCCGTTTTTAAATACCGATCCGCCCTCTTTCCCGACTATACGGACACTCTGGGTAACCCGCACATAAAGGTCGCTCTCATCAAACTCGATATCCCCGACATATATCGTCTCTTTGCCCGTAGCCAGAGCCTTCACCAGCTCCGCACGGGACGTCACATACTCACCTTCAGCCTCTGCGGCATGCGAATATACGGTAAACCCCGCCAAAAACAGGAGCCCCGCCAAAACAAGCCCCAGTCTCCACCAATATTTTATTATAAGTCTATGCCCTTGTGACAGTGGGACGGTTCTCTTGTCACACATTATCGTTATCTTCCTTCCTGTGATAAGGTATGTCATATAAAGTATTATAACCAAAATCTGCCCTTATTTCAACAATAAGATGAGACGTGACAAATAGAACCGTCCCATTATCACAGACCAAAAAAACCTCTGCAGGAACTATCCTCTATCCCCGCAGAGGTGCGTAATACAACGTAATGGAAGCATTTACTCTATGTTAATATACATAACCGGACGAACACCCATATTAACGTATACAATATCGCCTGCTATAGTTATAGAATCTCCGTTTGTTACTATGTCACCGCATGTATTTACTCCATATTCATCAACTATAGCAGCGTCATTAGTGCCATATCCGGGTGAACGCAGCCACCATAGACAGGCCGGAACTCCAAACGCAGTCTCCTCTGTCTCGAAATGCTGATATACACCCTGAGCCTTAGCGTAAGGTGTGGCACCGGTCATAAGGATTTCAGGACTCATCTTATATCCTTCATCAATCGAAAGAAGGAAAATCTTATCCTTGGTGTCATTTCCGCCCGGTATCTCATAATCTGTATTATCGTTGTTCTTGATCTTAACGGTATTTATCAGGGACTTTTCCGTCTTAGTAAATGCAGATGCATAAAAACTCTCATTCAGCCACTTTCTAAGAGAGCAGTCTTCCCAGGTTATGTCAACTTCAGCTGTAGTATGATACGGCAAGCAGTCAAGCACATACTTGCTGATGACCATCATCTGCTTCTCGCCCTTGGATAAAACTATCCATTCGATAGCTTCCTTGCCGTTTTTCATATTGTCATCCTGCTCATAGGTACCAAACTTAATGGTATCTCCGGCACTGACCTTAGAAAAATCATAACTCTTTTCTTTAACGGCCTTTTTCTTTCCTGCCTTAATAGTATACGACTTTGCGGCACCTTCCACAAATACATCATCATTATAAGCTATAGCTTTAAACTTATATTTCCCCTTGGGAAGGCCTTTGATAGTATAAGTATGGGCTTTTGTCCCGTCCTGTTCGATATGCGCGATCAGCCGGTCAACCTTTCCGCCATTATACAGGTACTTGCTGTATTCATTGTCGGCACTGCTCATATACAGATAAAATCCTGCTGCCCCTTTGGTTTTGGCGATGGTGATCTTTACCCCTGTTTTACTGTTTGCCTTTTTAAGCTTGATCGTCGGTTTTGCCAGCTTAGATGCAGCATTGACATCTATCCCGGGCTGCAGGACCGACACAAATCCCAACACAAAAACCGCCACAAGCAATAATACTATAGTTTTCTTCAACAGCTTCATTTATACTTCCTCCTTCAGCTCACGATCCATGTGACAAGGGGGACGGTTCTCTTGTCACATTTTTCCTTTATGACATACCCTGCCACATCAGCTCACAATACCTACATAGAATGACATCGCATCATCTTTAGATGCCTCGATACCGATTGACACCTTGATCTCTTTTTCGTTTCTGAAATAATGGAATTCGAACGAATCAAATCTTGATTCGATCCGGGGAGCCTCAGTGATCACATCACCGTACTTACCCATATAAGTATAGAACTTTCCGTCATCTGCAAAAGGCTGGCAGTAATCCCACACCTTTGCACCAAGCGCATTGACATCATCCACAGTCTTACCTGAACCGATATTTATCTGAGCACTCTTTTTGAACCAGCCCTGATAAGTAAAGTCCCCGGTAGCATCCTTCAGCTCATCAAAGGTAAATCCGAACGTCTTCTTCATCGACTCAGCCTTCTCAGCCTCGGAAGGAGCATCCACATGCTGCGTGCTGCCGTCACTGTACTTAATGGTATAACCGAAAAACTTATCCTCTATATCCTCAAGCTCATCCTCAAGCTCTGTATAATCCTTAAAGCCCTTGTCAATCCTGAAGGTAGTCTTATCATCGCTCCATACCGGCTTCCAGTCACCGCTGACCATGTACTCATTTGCTTCCGCATAGTTTGCCGGATCATCCAGATAGTATATTGTATCCCTGGTGATGCATTTTCCGTCCTTATCAAACTCGGAATCATATGAATAATAGCTTGCATGCCACCACTTCTGAGCCTGTGACCCCTCGCCCGTAGGCTGCTTGTCGCTGGTGTAACCTATAATAACTCCACTGCCCGAGCCACCGTCGTTTTTGCCTTCATCTCCGGTCTTTCCGGTATCTGTATCCTTTTTCCCGTCATCGCTGTTACTATTTTTATCTTCCTTTTCTGTCTTGCTGCTGTCCTTGTCCTTAGAGCTTCCCCCATCATTCGACTTTCCGCATGCAGTCAGAGAAAGAACCATCGCCAATACCAGTAAAACCGCTAAAATCTTTTTCATACACATCTCCTCCTTGATCATCTGTCTTTTGAACATATGAAATACCCGAAATGTTCTTACTCCGATTATATTAAAAATGTCCTAAATAAGAAATAGGACTTACCCTTAGGCAAGTCCTATTTTAGTCCTATAAGCACTATATTCCGTTATTTTTTTATCAGTCTTACTACAAATATAACCAGACATGCACCGGCTACCGCACGGATGATGGTACCTACGATACCGAAGAAAGTGATTCCGATGAGACCGAATACCCAGCCTCCGACAATACCACCGATAATACCAAGGATGATATTGAAAAGGAGTCCGCTCTTACTTCCCATGATAATACCTGCAAGCCATCCTGCTACAGCACCTATTGCCAAACTGACGATAACATCCCAAATACCCATAATTCAATTTCTCCTTTTTTAGTTTTCGGGTGACCCCGTTACATATAATATATTCCAAATCGATAAAAAATTCAATATCAAAAATGTTGATACTTGAAAACCTCCGGTATACACCCCACAGTATCACTTGCAATCATACTGATAGCCCCGTATTTCTCCTGCGCAAGCTCCCCTGCTTTCCCATTGATATAGGCACCTACAGCAACAGCTCGCACAAGCTCTCCATTTGCGCACACCGCAGACAAAATCCCTGACAGCACATCCCCGCTCCCGGCGGTAGCCATGCCCGGACAGCCCACGTCCGTAATATAGGTAACACGTCCATCCGTGATAATAGTTGAGGGACCTTTAAGCAGCACGACCGCACCGGTCTCAGCGGCATATTTTACCACCGTCTCCACAGGTGCTGCCAGAATCTCATGCATCGGTTTCCCCGTAAGCCTCTCAAACTCCTTTAAATGCGGTGTCAGCACCACCTTCCCGGCGGCACCCTTAAGCACACTCCTGTCCATACGCGACAGCAGCGTCAGCCCGTCCGCATCGATTATCAGACGTCCCTTGTAGTTTTTAAGAAGGTACATCAGGATCTTCGAAGTCTCTTCGCTCACCCCTATGCCCATGCCGAAAGCCACAGTCTTAACATTTGCCACCAGCTCGGCCAGCTCGGCCTCATTAAATACTGCCTCGCCGTCCCTGTCAGACAGCGGAAATACCGTACTTTCCAGTATTAACGGCAGCAGATCATGATACAGTGCCCCCGGCAGAGCCACCTTTACCACACCTGCACCCGCACGCATAGCCGCATTTGCCATACCTGCCAGCCGCACAGCCCCGCTGTACCGCTTCGATCCGCCTATGAGCGCAGTATATCCGTAAGTCCCCTTGTTGGAAAAATTCGGACGCTCTCCCAAAAATCCGGCTATATCCCCATCCTCAAGTAAAAAAATCTCCTCTTTTAGCGGTTTGATCCCAATATCAACATTTATCTTCCGTTTCATCACGTCCTTCGCCAGGTTAAGGAAATGCCCCGGCTTGAATGTCCCGATAGAGATAGTCAGATCCGAGTATACACACGTGTACGGCTTTATTGTACCGACTCCCGCAGCTCCGGCTTTCGACATATCAGCGGGAATCTCTGCCATCTCCCGTTTCCCCGCCATCCCGGAGTCCCCATTGAGTCCGCTGTTGATATCCACCGACACTACATACGCGTCGCTCTCATTGATCATATCTATAGCCTCCAGGGCCTTGCCTTTCACTTCCCCCTTAAATCCGGTACCGAATATACAATCCACAACCGTACCAAACCCGGTCAGTGAACCCATCTCATCTATATTACATATGTTTACGCCTTTCTTAAGGCACTCCTCATAATAGTATCTCCCGTCTTCGGAGAACCTCTCCTCCACCAGCACTAGTGAAGAGTCTATCCCGGCATCCTTAAGCAATCCGGCCAGTACATAGCCGTCCCCCGCGTTATTACCGACACCGCACACTATCGCCACAGGCGCCTTCCACATCACAGCCTCATAAATAGCCTTCCCGGCTCTCGCCATCAGCTCCCTGCCGGTCACACCGCCCGCTATCGTCGCCGCGTCGCTGCTGCGCATATCCTCCACAGACATGATCCCTGTCATAATCCTATTCCTTTCGCAATCCCCAATATTAAGAAATCCAACTACCTGTATTATTGCACACTTAACATTATAATGTCAATCGGAGGGACTGTTCTCCGTCCCTCTGATCAAAAAAGGTGCACCGGAAGTTAAACCTGCCGGTGCACCTTATTAGATCTAAAATTTTTGCGGATACCCGCATTTTTTTCAGAAGTCAGAGCAACATCAACGATTCCCGTACATCTTCTCGTAGTAATTCCTATACTCACCGGAAATGATGGTCTCCCACCACTCCTTGTTCTCCAGGTACCACTTGATAGTCTTCTTAATACCATCCTCGAATTTCGTCTCGGGCAGCCAGCCAAGCTCGTTGTGGATCTTGGTCGGGTCGATCGCATAACGCATATCGTGGCCCTTGCGGTCCGTAACATAAGTGATCAGGCTCTCGGGTTTACCGAGCTCACGGCAGATGATCTTCACTATATCGATATT
>JAFRSU010000038.1 GCA_017427415.1 Lachnospiraceae bacterium | reverse complement strand
AGCGTAAAAGCATTAAAATACAGGTTGGATGTAAATCATTGTATTCTAAGAATCAATCTAAGGTATTCTTTTTTTAGCTCCCAACCAACAATAACTTTACACTATCAAAGAGCATTTGGGGTTTGAAAACAAAATTTTGATTTGGTATAATGATTACATGGCAAAGGGTGTGAATCCGATAAAGGCACTTATGGGAGATAAGGGGAAATGACAGATATAGATTTTGAAAAGAAGAAGGCACTGTTCCTGGAGCAAAAGAAGACACTGGACTCATTCCTTAAGACCGGAGCTATCAGTCAGTTTCAATATGACAAGTCATATGGGGATATGGTCAGGAAGATGGGGATGGAAAGTGTAGCAGAAGAGTTAGAGAAAAATCTGGAGGTAAAAGGATGATCAAAATATATGGAATGCCTACATGCCCATATTGTGATTACATACATGAGCAGATAAAAGGCAGAGAATGTCGAAATATCTGGATAACAGCCAGATGATCAAGCTGAAGGATGGCAAATTAGCTATTACAGCATAAATATATTGACACAGCAGGGTACCGGTGGTACTATATTTTAATATACAAAGATGAATTAATGGTATAGGAATCAAGTGACATTGACGAAAGAGAAGGGAAAAGAAAATGAAGATTATCGAAACAAAGAATGCACCGGCAGCGATCGGACCTTATTCACAGGCTATAGTCATCGGAGACCTGGTATATACTTCAGGCCAGATACCGATCAATCCCGCTTCAGGTCAGATTGAGACAAAGGATATTAAGTCCCAGGCAGAGCAGGTGATCGGGAATCTCTCTGCAGTGCTGGATGCGGCAGGAAGTTCGCTTGAAGATGCAGTGAAGACAACCTGTTTCCTTGCAAACATGAAGGACTTCGCTGATTTTAATGAGGTTTATGCAAAGTATTTCACCGGTAAGCCTGCAAGAAGCTGTGTGGAGGTTTCTGCGCTTCCTAAGGGAGCTTTGGTAGAAATCGAGGTTATTGCAGCAGTGAAAAAGAGCTAAATGGACCATGGGGACGGGGTTCCCGGTCCGTTTATATTACATGTAATTGTTCAATGTTGTAAATAGTTTCTGGATAAAAGGAGGCATATTATGACTTACGAGAAAATAGTGGAAAAAGTGAAAAAAGCATTGGAAAAGGTGGATGCATCGGCAGTAAGCGGACATCTTGCAGTGCAGGTAGATATTTACGGTGAAGGCGAGGGAGCATTTTATATCGAGGTCAGGGACGGAAAGGTAGATGTACAGCCTTACGAGTACTTTGATCATGATATCCGTATCAGATGCACCGGCGAGGAGATCATCGCTATAGCTGAAGGCAAGAAGAAGATACTTGATGAAGTGGCTGCCGAGAATATAGAAGCTCTCCGCAATGTATCAAGACTGGGGGATTTTGATCTTGTCTTTGTTGGAAGACCGTTGAAGAATAAGGCCGCCAAAAAGACAAAGGTATCCGTACCCGCACCTAAAAAACCGGCCAAGACGGTAAAGAAAGAAGCTCCTGCTAAAGAAACACCTGCTAAGATAGTAAAGCCTGTAAAGGAAAAGGCACCTGCCAAAACAGCAAAGGCAACCAAGAAAAAATAGCATACGGGCTAAGGTGATGGATAAACTGCCTGAAAGGAGCGGCACATGAAAAACTTCTTTAAAAATCTTTTTAAAAAGACTTATCCGGAACGTGTAAATGAAGATCGAGAAAAAACAAAAATAGTGTATGCCGGGCCTCCTAAGGGACTGAGCCGAAAAAAGCGTATGATGTGTGTATATGCCGGGCCCGGTATGATGGGCAGGATGAGACAGAGAGCCGATTCGGAGATGGAGGATGTATATGCAGGACCTCCCACGCCCGATGAGATCGATGAGCCTGATGACGTATACGATGAGCCTGATAACTTGCCGGATGATCACCAAAACTCACAAGAAGGTCCGGATCCTGTCAGGGATCTTCCCGAGATGCGTGCGGTATATGCCGGTCCTGAACAAATGGGGGATAATAAATGTATCACCTGAAAATGTGTGTCTGGGAGATCACGCTTGCATGTTGTTTTTCGTGTAAATACTGCGGTTCGGGCGGCGGCAGGAAACGTGAAAATGAGCTTACGACCGAAGAATGCCTTGATGTGGCGGACCAGCTAAACGAGCTTGGATGCAGACGTGTATCCATGATAGGCGGCGAAGTATTTATGAGACCTGACTGGAAGCAGATAGTTGCAAGGCTTACCGGACACGGGATAAAAGTCAATATCATCACTAACGGCTTCCTGTTCCGGGATGAGCTTATAGAAGACCTGAAGGAAGCAAATATAGAATCGATATCGGTATCGCTCGACGGACCGAAGGAAGTGCATGATAAATACAGGCAGCAGGGAAGCTTCGACAGGGCAGTGAATGCCATGGAAACATTGCTGTCTGCCGGCATACCTGTATCAGTCATAAGTACGCTCAACAGTGAGAATGTGAAGTATCTTGAGCAGCTATACGGGATTCTTGACAAATACAGCATATATGCATGGCAGCTCCAGGCTTGTTCACCCATGGGGAACGCTGCAAATAACGGGATAGATTACCGGTTTGACATGCTGGAGGTTATAAACTTCGTAACCTCACATATGTACGAAGCACCTTTCGCTATGGGTGTGGCAGACAATATCGGGTACTTTACCGAAGCGGAAGGCTCCATACGCGGTAACTTAAGCGGGGAAGCATACTTTAGGGGCTGTTCTGCAGGCATAACCTCCATAGGTATAGACAGCGTAGGCAATGTCAGGGGCTGTGAATCAATGTATGACCCCGCATTCAATGAAGGAAACCTAAGGGAGATGAGTCTTAAAGATATCTGGGAGAACCCGGATAATTTTGCATATAACCGTAAGTTTTCCAAGGATAAGCTCACAGGCAAATGTGCAGAATGCGAGCTCGGCGAATATTGCGGAGGCGGCTGCAGATCATATAATTATTTTGTACACGGTAATATTTATGAATCACCCTTCTGTGCAGGCGGGGCGAAAAAATCATAAAAAAGGGAAAAAGGAAAAGGAGAAGGCACATGACTAACACAGAGTTGCAAAACATTTATTTCGGGGCGTATTCGTTTGATGAAAAGGACGGATATCTGATGTCTTACCAGTATACCAAGGAGCAGATCGCATACTTTAAAGAGGCATTTGAATTTTGGTATGAAAGATGCACTGCATCCACGGCTAAGACATTAGAGTTTACTACAGATGCACGGAACATTTCGTTTGATTACAAGTTTTTCTGGAAAGGTTCTGAGGATTCATTCGAGCTGTGTGTAGACGGACTTATCACAGACATCAGGTATGTAAAAGATATTCCCGAGGAAGGAACAATAAAATTTGAACTTCCCGAAGGAAGTAAAGATGTTATAATATATCTTCCGGCTGATGCAACCGCGGGCATTAAGAACTTTGAGGCGGATGCATCGGTAATGCCTGCAGATAAGAATGAAAAGGTACTCTGGCTCGGTGATTCCATCACCCAGGGGTACGGACCCGACCGTTCTGCGGAGACTTATGTTAGTGTGGCAAACAGACTGCTTAATTATGATATCATCAATCAGGGTATCGGCGGATATATTTATGACAAAAAATCCCTCATGAAGATGGAAGGTTACACTCCCGATAAGATAATAGTAGCTTTGGGCACAAATCAGTTTTGGACAGAAGATGGGAGAAAGGCGGTGGAAGAGTATTATGAGGCTCTGACCGGCTTATACGGCAATGATATACCGATCTTATGTATCTCACCTATCTGGAGAGGGGATATCCCGGTGGATGCACGTCCTAAATTCACGGAGTTCTGTAATACCGTAAAAGAAATAGCCGGCAGATACAGGAATGTAACTGTAGTGGACGGTTTTAAGCTTGTACCGCATCTTCCGGAATACTATAAAGATAATCTTCATCCTAACTGTCTGGGAGCGGAGACATACGGCAGAAATCTGGTAGAAGTAATAAGAAAAATCGGATTCTGAGAGCCGGAAAGAGGTTTACATGACAGAAAAACATTGATATTACAAATCGGGGGCTGTGAAGCCCCCGATATTATTGCAATCCCGCACTTAAGGAACTGATACTTAGTTAATTATAATAGTTTCCGGCTGCATCGGTTGTTCCGTACGCTTTCGCAGTCTTCACCGTGCTCACATACGGACTTAAGGATGCATCAGCCGATACCCAAAGTTCGCTTTTGGTAAGAGGGTTAGAGAAGGTGTTGTTGCTTATCTCACCGGAGATACCGCCGAAGACTGCTACAGCCTTTCCGTCAGCTTCGCTTAAGCAGTTGTCTTTAAACACGTTATTTGTGATCTTAACCTTGCCTACTTTCAGCTGTATGGCATTTCCTTTGTTATTCTTTATCGTACATCCTGTTATGGTTGTATCGGTGTCGCCGTCTACAAATATCCCGTTTGCACTTCCGCTCATTATGGTACAGCCTGAGATACTTACCTTGCTCTTGCCTGCTATATCTATGCCTCTTCCGGTACTTCCCGAGATGGTCATGCCGCTGACGGTAAGGTTGCCGCTTTCCATGACATTGATACCCTTGCCGCCTGCATTTGTGATGGAGCCGCCGGTTAAGCTGACACTGCAGTCACCGCCGACTACGATACCGTTTGCACCGGTATCGCTTATGGTATTGCTGTCACCTGACTTTATAGAGCTTGAGCTGTAAAGAGCTATACCGCCTTTTCCTGCACCTGTGATGGTGTTGGATGATACTACTGCGTTCTTGCTTCCGTCACGCATTGCTATACCGTTCTCAAAAGGAGCGGAAGCACAGGATACAGTGTTGCCTGTGATCTTGGCACCGCTAGAGGCGAGCAGTTTTATGGCATCCTCGGCAAATTTTGTACTGTCTGCAGCAGCAGCTCCCGAAAAACGTGTAACCGTATTATCGCTGATGGCTGCATCATCTACATATCTTAAGTAGATTCCCGATGAATGACAGGTGATCTTATTGCTGCTTATGGTCACATTTTTCATCGGGTACTTCTCCGAACCGTATATGAATATACCGATGGATGATCCTGAGTCCGCACCTGACTGGTCCAGTGTTTTCTTAAGTGTGATTACGTTATCCGTTATCTTTAACTTAAAATTATTACCCGATACCTTCATGGCCTTGACACCTTTATTACGTGATACTATGGTGTTCTTTGCTACTGAATCGGTCTTAACCTGTATGCCGGCACCTACGTTTTCCATCTTGTTGCCTTTTACGGTGAGGTTAACGTAGTTGTATCCGTATACAGCGGCATCATCTATATCATGGAAGTTGTTGTTTACTATCTTTATGTTCTTGTGGTAGATACCCTCAACCATGGTATGGCTTCCGACAGCTCTCGGATAATTGTAGATCTCGCAGTTTGTGACTGTTACATCGGTACAGGGTGAATCATCAAAAGGCTCACCATATGAGAGGATAGTATCGTTGTGGCAGTTATCAAACTGGATGGCTTCCTTTTCTACATCGGAGCTTGGAGCTTTGTATCCGTATAAAGTACAGTTCTTGATGGTAACCTTCTTTACGCCGCCGAGCTCTATAAGGTGAGTGCCGAAGCTGTTGCGGAGAGTTACATTCAGTATCTTCAGATTATTGGTGTGGGCAAACATGAAAATGGAAGAACTTGTTTTTTCGTTGTACTGCCTAAACTCGGTATCCCATACACCGCCGTCTACGGTTATACGCGTGTTGTCCGAATACCCGCCTTTATTTCCGCGTACAGCATGAAGCATGTGTGCCACGGGATCCTTGGAATTAGGATTCTTCTTCATGTATGTTTTTTTATCAAGCTTTAAGTATGTATTTGAACCTATCACTAAGGACTTGCTTAAAAGGTAGGTGCCTGCAGGTACTTTTACCATAGCCTGCTTCTTCTTGGTGCCGGCCTTTGCTGCCTCGTCAAGTGCTTTCTGGATCTCTGCTGTGGCATCCTGACCGTCCTTTAATTTGACATTGATGACTTTGGCATATGAAGCAGCCTTGATATCATGTATCTTCAGGGTGAATAAAAAGCAGAACATAAAAGCCAGAAATGAGAGGATATATCTCAACTTCGGTCTTGCGTTACGGTGTTTCTTTTCCTGTTTCCTTTCTTTTGACATGTGTAAACTCCCTTCGTAAAATCAATCACAGGGACGGTTCTTTGATAGACAGAACAAACCATAAAATCGTCCTCATAATCGATGCACAATTGATATCAGTTCAAGATTCATTATAGCATAACTCAAACGATTTTCAAACATTGATTTTTATATTGTTTTGGTGTATACTTATCATGGCAAAAAATGATATGACCGGAGGATCCCAATGGTAAAAACAAATTTGTTGTCTGAGACGGATTCAAAGAAGGTTATCGAAAGGCGCGGAAGGTTCAGCGTTATCGAGTATCTGCGTGATATTTCCGTTTCACCGAGCAGGGCACAGGAGGCTTATTTTGCATCCGAGATGAATGTCCGGAAGCGTCAGCTTGTCTGTGACATAGATGAAAAGACCGGTGTGATCATACAGGCCGGCGAGATGCAGATGATGATAGGTGATATCGAGGCTGCCACGGATGTTAAGGGAGTGGGAGACTTCTTTAAAAAGACTGTAAAAAGCCTGGTTACAAGTGAGACCATCGTCAAGCCGCGTTATACCGGAGTAGGTACCTTAGTACTTGAGCCTACGTTTTATCATATCCTCTTAGCAGACCTTGACGAATGGGAAGGGGATGTGGTCATAGAGGACGGCATGTTCCTGGCCTGCGAGGATACAGTGGATGTAAGTGTTGTTTCGAGGAAAAATGTTTCATCGTTGATACTGGGCAACGAAGGTATATGGAACTCCGTGCTTAAAGGCAGCGGGCTTGTGGCTCTGGAAAGCCCCGTACCTGCGGATGAGCTTATAGTAGCGGAGTTAAATGATGATGTGATAAAGATAGACGGAGATATGGCTATCGCGTGGTCATCCACGCTTAAGTTTACTGTAGAAAAGACCACTGCGACTTTGGTCGGATCGCTGGCTGCCAAAGAAGGATTTGTAAACGTTTATTCCGGAACAGGGAGAGTACTCATCGCACCTGTAAGGGAAAATATCGGAATTAATGCACCTAGAGAATAACGGAGAAACTAACAATGTCATTCTGAGCAAAGCGAAGAATCTTAAGGATGAATGACACATAGTATAAAAACAGATAGGAGAAGGAGAATATATGGACTCATTAGCTATCATTATCGGTAATTCGATTAACGGATTGATCTTAGTACTGGCCATCATTACCATTGCGGGGTTTGCATATGTTGTGATGAATATTTCCAAACTTCAGAATACTATAGACGAAAAACATAAAAAGAAACGCTCCACGGAGTTTACTCCGGGAGGTATTCAGAAAACTCCCGATGCATATACCTGGGAGGAGATACTGGAATACAAGGAGGAGTATAATAAGATCCAGCTTATATATTCCACCTTTGAGCAGTTTGTGCCAATCTTCCCTTTACTTGGTATCTTAGGTACCGTAGCGGGACTTATACAGCATCTGGATGATATCAACAAGATGAAGGAAGCACTTACACTTTCTATGTCTACCACGTTCTGGGGACTGATAGCAGCCATCGTGCTTAAGTTTGCCGATGCCATATTGGTCAGCAAGACTGTAAACAAGATGGAGCTTTACTTCGATACATTCGAACAGAATTACAATATGGCAAAGGATAAGTTCGCACTTGACAACAAACAGGACCAGTGAGGTGTAACATATGGGTAAGAATAAAAAACCTAAATCCATAGGCAGACTGATCATAGATCTGACTCCTCTTCTTGATGTTATCTTCATAGTCCTGATAGTGGTTCTGGCAGGACAGGATACCTTCAATATGGAGGCAGACCAGAAGTTCGCAGAGGCAGAAGTGTATGTGAGCGAAGCCGATAAAAAGCTTGATGAAATGGAAGCTTTGGTTGACACATATGCTGAGCAGATGGCAGCCTATGATTCCTTGAGTGATTATTTTAACGCAGTGACCGTATATGCGTCCTACAGCCTTGAAAACAGAAGGCTGAGAACAGTATATGTTATGATAAACAATGAAGAGCCGGTAACTTTGAACCTCACTCCGAGCAATACTGCAGAAACCTGGGCAGAGTGTAAGAGGATGATAGAAGAAGTTATAAAAAAGGATGAGACTCTTCCGATGATACTTTCGATCAATTCTAACGGTGATGAAAAGATGCTTTACAGGGATGATGAATCCATATACGCTATTTTTAAGGATTTACAGAATGCATATCCCGGTATCATCAGCATCAGGTAGTTTTTAAGGAGAGGGTTTTATGAGTAAACCTACTGCGATCATATTGCTGGTAGTTCTGGCAATCCTCCTGTTCGGCTTGGGAAAGATACTGCTGCCGTCCATAAGAAAATATATCAACAGGATGCCCAAGGGTATATTTGTATTGCTTTTCCTGGTCATCGTATGTGCGGTGGTATATCTGGTACACTATCTGTTTAACGGTGAGACGGGTGGCATTTCAGGTAATGAGAAGGCAGATACTGCATCTTCTCAGGAAGAAGACGAGAATACCAAAGTAATAAAGGAAAACTGTATTGTGTTAAGCGGTTCTGAGGTATTTGTGGAAAATGAGAAAGCAGATACCGCTGCAATAGAAAAATATATTGACTATCGCGTAGAAAACAATATTCCCGTAACTATAGTTGATGACTATGCCACATTGGCTTTAATGAGTGAGATAAAAGCTTTATGTGACAAAAAGGGTGTAAGGTACAGCGTAGAAAATGAAGAGTGGCTCAAGTAAGAAAAAAATATTAATAACGGCCGTCCTGATGTTCCTGCTGTTTACGGCTTTCTGGTCCTGGAATATGCCAAGCCTCATAAATGCGGATAAGCCCTTTATCGATCTGTCTGGTTCCATAGGGGATTCGATCGGAAATGCAAATACCGCATATGAGAAAGGGCTGGTAACTCCTGTTCCTACGGATACTCCGGGTATCACTCCGGAGCCGACGCCGGAGATCACTCCTACGGATATACCGGTGATAGGACCTGAGGACAAGGAGTTTGAGATCATAGTAGGTGCCGAAGACTATTCGGGAGACGGCGAGAGCATAGTGATCATGGGCGCAGGCGGAGCGGAAATGAAAGCATACTCTATAGTTTCTTTTGAAACCATGATAAACGGAGAGGCATTTAGCGGCAAGAGCTTTGTGCTTATAGATAATTATGCGGAAAATCAGACCTTTAGGGATGTAATGAGCATACTTGACGGGTCCGGTAAGGAATACCGGACTGAGAGCCGGGAGGTGACAGAATGAGTTTTAAAGGATTTGTCAAAAAATTCACAGCCTGTCTTCTGGCTCTGGTGATAGTTTTATTTAATACAAGTGTGGGAGCTGCCGAGAAAACAGCAAGATTGCGCAGCTGTCTTGAAACGGTGCATATGTATCAGGTATTTCCGATAGATTTTATCACAAGCATGGCAGCTGGGAGTCCGAGCCGTTTTAAGTCTAATTATGATGACAGATACCTGGCATTTACCGGACAGGTGAAATTCGGGTCCGTTTCTGACAATCGTAAGAGCGTGAAGGTGTACGGTGCCGATCATTATATTGAAGTGGATACTTCCGAGCAACAGGTGATAAACATTGCCGGACTGCTTAAACCAGGCGATTATGTGACCGTATACGGACAGGTGGACGGGAAAGAGGTTGATGCGGAATACCTTTATATCAACCCTGATTTTGAACTTCCTTCACTAAGGTATGTTTTTTATCCCAATCTGGTAATGGAAGATGAGACTATAACGGATCTTGCTCCTGACGGACATGTTTCTTTCAGCATTCCGAAAGAGTGGAAAGATCAGTATGTTATGGGCAGGCTTACCAATAACGGTGTTAACGGATATCAGTTCTTCTTAAATGCCATATGTCCTCAGAACCTTACATATCCGGAAAATTTCTATATCTTTTATTTTACATATGATACGTATCTTTATCCTGTGAAAAAGAATCCGGATAAATATGACGTTCGGGATATAGAAGGGCTTGTTATAAAGAATATCATGGAAGTAGTTTCAGCTGATTTTAAAACGGATATTCAGGGAGTTGAGCTTCAAGATGGAACTGATGTAGATTATTGTACCATGATGTATAAACCTAAAGATGGTAATACTTATATACTTGAGTTTGTATTTAAGCCGGATACAACGGGCTTTGTATGTATGCTTTACTTATATTACCCGAATGACGGTGCGGTAAGCCATATAAGAGAAGCGGCGTATGTGGTTAACAGTGTCAAAAATTAAGTTGTAATCAGTTATGATAATAAGCCGTGCTGTTATAAAGAAATATGTTGTTGGATTTTGAATTAATATGGAAAAACGTAACAAAAAAGCTATAACAATACTATCGGTGCTTATAGCTGCAACTCTTGCCTTTATATGGATACATTCCTGCATGGGCCAGGAGGAATCTGCAGAAGAAAGCGGATTTTTCTTTGAGGTGCTTGGCCCTGTTTTGGAGATATTTGCGGGAAAAGGCAATGTGACCGAACTCTTCATAAGAAAGCTGGCTCACTTTACCGAGTTTTTCGGACTTGGGTTAGAGCTTATGCTTTTTATGAGGCTTGTGCTGATAAGATCACCTAAGGTTATAAGGTTTATAAATGCATGGATTTTTGGAACGATGTGTGCACTTATAGATGAGACCATACAGATTTTTTCGGGCCGTGGACCGATGATACAGGATGTATGGCTGGATTCTGCAGGATGTTTTTGCGGAGTGCTGGTCATGATGTTCGGGATAATGATCGTCGACAGAAAGAAAAAAAGATCCTACGCTGACGCTCAGGATGACAGGTAAAATATAAAAATCGCACGCCCGGTTTTGAATAGATACTACCGTCGTTACCTTCACAGTTAACTCGGCCCAGGCACCCTCACGGCACATGAGAGACACTGCTTAGTGCTGCTGTATTCCTACCCTGACACGGTTCACAGGCTGCCATTGCGCGAGACCCAAACGTCAACATCACTTATGAAGGGCAGCCCGACAATATGCTACCCGGGACCGGACATCACCCCTGCTATAGCGGATTGCAGGTACAGGGCACCGCTAACTCCCCGGCTGTGCGACTTAGTTAGTATACTTTGTTTTCGCATTTATGTCAACCATTATTTTGGCTGCAAAGTGCAATCCGGGTCTGTAACGGGACTATCCGAAGAGCCGGCTTAAAATAGTAATAAGGAATCATATGTAATATAAAAATGGAAGAAAGCAAGAAGAAAAAGAAGCTCATCGCCGGTATTCTTATGGCGGTAGCTGTTATCATAATCGCATTGGTATGCATATTTGTCGGCATACCTTTGATAAAGCTTGCGGGAAAACCGCAGGAGTTCAGAGACTGGGTGGATTCAAAAGGTATATGGGGACCGGTGCTCTATGTGGCACTTGTCATATTTCAGATACTTATAGCATTTATCCCGGGTGAACCGCTTGAGATAGTGGCGGGATATGTGTTCGGCACGTTTAAAGGTACTGTTCTTTGCATCGCAGCTGCGTCGCTTGGCAGTATCATAGTGCTTTTTTTGGTAAGGAAATTCGGAAAAGCACTTTTGGAGATTTATTTTGACAAGGAAAAGATAGAGAATCTTAAGTTCCTGCAATCATCGCAGAAAAAGATAGTGGTATTCATGATACTGTTTATAGTACCGGGGACTCCGAAGGATCTTTTGTGCTATTACGGAGGACTTACCGACATACCCATGCCGCTGCTTATATTTATCTGTACGGTCTGCCGTCTCCCGTCCATTATCACATCTACGATAGGCGGGAATGCATTGGGTACGGGTGAATACGGATTTGCTATAATAGTGTTTGCCATAACTGCGGTGATAAGTGCGATCGGAATTTATATATATAACAGATTAAGTAAAAAAGAGGAAAAATAAACGATGCTGGAATTGGTCAATGTTTCAAAAAGTTATAAAGATCAGAAGGTTGTATCGGGCCTGTCATTTAAAGTGGATAAAGGCCAGGTGCTGGGCCTCGTAGGTGCAAACGGAGCCGGAAAATCAACATGTGTGAGCATGATCGCCACTCTTATTAAACCCGACGCGGGACAGATACTGTTTAACGGACAGGATATAGTAAAGGATCCCGATGCGATAAGGAGAAAGTTGGGTTATGTACCTCAGGACATTGCTCTGTATGAGACGTTAAGCGGGCTTGACAATCTGAAGTTCTGGGGAAAAAGCTATGGTGTGAGCAAAGAGAACATGGATACAGAGATCAAAAGAGTATGTGATATTATATCTTTTGATAGCACACTTTTAAAGAAAAAGGTGAGTGAGTATTCCGGAGGTATGAAGAGACGTTTGAATATCGGAGTGGCTCTTTTGCACAGACCGGAGCTTGTAATACTCGATGAGCCTACCACCGGTATCGATCTTCAGTCCGGCATGCAGATACTTACAGCCATAGAAGAGCTCAAAAATCACGGTACCGCCATTATCTATGTAGGCCATTATATGGAGGAAGTACAAAGGATCAGCACGCACATATGTCTTTTGGACAAGGGTGTATGCAAAGCCTTCGGGACTATAGACGAAGTGCTTGAAAAGAGCGGGAGCGGCTCGCTTTCGGACCTTGTATTAAAATAAACTTGAGAGTAAAGGATTATCAAAATGGACCGTTATAAGAATTTTGTTAAGATAGAAGAGATAAAGGGTCTTTTAAGAGAAGAAAAATACGAAGAGGCTCTTGAACTGGCCGACGGCATAGATCCTGCGAAGCTGAAGGACAATCTTGACTGTATGGTCATAGGCGAAGTATACCTTAATAACGGTATGCTCGGACGTGCCAAAGAATGCTACAGTGTGGTATATGACAGAAGAAAGACCAGACGTGTAGCAATGGAGTTGGTAAATATCTGCATCAGGCTGAAAAAGGTTGATGAGGCCGAGAAGTATTATGCTGATTTTAAGAAAATGGCTCCTAATGATTATTATAATTATATCTTCAAATATAAGATCGACCGATTAAAGGGAAAGAGTTTAAGAGAGCAGGCTGCAAGCCTTGAGGAGCTGAAAAGAGTAGAGTTCTACGACACTTGGGGATATGAGCTTGCCAAGCTCTATCACAAGATGGGTGATGCCGAGAAATGCATAAAGACATGTGACGATATCATCATATGGTTCGGAGACGGCGAAGCTGTAGATAAGGCAAGGGCACTTAAAGCATATTATTCGGGAGAGATATCGTTACGTGAGCTCTCCGGTCAAAAGGTAAATGAGGGTGAAGTATCAGACAGTCAGGGGGATGCTGATCAGGCTGATACCGGAAATACAGAAGCGGTTGCAGATATTCCTGAAGAGGCTGAAAAGAAAACATCCATAAGTGAAAAATACAGGGCTACATGGAACGGTGAGCCTCAGGTGGCTGTACCTCAGGCTGTACCTGTAAACGGCGCTGTATCGGATGATAATGAGACTGATGAAGTTGTAACAGATGCAGCTGTGGCAACAGAGAAACTCCCCGATACGGAAAACGCTGAGGCTTTCGCTGGTGAGGAGAATACGGAGACTGTCATATCAGCCGATTCAGATGACAATTCAGATGTTGCTGTGGCTGACACAGACACATACGATGCACAGGAAGTTGAGTATACAGCGACAGAAAAATTACCTGAAGAAGACTATATTGAGGAGGAGTACACCGAAGAAGACCTCAAGATAGCTGATGAAAAGATTGCATATACAGAACCTCAGGTATCCGAGGAGAGTATAAAGAAGGCGGTAACACGTCCTGTACATGAGACCGATCTTTTTGAGGATGAGATAGCTAAGGCAGTAGAGCAGGCGCTTATCGAGGACAGTGAAGACAAGCCCCAGAAGGAAGAGCAGAAGCCTGAAGACATGACCAGAGTCTGGAGCAGGCCTGATATAGAAAGCGGAGATGCAAAGAAGGATGCCGACAGAACCATAGTAAGACCGCCTGTCAAAAAGCAGGAAAAACCTTCCTCAAGAAAAGAAGAAGATTACGATGATGATTATGAGAAATCACCCAAATCCCAGCTGCTTGAAGCAGTGGAGAGGGAGCTTGGCTTCGTAGAGGATAAACCTAAGGATAAGGATAAAACTCCGAAGAAGGGCTGGATGTCCAGATTTAAAGAAAAGATACAGGAAAAAGAAAAGAAGAAGCAGGACGATATAAAGAAACAGCAGACTTTAGAGAACGAAGAAAAGCTGCGGAAGGAACGTGAGGCAGAGCTCGAAAAGCAGCGTTTTATAGAAAGCGAGAGAAAGAAGGACAAACGTAAATTCCTCGATCATCAAAAGCAACTGGCCCGTCTGGCAAATGAAAAGGCACTTCAGGAAGAAAAAGCATCGCTGGCAGGGAAAGAGACAGTTGCAGCTGTAACCACAGCTGCAGGTATAGTGACAGATGCTGCGGTTGATACAGATGATTTCACTGTTGATATTACGGAGAGCCTGAAGGAAGTACAGATAAGTACCGAGCGTGTTCCTAAGGACGGTATTTACACACCCAAACAGCTTAAATGCATCGAGGTGCCTGAGAACAGCGTGATAGCCGGTTATCTTAAAAAATCAGGAAAGACCCTGGAGGATTATTTCGGATTCTTTGCATGCCAGAAGGATATGAATTCCCAGATACTTAAATGCTTAGAGCGTCTGGCGGACAATACCGAAGAGACCATGAACTACTGTATCATAGGTGAACGCGGTACAGGTAAGAAAGCGATAGCACACGGATTTGCCAAGTTTATGGCAGACAGCGGTTTTATAAGTGCATCTCAGACCGTATGGACGGATGCCAATAAGGTAAACCAGATAAACCTTAAAGACAGGACAGAAAAGCTTAGAGGAAGATGTCTTGTGGTAAATCAGGCAGGCGATCTTTCTGAAGAAGCCATATGGGATATTTCGGATATCATAAAGAAGCTCGGAAGAAACACGATGATAGTTATAGCCGATTACCGAAAGAATATGGTAGAACTTTTCAGAAACAGGGAAAAGTTTGAGGATATGTTTAGACCCAGAGTGATCATACCTGCATTTAATCAGGAAGATTTGTTTGACTATGTTGATTATAAGATCGGAAAAGCCGGATTCGTATTTGAGTCGGAAGCATATGACCTTATGTCCAAGAGGATAAAGGGAATCTTGAGAGCTACCGAAGAGGGTGCACTTGCAAGGACAGAGAAGTACTTGGTAAAAACTCTCGACAATGCCGAGCAGAGAAACGGCGAGGCTTATATCCGCCAGACTTTAGAGCATGAGAAGCATGTAAGAAGCAATGTTATAATCAGTAAGGATATACCCAATTCTATCTAATACATTGTCATTATCTATGAAATAACAAAAATAAGGCCTAACTGCTTACTGGCAGGTAGGCCTTTACTGTTAAGAGTAGAACGTTGGAGTATTGAGTGAGAAAATATCGTAAGATTGATACATAACCCGGTGTCTTATAAGATTTCCTCAATGTACAGTTCGGGATTCCTGAACAGATTGATATATTCCGAACCGACTCGTATCATCGGCCTGGTGTCATCCTGCTTGTTCATGTATACGATGGTGCCTATCGTCCCGTCGTTAAGCCTTACTCTGTATCCCATATAGCACATGGTTATGTGCTCAAGGAAAGTCATAAGAAATGAGGTATCATAAAGTGCCAGACCGCTTGATTCAAACATTCGTACAGCTTCAAAAGGACATCTTGCTTTACGGTATTTTCTCGGTGCGGTCATCGCTTCGTATACATCGGCTATAGCGATAACCTTTGTAAGGTCGTCCACACGGTCGCCGGTCACACCGAACGGATAGCCGGATCCGTCGCTTCTCTCATGGTGCATAAGAGCAGCAAGCTTTACACGTCTGTCAAGGTTCATCTTGTTGAGAATGGCGTAGCCTTTAGTCGTGTGAGTCTTTATCACATTGAATTCATCGGGAGTAAGAGGGCCGGGCTTATCGATGATCTCTTTGGGTATGACCAGTTTACCGATATCATGATAGATACCGCATACTATAAGAGTGTCAATATCTTCGGCACTGAAATGCAGCCATCCGCCTAGTACCGCACTGATGATCGCAACATTAAGGGAGTGGGCAAACACAACCTCATCATAAGTCCTTGAACAGTGAAGCAGGTCAAATACCTGTATGCCGGAGCGACACGATCCGAGTATTTTCTTTACACCGTTGGAAAGAGAAGTACTGTCCGTATCTCCGCCTTCACGCAGGACTCTTCGCATTTCTTCTTCGAAGGTAGCGGCAACATCGGTAAATTTTTCGTTGAATTCCTTGAATTCTTCGGTGTCTCTGAGCTTTTCAAAGAAGGATTGCTCGTCTACCCCGTCATCCACCGCATCGGACGGATTTTCAATATATATCCTGATAAAAGGTATGGCATGGAAGCGCATACGGGTAATAGCTTTTTCCGTCAGTCTTGCACCGGCAGGAAAAAGCAGTTGTCCCGAGTCATTTAAAACATCGTAGGCGACCAGCATACCGCTTTTTACTTCATTTATCCCAATACGCTTTACATCCATAAAAACCTCCATGTTTCTACATTGATAGCATATGATACATTTATTTCCCCAAGTATAATTATAATTGATAAATAGCGTTTGTCAAAGGCTTTTTTGCATATTTTGCAAAAAAAATAAAAAAAGAGTTTACAAAAATGTTACAAAAGGTTATAATAGGGAGAAATAGAACTAGAAGTATATAGTAAAATGAAAGGATATGCCTTTTAAAAAGGGCATAATACCACTACATAAATGAGCAAATATATTATAAGAGGCGGAAAATCCCTTGCAGGTGATGTCGTGATAAACGGCGCTAAAAATGCAGCTTTGGGTATTGTTGCTGCAGCCATTATGTCGGATGAAATGGTTACCATTGAGAACCTTCCCGATGTCTGGGATATAAATGTCCTTCTTGATGCCATCCGTGATATGGGTGCTATAGTTGACAGAGTTGACAGACACACGGTTAAGATCGTGGGCTCTATGTGCAGCTTTGTTGTAGATAATGAAAATATGCGTAAGATGAGAGGTTCCTACTATCTGTTAGGAGCACTCCTCGGTAAATATAAACGTGCACAGGTTCCGCTCCCCGGAGGATGTAACATCGGAAGCCGTCCCGTGGAACAGCACATCAAAGGGTTCAGACAGTTAGGTGCCAAGGTAGAGGTTACTTACGGCGGTGTACTTTCAGCAGAGGCTACAGCACTTAAGGGAAGCCATATCTTCTTTGATATCGTTTCCGTAGGGGCTACTATCAATGTTATGCTTGCAGCTGCACTTACACCCGGACAGACCATCCTTGAGAATGTAGCTAAAGAGCCCCACATCGTTGACGTAGCGAACTTCCTCAACAGTATGGGTGCTAACATAAAAGGTGCAGGTACCGATGTCATCAAGATCAGGGGTGTTGAGAAGCTTCACGGAAGCACTTATGCTGTTATCCCCGATCAGATAGAAGCAGGCACATTCATGCTGGCAGCTGCAGCTACCAGAGGCGATGTTCTTATAAAGAATGTTATACCTAAGCATATGGAAGCTATATCTGCAAAGCTTTCAGAGATCGGTGCCGAGGTTATAGAGAATGATGACTCGATACGTGTCGTATCAAATGACAGGCTTTCGAGTGCCCAGATAAAGACATTTGCATATCCCGGTTTCCCGACCGATATGCAGCCTCAGATGACCACATTGCTTGCATTAAGCCGTGGTACAAGTACCGTTACGGAGAATATCTTTGATAACAGATTTAAGTACGTGGATGAGCTGGCAAGAATGGGAGCAAACATCAGGGTAGAGGGAAATATCGCCATCATCAACGGTGTTGAGAAGCTTACCGGTGCTACTATATGCTCACCTGACTTAAGAGCAGGAGCTGCACTTGTCATCGCAGGTCTTGTGGCTAACGGATTCAGTGTAGTAGAGCAGGTTGAGTACATTGAGCGCGGATATGAAGAGTTCGAAGTTAAGCTCAAGAGCTTAGGTGCCGAGATAGAAAAGGTTGATGATGATGTCGATGAAGACCTTTACTGCAGAAAGATGGCATTAAGAGGGGTTTCGTAAGTTTATCCGTGCATTTAAGATCGGCCTCTACAATATGACAAAAGAAAAAGCATAACTGCAAGGAAGCTTGCGTTATGCTTTATTTTTTATGACCTTATACTGCAAACTCTATACTTATTTCATCTTTTAGTCTCTGCCCGCCACGGGATTCGACGAGTTTGCCGACGTGGAGGAAGTAGGATTCGCCCTGGGCATAGGCTTCCTTCGGGGCTATCTCGATGGCGTGAAGCTCCGAATTGTAAGTTATATGTGTGCTGAGGGCTTTGCCTGCAGCATTTGTCACGGTCAGGTTCTGGTTATTGACTGTGGACGGATTGAGCGGGATATTAAAAAATATCTTCCATACAAAGTTTCCTGTTTTAAATTTGAGGTCCTGTCTTACTTTTCCGACATAACCGTCCGATACGTTTTTTATCTCAAGGTAATTGGCCATTTTTTCTCCTTTTGCAGGCGCTTTTATCGGACAGCCGCTGCCTGCCGGGGCTGCCGGGACATAAAAGTCCTGTACTTTCATTTCCTGTCTTAGAGCATACCACTCCGTAGACTTATATCGGCAGATTTCGAAAATTCCTTAACAGGAATCTTTTTTTTTGAAAAAGAAAAAAGCAAGAAATATATAGCATTATCTTTTTATAAAGTGTATACTGTTCTTAAATATGATAAATGTGGATTTATGGCTTTCGGTCAGGATGCTTTGTGTGCTTTTGCAGCAAAACGGATCATGTCTGAAAGCGGTGATCCGCCAAGATCAAGGAGGCAAAATGAACGATATATTAAAAAAGATCTCGGAAATAAAGATCGTTCCTGTAGTAGCGATCGATAAAGCCGAGGATGCTGTAAAGCTCGGACAGGCACTTATGAACGGAGGTATCCCCTGCGCTGAGGTTACGTTTAGGACTGATGCTGCAGAAGAGGCAATTAAGATCATGTCAAAGGAATTTCCTGACATGCTTGTAGGTGCAGGTACCGTGCTTAAGACAGAGCAGGTGGATAGGGCAGTATCCGCAGGAGCTAAGTTCATAGTAAGTCCCGGACTTAATCCTAAGGTAGTAGGATACTGCGTGGATAAGGGTATCCCCATGGTACCCGGATGTGCTAATCCCAGTGATATTGAGGCAGCACTTGAGTTTGATCTTGAAGTTGTAAAGTTTTTCCCCGCAGAGGCACTTGGCGGACTAAAGCTTATAAAGGCCATGGCTGCACCTTACGGCAATGTTAAGTTCATGCCTACAGGCGGCATCAATGCAAATAACATCTGTGATTATCTTGCATTTAACAAGGTTATCGCATGCGGCGGCAGCTGGATGGTAGACAAAAAGCTTATAGCCGAAGGTAAGTTTGATGAAATAGAAAGAATGTGTAAGGAAGCTGTAGATCTGGTAAAAAACATCAATAAATGATCGTTATTCTGCAGGAACGCAGCATCTAACGATCTAAAAGATAAAAAAATGAAAGGAATGACTGCCAAGATAAGCTGTGAGCGGGAGCAGTCGAAAAATAAGATGAAAAGAGTTATTACATTCGGTGAGATAATGTTAAGACTTGCACCTGAAGGATATTACAGATTTGTACAGGCTGAAAAGTACGGTGCTACTTTCGGCGGCGGTGAGGCAAATGTAGCTGTTTCGCTTGCGAACTTCGGTGTGGATGCGGTATTTGTAAGCAAGGTTCCGAAGCATGAGATAGGACAGGCATGTGTGAACTCTTTAAGAAGATTCGGTATTGATACCGATGAGATCTTAAGAGGCGGAGACAGACTGGGTATATATTACTTAGAGAAAGGTGCCAGCCAGAGACCTTCCAAGGTTATATATGACAGAGCAGGCTCTGCTATCTCACAGGCAACAAAGGATGAGTTTGACTGGGATGATATACTTGAGGGTGCAGACTGGTTCCATTTTACAGGCATCACTCCCGCATTAGGCGACAATGTTGCAGAGATATGTTTAGAGGCTGTAAAGGCGGCCCGTGCTAAGGGTATTACCGTCAGCTGTGACCTTAATTACCGTAATAAGCTCTGGTCAAAGGAAAAGGCCGGACAGGTTATGGGTGAGCTCTGCAAGTATGTGGATGTATGTATAGCAAATGAGCAGGATGCTGATGATGTATTCGGAATCAAGGCAAGAAATACGGATGTTACTTCCGGTAAGGTAGACCATGAAGGCTATAAGGATGTAGCATTACAGCTTGCTCAGAAGTTTGGCTTTAAGAAAGTTGCCATCACCTTAAGAGGCTCCATTTCAGCTAACGACAATGACTGGGCAGGTATGCTCTATGACGGCAGTGATTTCTATTTCAGCCGTACATATCCCGTACACATCGTTGACCGTGTAGGCGGCGGTGATTCATTCGGCGGCGGACTTATCTATGCATGCCTTAACGATTACAGCGGACAGGATACCATCAATTTCGCGGTGGCTGCAAGCTGCTTAAAGCACAGCATCGAAGGCGATTACAACATGGTGACCGTGGATGAGGTAAAGAAGCTTGCCGGCGGAGACGCATCGGGCAGAGTACAGAGATAAAGCAGTAACATAAGCTTGTTAAAGATAAAAGTTTGAAAAAGACTTCAGACTTTCGTCGGTGTCGCGGCAGGCACGTCACCGATGCATATCCATGCCTGCGATAAGGAAGGAAAAATGGAAAAGAATTTCATGGATGAGGACTTTCTTCTGAAAAACGAATATGCAAAGATACTGTATCATAAATATGCGGAAAAGCTCCCGATAATAGATTATCATTGTCATATAAATCCTCAGGAGATATATGAGGACAGGAAGTTCGAGAATATCACACAGATTTGGCTGGGAGGCGATCATTATAAGTGGAGATTGCTGAGAGCCAACGGAGTGATGGAAGAGTACGTGACAGGGAATGCATCCGATCACGATAAGTTTATAAAGTTTGCCGGGACTCTTGAGCGCTGCATCGGTAATCCCGTACATCAGTGGAGCCATCTGGAGTTAAAAAGATATTTCGGATATGACGGACCTCTTAATTCAAAGACGGCTGAGAAGGTCTGGGAGCTTTGCAACGAAAAGATAAAAGAAGAGCCTGAAAAGATGAGTGCACGAGGTCTTATAAAGGCTTCAAATGTTGAAATGATATGCACCACGGATGATCCTGTGGATTCCCTTATCTGGCATGAGAAAATAGCTGCGGATATGAGCTTTGAGACCAAAGTGCTTCCCGCATGGCGTCCGGACAAGGCTGTAAATATCGAAAAGCCTGAGTTTAAGAGTTATATAGAGACTCTTGGTAAGGCAGCCGGTATAGATATAAATGATTATGCTGCCCTGAAAGAAGCCCTAAAGATCAGATTAAAGCATTTTGCAGATCACGGATGCTGCATAGCGGACCACGGACTTACCGATATCCCTTACAAGTGCACATATAATGAGGAAGAGGTAAGTGAGATATTTAAGGCTGCTCTTTCGGGAAAAGCACTCAATGATGAACAGATAAATAAATACAAGTATGCACTCCAGGTATTCTTAGCAGGAGAGTATACTTTAAGAGGCTGGGTAATGCAGCTTCATTATGGGTGCAAGAGAAACAACAATACCAGGATGTTTAAGAGGATAGGCGCTGATACCGGATATGATGCGATACTCGGTTCGGATAACGGTGCTAATCTGGCTGATTTCTTAGATGCCTGTGACTTAAACGGTGAAAATCTCGACGAGCTTAAAAGCACCGGAGCATCAGGACTTCCGAAGACCATAATCTATAGCCTTAACCCTACAGAAAATGCTGTTATAGAGACCATCATGGGCTGCTTCCAGGACGGTACTTACGGTTGTAAGCTCCAGCATGGTTCCGCATGGTGGTTCAACGACAATAAGGCAGGTATGGAAGCACAGATGAAGTCTTTAGCCAATGAAGGAGTACTCGGTAACTTCGTCGGCATGCTTACCGATTCAAGAAGCTTCCTCTCATATACCCGCCATGAATATTTCAGACGTATCATGTGCAATATACTCGCAGGATTTGTCGAGAACGGAGAGTATGCATGGGATGAGGAGATACTAGGCGGTATAGCTGCAGATCTATCATATTATAACGCAAAAAGATATTTCGGTTTCTAAAAGATTTATCCATGAAAAGAAGCAGATAAGCCGGTAGACATCGTTTTCTTATACTATCTGCAGGAGATAAAAAAATATAGGCTTGGAAGGAGTGCGGCACAGGCTTAATATCACTCACAGACATAAAATAAGGGCTCGTGACGGGCATGCTCCCGAGACGAATTGCCTTTGGTGGCAATCTCGTCCGGGATGCTGTCCGGACAGAGCCCTTTAATTGTTTTCCTGTGATATTAAGACTGTGCCGCACTTTAAGCGATTATTAGAACTTGAAGCCGTCAGCAGCAAGCTCATCCTTATACTTTTCGATAAGTCCTTCAAGTTCGTCATCACTTATAAGAGTGATACGTCCTGCTGCGTATTCAGCGTCAACCCAATCCTTGATCTTAGCGATAACGGGATGCTTCTTATCTATGGAAGCATCTCCTTTTAATTTGTAATGACGGTTGATCCAGCATGCGATACCTGCAAGACCTGAGGTATTGGTAACGGATACTGATGCGGGACGGTTAAGGATCTTATCGGTATCGAAGATATTGTAGATCTCTTCATCCTTAAGCAGTCCGTCTGCATGTATGCCGGCTCTGGTCAAGTTAAAGTGGCTTCCTACGAAAGGAGTCATCGGAGGAAGCTCATACCCGGTCTCGTTTACGATATAGTCGGCTATCTCGGTGATGACAGTCGGATCCATGCCATTAAATGTGCCCTTTAATGAAGCATATTCCATTACCATGGCTTCTACAGGCACGTTACCTGTTCGTTCACCTATACCCAAAAGTGAACAATTTACAGCACCGCAGCCGTACATCCATGCGGTGGAAGCATTTACAACACCCTTGTAGAAATCGTTATGTCCGTGCCACTCGAGCATGTCGCTGGTAAATCCCGCATAGTGCTGGAGACCGTAGATGATACCCGATACGCTTCTCGGAAGTGCCACGCCGGGATAAGGGATACCGTAACCCATGGTATCACACGCACGGATCTTGATGGGGATACCGCTTTCATCGGAAAGCTTCTTTAACTCGCTTGCAAAAGGAATAACGAATCCGTAGAAGTCAGCTCTTGTTATGTCCTCAAAGTGACAGCGGGGACGGAGTCCGTGGCTTAAGCATTCCTTTACGATGCCAAGGTATTTATCGAGAGCCTGTGCACGGGTAAGACCCATTTTCTTAAAAATATGATAATCGGAACAGCTCACTAAAACGCCGGTCTCTTTTATACCGAGGTCCTTGGCAAGTTCGAAATCCTGCTTTGATGCACGTATCCAGGTTGTAATCTCGGGGAACTCATAATCAAGCTCCATACATTCCTGTAATGCATCGCGGTCCTTCTTCGAATATACGAAAAATTCTGTTTGACGGATCATACCCTTCTTACCGCCCAAACGGTGGAGCATCTTATATATGTCAACCATCTGTTTGGTGGTGTAGGGAGTACGCGACTGCTGTCCGTCGCGGAATGAGGTGTCGGTGATGAAGATATCCTCCGGCATGTTCATGGGAACACGGCGGTAGTTAAAAGGTACCTTCGGAACCTCGGAATACGGATATATAAGTCTGAAAAGCTCGGGTTCAGCCACATCCTGAAGCTGATAAGAATAAGGATCCTGCTCGAGCAGATTGGTATTGGGATTTATGGATAACTCTGTTGCCTTTGATCTCTGGTTCATCATGATTGATCAGTACTCCTTTCCTAAAGAATACGGTAAACGGAAAGCTCCGTTAAATATACTTATTAAAGACGTGCTACGCCTGTCTCTTTAGCAGCTTTTGCTACTGCTTCCGCTACTGCCTTTGCTACATTCCTGTCAAGTGCGGAAGGAATGATGTACTCGGGGTTAAGCTTATCCTCGGGGATATATTCTGCTATAGCCTTTGCTGCAGCAATCTTCATTTCATCGTTAATATCTGAAGCTCTTACATCCAAAGCACCGCGGAAGATTCCGGGGAATGCCAAGACGTTGTTTATCTGGTTGGCGAAATCGCTTCTGCCTGTACCTACTACTGCGGCACCTGCTTCTTTTGCAAGGTCGGGCATGATCTCAGGTGTGGGGTTGGCCATCGGGAAAAGGATGGGATCCTTTGCCATTGACTTAACCATCTCGGGGGTAACAAGTCCGGGACCTGAAATACCGATAAATACATCCGCACCCTTAAGCACGTCTGCAAGAGTACCCTTTCTCATCTGACGGTTGGTGATCTTTGCCATTTCTTCTTTTTCGGGATTAAGTCCCTCACGGCCTTCGTAGATGGCACCCTTTCTGTCACAGAGTACTACGTCCTTTAAGCCCATTTTTATAAGAAGCTTTATAATGGCGATACCGGCAGCACCTGCACCGCTGGTTACCACTCTTATATCATCTATCTTTTTGCCTGTGATCTTCAATGCGTTCATCATGGCAGCAAGTACGACTACTGCGGTACCGTGCTGGTCATCATGGAAGATCGGGATGTCACAGATCTCTTTAAGTCTTCTTTCTATCTCAAAACATCTCGGAGCTGAAATATCCTCAAGGTTTACTCCGCCGAAGGAACCTGAGATGAGACTTACGGTCTTTACGATCTCATCCACATCCTTTGACTTTACACAGAGCGGGATGGCATCTACATCGCCGAAGGATTTGAAGAGTGCACATTTGCCTTCCATGACAGGCATGCCTGCTTCGGGACCTATATCACCTAAGCCGAGTACCGCGGTACCATCGGTAATGACTGCGACGAGATTGGAACGGCGGGTGAGCTCATAACTCTTATCCACATCCTTCTGTATCTCAAGACAGGGCTGTGCAACACCGGGTGTGTATGCAAGGGAAAGGTCTTCCCTCGTCTCTAACGGTGCACGGCAGATAACTTCTATCTTGCCCTTCCATTCATAGTGCTTCTTCAGTGATTCCTCAGCGTAGTTCATGTTTTCTCCGGCCGGATCCCCGGCTTTTCCTTTCTTAGTTAATGTATTTTTATACATTATATACATTGCTATTTTTACATTAGAGTTGATTATATTACAAAGAATTCAAATATGCAACTTAAATTAAAAAAAATTATATTTTTATTGACAACGGGGCATTTAAGGAGTATTATATTACTGTCGTAAACAGATGGCAATATCATTTTATTCTATAGTTTTTTTAGTAATTATTTCATAGTTTTTAGTAGTTTTAGTTTTATTATTCACATTTTTATTATTTTACTGTTTGATTTTTGAAGGTTTTTGTTTCTTTATTCCGTCCACAGGAGCCTCCCACATTTTTAAATCATATCAGGGTTTTATTTTTGCGCCCTTTTTTGGAAATTGCGAGTCAATAAAGGGGTGCTGTGCCCGGAAAGGATGCTTTTTTAGCACAGGTTTGAGCATGAAAAGAATAATGGCGATTCGTACAGAAGACAGGGAGTATGCAGAAGAACTGGCAAAGAACCTGAACAAAAGTGACGAGGTTATCTTTCAGATACTTATATTTACCGAGAAGAACGCCTATGAGGATTATATAAAGGAAAACAGGATAGATGTACTGCTATGTGATGAGGCGTTTCTGGATGAATGCATGAAGGATTCATCAGCCACAGTGATATGCGGACTCTCCGAGGCCAGTACGGTCCGTGATGTGGCGGAACAGAGTAATATCATATTTAAGTACCAGTCATCGGATGATATCATGAAAGAGATAATGAAGAGGTTCAATGCAGCCTTAAAGACCGATATCAAAACAGGGGATACAGGTGTGAAGCCTAAAAATATATTCTGTGTCTGCAGTCCTGTAGGGGGAAGCTACAGCTCTACCTTTGCACTTGCACTGGCCGCATATCTTGCGGAGAGAGAGCATACTCTGTTTATCAGTTTTGATCCGTTTTTTACACTTCCCGGCGAGGAGAAGAATCCCGCGGGAAAAGACCTTACGGATGTCATCTTTTATCTGAACGGCATGCAGCCGCATCTTATGGAATTCCTTAAAAAATTTACTATCAAAAAGGGTAATCTTGAGTGTATAAACGGAGTATCGCACTGGTTTGACCTGTATGATATGTCTCCTGAAAATATGCATGACCTTGTAGAAAATGTATGCGGTGACGGAACATTTAACAGTGTGGTTTTCGATGTAGGGATCATCGGAGCTGCCAGCATGGAGGTGCTGCTTGCAGCCGGAAGGATTTTTACACCATATAAGGAAGAGGCCGGGAGCCGTAAGAAGCTTAAGGAGTGGAAAAGACAGCTCATTTATTGCGGAAAAGGAGATTTACTGGATAAAACTGCAGAAATCTGCATACCGGATGATGAGTGCCTGAAGGGAGATTACGGGTTTGAAGCACTGCTTTCCGGAAGGCTGGGTAAATATATAAAAGAAAGAGGGAATAAGATATACTAGATAAAGATGAAAGAAAAAGACTGTGCAATGAAGTGGTACGCCGTGCACAGAATAAGGGGATAGTGGATGATGACGAGATCAACGCCGATATAGCGGACACGGTACTCGGATACTGTGGAGAGCACTATCTTTCACTTAAAGAAAAACTAAGGCTGAAGGCTTATATATATGCAGCGATCAGGGGACTTGACGTGCTGCAGGAGCTTTTGGACGACAGTACCATTACCGAGATAATGGTTAACGGGACCGATGATATTTTTATAGAAAAGAACGGGGCGCTTAACCGGCGTGACATATGCTTTGACACAAAAGAAAAACTTGATGACGTGGTACAGAAGATCGCCGCCGGTTCGAACAGGATAATAAATGAAGCAAGCCCCATAGTTGATGCGAGATTACAGGACGGTTCCCGAGTTAATATGATCTTGCCGCCCATTGCCATAAACGGGCCGGTCATAACCATCAGAAAATTTCCGCAGGAAGTAATGACTATACCTAAACTCATAGAATACGGTTCACTTACCGAAGAGGCTGCGGAGTTCTTAAAAAAGCTTGTTGTTGCAGGCTACAATATTTTTGTTTCCGGAGGTACGGGATCCGGAAAAACAACGTTCTTAAATGCATTATCAAATTATATCCCACATGATCAGAGAGTTATAACGATAGAAGATTCGGCAGAACTTCAGATAAGGAGCATCCCGAATCTTGTAAGCCTGGAAGTACGTAACGCAAATGTTGAAGGAAAAAACGAGATTACCATCAGAGATCTTATAAAATGTTCCTTAAGAATGAGACCTGACAGGATAATCGTCGGGGAAGTCAGGGACGCAGCATGTATTGATATGCTGCAGGCTATGAATACAGGACATTCGGGCATGTCGACGGGACATGCCAATTCAACAAGAGATATGCTTTCCCGTATGGAGACCATGGTGCTTTTAGGTGCGGATATCCCGCTTTTGGCCGTAAGAAGACAGATATCTTCTGCTATAGACATAATAATACAGCTCGGAAGGTTCCGCGATAAAAGCAGAAAGGTCATAGAAATAACGGAAGTCGCCGGCTTTGAGAACAATGAGGTAGTCTTAAACCCGTGCTTTAGGTATGTGGAGGAGGGTGAGAAAAATGGCCGTGTTACCGGAAGTCTTAAAAAAGTCGGGAACGGACTCAAAAATACGGAAAAACTCATCAGTGCCGGATTATGAATACTATACATTTACACGCGAGGAATTGATAAAGAACATCCTTATCCCGCTGGGTATAATAGTGTTCCTGGCGATCCTTTGTTACAACAGTTTGTTTTTTGCACTCCTTCTTCTTCCTTATATCCCTTATCATCTGGCTGTGACCAAAAATAAACTGAAGGAAGCCAGAAAATGGAAACTTAATATGCAATTTAAGGACTGCATCAACTGCATTAGCAGTGCATTGGAATCGGGGTATTCTATAGAAAATGCATTGAAGGAAGCATACCTTGATATGAAACTTTCTTATAATGAGGAAGATCTTATCATGAAGGAAATGCGGGGGATTATTTCAGCTGTAGAAAACAACATGACGGTAGAGGAGATATTTCTTGATTTTTCTTTAAGGAGCGGAGTGGATGATATAAAAAGCTTCGCTGATATATTTGCCACCGCGAAAAGGACCGGAGGCAATCTGATACTTATTATAAAATCAACCGCGGATGTCATACATACACGTGTTGAACTCAAAAGAGAACTGCGTACGGTCATTGCTTCGAAAAAGTATGAAGCTGACATTATGAAACTTATCCCGTTCGGAATACTTATATATTTAAGAGTGTTTTCGCCGGATATGGTAGCTGCACTGTACGGCAATCTGTTCGGGATAGTTTTTATGACGATAGTACTTGTGCTATATCTGCTGCTTTGCAGGATTTCCGACCATGTAGTAAAAATCGAAATGTAAGGAGGGACAAATGTATTTTTTGTTGGCGGTACCGATACTTATCATCGCCGGGGCTGCAGTCTGCAATAAGAAGGACGCTTCTTTTAAAGGACTGGAGAGCGACGAACATCCTTTGAAAAGCCTGTATCCTCTGGCCTCTGTTATATACGACATTATAAAAAAGAATAAAAAAGAGGATGTTTTCGGCAATATGGACATTTTAAGGGAGATTTATGTGGATGAACGCCCGGAAAATGCCCGGAAAAAACAGGGATGCAAATGCATAGCTTCGGTTTTGGCGGTACTCGGACTGACATTTTTAGTATGCTTTCTTTATACCTTTTCGCGTGAAAGCATCTTGACAGATAACAATCATCTGAAGAGAAATGAAGCCGGGAAGGGTGATGAAAAGTACAATCTGATCCTGAAGAGTGTCCTTACCGATGAACAGGATTATACAGTCAGGGTCAGTGAACGTGAGTTAAAAGGTGAGGAATTTGAAAAGCTTAAAGCGGAGGCACAGTATTATATAGATAAAATGATATTTGATCCAAATGAGTCGGCTGAATGCGTGCGGGGGAAAATTAACCTTATAACCGAAATCCCGGGCACCTCGGTAAGAATAAATTGGACGGATGACAATTCCTGGTTTTTAAGTGTCGATGGTAAAGTAAAGAATAAAGACTATACCGAGCCTGTCCCGGCCACCCTGCACGCAGAACTGACTTATTTTGACCGGTTATGGGATTATTATCTGGACATAATGATATATCCGCCGGATGTGACTGAGAAAGACAGATTTCTGGAAGAACTGGAAGAATCCCTGAAGGAAGCTGATATAGCGACAAGGACGGAGAACTATTATGAGCTTCCTGAAAGAATAGGAGATAAGGAACTGTCCTGGAATGAAGAGGAAGACAATACTTCCGTTATGTTCCTGATCATAGGTCTGATAGCTGCAGGTGCGGTACTTCCGGCAATGAAACAGGACATACATAAAAAACAGAAAAAACGTACAGAACAGATGATGCAGGATTATCCCGACATCATCAGTAAATTTGTGATGCTGATAACAGCGGGCATGACATGCAGGGGTGCCTGGAATAAGATATGCTCGGATTACCGGAAAAAGAGGGAAAGAGATGAAGGAGGGGAGAAGAAGAACGGTAACAAAAAAACAGGCATGAGATTTGCATACGAAGAAATGCTTATATCCGACAGGGAGATGCAGCTGGGTATACCCGAGGTAAAAGTATATGAAAGATTCGGTACCAGATGTTCGGTGCCGGCCTATAACCGGTTCGGAACCCTGCTTGCCAGAAACATAAAAAGAGGCAGTTCGGGTATTATCGAGATACTTGAATCCGAATCAAAGGAAAGTTTTGCGGAACGCAGGGAAAACGTCAGGAAAAAAGGCGAGGAAACCGGAACAAAGCTGTTACTTCCGATGTTCGGAATGCTGATACTTGTTATCGCCATAGTGGTGGTACCTGCCTTCAGCTCTTTTTAAATACAGGAGGGAAAAATGTATAATAAACGTTTGGACAATGTTTTGATCGATATGAAATATGATGATAATAACAAAAATGAAAATAGGGATGATAACAGGTGTGTTAACAGCGGTGTTAACAGAGGTGTTAGTAGGGGAATGAGCTTCGCAAGCGACAACAGAGGTATAGGTGTGGTCGAAATTGTGTTGATACTCGTGGTCCTCGTGGCGCTCGTGATCATCTTTAAAGACAAGATAATCGAGATAATCAACAAAGCGTTTGAATCTATCACATCCGGCACGGATTCTCTGTGACGGGACAGTTTTAGGATTATGGACGGAAAAAGAACGGACGGGACGATCTGTGTCTTCTTAGCTCTGGTACTTATACTGATCCTTTCTCTTATACTTGTATTCCTTGAGGGAGCCAGAAGGGCTGCCTCTGCGTCCTATGCGCAAATGCTGCTTAAAACCTCGACCGAGTCTGTAATGGGGGATTACTTCGGGCCGCTGCTTGAGGAATATCATATATTTGCACTTGATACCGGGTTTGGCAATAAAACACAGGATGTGGATGAACTGGAGAGACGGCTCGAAAAGTATATGGGGGAAAATGTCTGGGGTTTTAATGAGGTAAGCGTAAAAACATACGGGCTTCAGATGTTGATGGACAGATCGGGATACGAGTTTATCACGCAGGCAGTGGATTACGAAAAGTTCGGAGTGGCTGAAGATATCATCGAAGAGATATTTGACAGGATAAGGTCCTTAGGTGATCAGAAGACCATCACTAAGATCATGGAGCGGAAGATGGGTATCGAGGATGAACTCTCCGTTATAGATATGTATACGCTTGAACTGATGAAACTTATAGACGGTGTGAACTTAACGCTTGGGAGCAAGGCTTCTTCACTTTTGGGATACAGTATAGAGGATAAATTTATCAAACGGTTTTTTGTCGGAAGCGTGAGTATGAGCAGCACGGGGATCAATAAGCCGTCGGTATATGAAAAAGTCGCGGGAAAATACCTTGATCCCGTATCACTGGTGACGGATTATGAGAAAAGCCTTAAAGAGCATAAAAAGAAGCTTGATGAATCCGAGGAAAGCAGGGCCAGACTTAAGGTTCTGGAGGATGAGGCTAAAAGCTGTAAGGAGCAGTATGACCTGAAGGAAGATGAGCTTGAGGCTGCCGAAGAAGAATTGGAAACCATATTGGAAAAAATAGCAGGTTATGAGAAAGAGATAAGAGAGGCTGAGGAATCGGGAGATAAAAAGAAGGCTAAAAGAGTAAAAAATAAGCGTACTCCCCAGATCGAACGCGAGAAAAGACAAGCTGATACTCTTAAAACTAAAATGGAACAGCTGGGCGCAGAACTGCCCGAGCTGAAACAAAAAGCGGATGATGCTGAAAAGAAGGCGGATGAACTTAAGGGAAAGCTAAAGGAAATATTGGAACAACTGGAACTGCAGGCTACGGAATGTAAAGGGAAAGCCGATCTACTGCTTGATCTGTACTCGGATACGTATGATAAATTACAGCAGGTCTGCGGAATTGTGGATGACGTGGGAAGAAAACAGGAGGCAGTAAGACCTCTGGTGGACGGATATGAAGAATTGTTAAAAACAGTCGATCCGATCTTAAGCAAGGATATGAAGGCGGGACTTACGGATTCGCTTGACTATATGAAGACATATGTGGGTCGCGGGGACGGAAGGATAAAGATCACGGATTTTGCCGGGATCAAAAGGACTGCGGAATATGATATCGGCGTGTTAAATAAGGTGGATGCCACAGCCTTTGTATGGCCCGAGGATGACAGTGCGGCAAGCATCGCAGACAGGATAGAAAGGCTTAAAGGCACGGGGGATACCTTTAAAAGCTTCAGCTATTCGGGATTTTCGTTTGATTATTCGGAACTGAAGGAAAGCGTGATCGAGAATAAACTTATAGCGGAGTTTGAAAGTAATATAGCTGACGGTTATCTGAAACTTTTCTTAAAAAGCGGGACCGAAGTGTCGGAGAATCAGCTGATATCGGAGCTGCTTCCTAGCCTTTGGTATGAGCTGGAGGAAAGCGGTACGGAAGACGGCGGGAGTATCAATGAAACCCTTGAGGATAAAAGCGGGGGAGAATTGCTTGAAAGTGCCGATGAGGATTCGGGCCTTTCCGCGATAGCCGAGCTTTTTGAGAACGGACTTGAAGCCGGAAGCAGAAAGTTTTTGTCGGCAGCATATATGGTCCATCATTTTAAAAGCTTTGCAGATAAAAGCGTCAAGGGAGACACGGTACTTGAGTACGAACTTGAATATATACTTTCGGGATTTAAGACTGACAAAGCAAATCTGTCTGCGGCAGCTACAAAGATAATGCTGCTCCGTCTTGCACTCTGCACTATCTATACCATGAGCAACAGTAAAAAACGCGGTGAAGCCGGAGTGTTAGCTGCGTCCATAGTAGGTTTTACCGGTCTGCCCTTTTTGATAACGATAGTAAAGTATCTGATACTTTTCCTATGGGCGGCGGCACAGGCTGTGATAGAGACTGCTGCCATAATGCGCGGCAAGAAGGTCCCCATCATACCGAATGATAAAAGCTTCTGCCTGACGCTTGCGGAACTTCCTGCATTTGCATCGCTTGTATCGGAAAAAGCGGATAATTTCAATGAATCGGAGATATATCTTGATTATGAGAATTATCTTCTGGTATTGCTGCTGCTCCAGGGACAGACTACGCAGGCTTCACGTGCGATGGATATAATCCAGGAAAACCTAAGATACAAATATGATGAGGATTTTCTGATAAGTAATGCTGTTACGGGATTTTCCTGTGATGCTGTATTTGAGGCACCGGCGGTATTTTCTAAGGCTCTGTCCGGTATATGGAGGGCGGACGGATATACAAAAGTCAAGGTCAGTGACAGCGTGGCATATCATTAGAAGGCTTGCTGCCGGATACGGCATCTGTTTTGACAGCTATATTATTCGTGTAAAGCAAAACTACTCTCAAAGATGAATCAACATGTCACAAAAGTCTGACCGGAAGGAGTTTTTAATGTCAAAGCAGATGCCGTATCCGGCAGAGAAACAGAGTATAAGCAGGAAAAAGACGGGAGCCTCGATCACAGTCGAGGCGGCCCTTGCATTCCCTATATTCTTTTTTGCCTGCATGGCTCTGTGTTATCTTTTTATATTTATCAAAACCCAGTATGTAATACAACGGGAAATGTATACTGCGGCCCGTGACCTCAGTGCATACGGAAGCCTGGTAGAACCTGTGGCGGAGCTCAGGAACAGTGTGCTTAGGGAAGCGGAGGATTCCCTGTACGGAAAAGATACCAAAAGAGCTGTAGCAGCACGGGCGGTAGAGGCTGTGTCCGCACTCCTGCCGGAGACGAACGGGTTCAGTATTAAAAACTTTGTCTCGAATACTGCAGACAGTTTATTGATAGAAGCGTTCTTGTCTTCCAGATTCCCTGACGAAGTATTTAAATATATAGACGGCGGAAGTTCGGGACTTACATGTGACGGAAGCATCCTGTTCGATATCGACAGATGCCTTGTCATGAAATGCAGCTATAAGTTCAGGGTGCCGTTGGTACTTTTTCCTGATATAACCATCCCGGTAGAGCACAGCATACGGTACAGATATTTTACCGGCACGAAGGTTGTATCTCTCCTGGAGGAGGTAAAACCGGATGAGGAGGAGCCGAAAGAGGGACAGGAGGAAGAGGAAAAAGTACTCATAACCGATACGGGGTATTGTTATCACTATATCCATTCCTGTCCGGCGTTGAATGTCCGGCCGAAGAAGGTGTACTTTTCCAATGTGTCCGGACTGCGTAATGACGGCGGAGCAAAGTATTATCCCTGTGAATTCTGTGTAAAAGGCAAGTCTGAGCAGGATGAATGCTATATTACGCCTGACGGTGACAGATATCATTATGACGGGAAGTGCCAGGGACTGAAAAGGACGATACTCACCGTAGGCATATCGGAAGTCGGGAAACGAAGGGAATGCAAAAGATGTAAGAGTAAGAAAGGGACCGAGGATCTGTGATGCGTATAGTTCTTTATGTCATATTCGGTATTTATATTGCAGTACTGTCTTTGGAAGATCTGCTTAAAAAATCGGTCCCTGTAGCACTGCTTGCAGCGGGGGTATTATTTATCCCGGCAGGACTGCTCACCAAAGGAGCGGAGAGCATATCTATAGCTGACAATATTTTAGGGCTCATACCGGGGGCGGTGCTGCTTGTCATATCGTTTGTAAGCAGGGGACAGATAGGTGTCGGAGACGGGTGCCTGGTAATGATGCTCGGAGCTTCGCTTGGGATAGAGACAGTTATAAGGATACTTACTGCGGCTCTTTTACTGATAACGGTCTTTTCGGGAGTAATGCTCGTTATGCGGAAGCTTAAAAGAAAAAGTACGCTTCCTTTTATCCCGTTTCTGTTTGCAGGATATATTCTATCGTTTTTTTAAGATATCAAGCGGGAATTCTCGGCAATTCAATTACCGAGATGAAAGCGTTTTCTCTTGACATCCGAACATATGTTTGCTATAATAAGAGTATGAATAAAGCTATCAAATACAGATTATACCCTACAACTGAACAGGCTGTCATGTTTGCCAAGACCTTTGGCTGTTGCCGTAAGGTCTATAATCTCATGCTTTCTGATAAAATCGAGAGCTATAGGTCTACTGGTAAATTTGCAGGCGTGACCCCTGCCAAATACAAAGAGGATTATCCATATCTCAAAGAGGTAGACAGCCTTGCTCTTGCAAATGCACAACTGAATTTACAGGGTGCTTTCAAAAACTGCTTTAGTAAATCCCGTAAAAAGATGAACGGATTTCCTAAATACAAGTCGGGCAAGCATAGCCGTAAGTCTTATACTACAAACAATCAGCATGGGACTGTTGCTCTTATTGATAACAGTATCAGACTTCCGAAAATAGGCTGTGTGAAAGCTGTTATCCATCGTAAGCCTGATGACAGCTGGCTTATCAAGTCTGCTACCGTATCACAGGATTCAGACGGCAAGTATTATGTATCCATGCTTTTTGAGTTCGAAAATCCCGTAAATACCTATATAGCGGATAAGACTAACGCTATAGGTTTGGACTATGCTTCCGACGGTTTGTACACAGATAATAATGGTAATGTTGGCACCAATCACAAATACTACCGTGAAAACCACGATAAACTTGCCAAAGCACAGCGTAAGTTATCACGCATGCAAGGCTCCAAGAAGAATGAAGCTAAATCCAAAAACTACCTCAAGCAGCTGCGTAAGGTCAATAAGATCCATAGACATATATCAAATCAGAGACTTGATAACCTGCATAAGATATCTACTGAGATAGCCAATCAGTATGATGTTGTATGTGTAGAATCTCTGAATATGAGGTCTATGTCTAATAAAGGTTTTGGTAACGGTAAGGCTACTCTTGATAACGGATACGGCATGTTCCTAAATATGCTTGAATACAAACTGACCGATAGAAATAAACATCTTATCAGGGTAGATAAATGGTTCCCGTCATCACAAATCTGTCATTGCTGTGGAACGTTGCATCCTGAGATGAAAAATCTTGCTATCCGTACAATGAAATGTGATTGTGGTCTTACAATCAGCCGTGACCGGAACGCAGCTATCAATATCCTACGTGAAGGACTCCGCATACTAAACGAATCTTTCGAAATAGCCTAAAGATAAATATTCAGTAGGGCAGGAACTGTCCTAACTTATACGCCTGTGGACACGGTGTAAGACGCTGAGTTATGTATATCGTAGCCAACGCAGTAGTGGTTGAAGCAGGAAGCTCGGTTACTTGTAGCCGAGTAGTTCACAAACGGTGGTAAATTATTAAGATTAATTAGCAAGAACTGGCTTGTAAAACGTTTGATAATATATTAAAATATATTCGAATTTAATATGGAGGGCGGAAGCGTATTATACGGCCTGCCCGGTATCAAGAACAAGAATATGGGGGTTTATATCATGAACGAAATGCCTGTAGTATCTAAGGTGGACGGAGGCGTATGCTGGGAGCATACATTTGAGAGATTCAGCGCACTCTGCTATGTGCCTGAAAACGACAAGGATGACGGACTTCTTAACTATGGTTTTATAGCACCTTATCTTTTGGTATTTGCACCGGAGAAGCTTTCTTTTGAGAAGGCGGCAGCATTTGCAAAGGAAAAAGGTTTTGAAAAACTGGCCAAAGATTTCGCGAGCAGTGTGGTATTTATCTATCCTACAGCCGGTAGCTGGAAGAATGCCGATCCTAAGGTATTTGACGAGATACTGGAGAACTCCGGGATCAACCAGTATTATGAAAATGGTGTGGTAAAATGCTGGAATCGTTTCACTCATAAGCTCGATGAGTACAGGATAAGAGGTGCCATATTCAGGACCAACCTGTACGGTTACGGAGAGTCGGCTGATTTTATCGCTAAGAATTATCTGAAGCACTTTAAGGGTGCGGGCTTATGGTTTAAGGATGCAGACAGTGCGGCAGTGACCTGTATCTTAGAGGGACTTTCGGTGATACCCGAGGTTGAGGCGGATGATATACCTGTCATCTCCATAGGCAACAGTGATGAGATCAATAAGGTATTAAAGGAAAAGGTTAAATACCTGTACATCAAGGATAAGGCCGATACGGCTGCAGACTTCTATAATTTCTCAAGAAAATTCCGCCGTATGCTCGGCGAGCTCGAGCTAGATCCGGACTTAGAAAAAGACGGTATGGTGATAGAACCCGGCAGCGAAACACTTAAGACCTCAGAGGATAACCGCGGGGATGACAAGGGTACCGAAGAACACAGGGTAGGATATTTCGCTTTCTACAACAAGGGTATATTTGATAACGGTCCCGTACCGCTTTTGCTTACCTTCCATGGCGGCGGAGACAGTGCTTTCTATATAGCATATATCTCAGGCTGGGCAAATATAGCTCACAGGCATAACTTCCTGCTTGTATCGATAGAGCACCATCTTAACAGCACAGCTACCGAGATGACGGCACTTATCGACAGACTTAAAAGTAAATACAATATAGACATGACACGCATCTATTGCAGCGGGTTCTCGATGGGCGGATGCAAGAGCTGGGATTTCATCGCGGAGCATCCTTCATACTTAGCAGCTGCGGCTCCTATGGATGCTACATTTGAGATGGGTGTAAATGTATTCGGACAGCCTTCTCCCTATCCGTTTAATACCACAGTGCCGGTACCTGTATTCTACGCAGGAGGAGAAGTTACACCTCTGCCGGAGCTTCCTTTCCAGGCACAGAAGTGCTTAGACAGGATCAAATATATCTTGGAGCTTAATGGTGCGGTAAAGGACAGCCCCAATGCAGAGACTACAGCTGCCGACACAGTAGCCGAAGCAGTAAAGAAGGGCATAGCTTCTAAGCTTTCAAACGGTATCACAAGGACTTACGATGCTTTACTTGCGGATAAGGATAACTGGGCAAATAAGATCTGGGGCATAAACGGGGATGTAAGATACAGAACCTTCGATGTAAACAGAAAAGCAGTCCTTACCATAGAGATGTTCAAAAACGGTGAAGGAAAGTGCTATAACGCACTGGCTTCTATCTCCGAGCAGGGTCATGAGTGCAGGGAGCATACCTGTGAAAACGCATGGAGATTCATGAGCAATTTCAGGCGTCTCCCCGATGGTACTATAGAGGGCGGCGATTTTGAGACCGTAAGAAAGAGTTTTACTCCGGAAATGTAAAGGGCTTGTGCTATCCCGGCTAAGCCTTCCCCTTGAGGGGAAGGGGGACCGCGAAGCGGTGGATGAGGTGTATAATAACAATTGACAAATTGTCAAATATGTAATACCTTTTTATATGAGGAATACAAAATGAACAGAGAAGATGAATATGATCTTAAATGTTATAAAAAAGCTATGAAAGAACATATGATGGATCCGGTAACATATTCATTAAAAGAGGTTAAGGAGGAACTTAAAATGGATGCAGCAAAATGTATCGAAAGCGGAAAAAGCGTATTGGGTATTGAGTTTGGTTCAACCAGGATCAAGGCAGTATTAATAGACGAAAACCACAACCCCATAGCAGAGGGCGGTCATGAGTGGGAAAACAGATTCGAGAACGGTGTATGGACATACTCGCTCGATGACATCTGGACAGGACTTAAGGACTGTTATGCTAACCTTAAAAAGGACGTAAAGGAAAAATACGGCGTAGGTATAAAGAGGTTTGCAAGCATCGGCTTCTCGGCCATGATGCACGGATATATGGTATTTGATAAAGAAGGAAACCTCATGGTACCCTTCAGGACCTGGAGAAATACCATTACAGGCGAAGCAGCAGAAAAGCTTACCAAAGAATTCAATTTCAATATTCCCCAGCGCTGGAGTATAGCACATCTTTACCAGGCAATACTTAACGGCGAGGAGCATGTAGGAAAGATCGATTTCTTAAGCACATTGGCTGTATATATCCACTATATGCTTACCGGCAAGCGTGTGGCAGGTGTGGGAGAAGCATCGGGTATGTTCCCTATCGATACCGCCAAAGGTGACTACAACCAGGGCATGGTTGATAAGTTTGACGCACTTGCGGCAGCTAAAGGGTTATCCTGGAAGCTGCGTGACATATTACCTCAGGTACTTACGGCCGGTGAGGCAGCAGGTACTCTTACCGCTGAAGGCGCTAAGCTTCTTGATGAAAGCGGAGAGCTTGAAGCAGGCATACCGCTCTGTCCTCCCGAGGGTGATGCAGGTACAGGTATGGTAGCTACCAATTCTGTAGCACAGCGTACAGGCAACGTTTCAGCCGGCACATCCATTTTCGCGATGGTAGTACTTGAAAAAGATCTCTCAAAGGTATATCCTATTATCGATATAGTTACCACACCTGACGGCAGTGCGGTAGGTATGGTACATTGCAACAACTGTACATCGGATATCAACGCATGGGTTAACCTGCTTGCAGAAGCTATCGAGGCAAACGGCGGCACAGTTGATAAGGGCAAGCTTTACGTAACGCTCTTTAACAAGGCTTTAGAGGGAGACCCCGACTGCGGCGGACTTATCTCTTACAATTACCTTTCAGGTGAAGGTGTGACAGATCTTGATGCGGGACGTCCCATGTTCGTACGTACACCCGATGCAAAGTTTAATCTGGCCAACTTCATGAGGACACATATTTACTCAGCATTTGCAACACTTAAGACAGGCTGTGATGTCATGATAAAGGATGAAGGCGTAAAGGTGGATACACTTTACGGCCATGGAGGCATCTTTAAGACAAAGGGCGTAGCCCAGGGCATACTTGCTGCAGCACTTAACTCTTCAGTATCCGTTATGGAGACAGCAGGAGAAGGCGGCGCATGGGGTATGGCTATCCTTGCAGCATATATGGTAAATAAGGCTGCAAACGAGTCACTGCAGGATTACCTGGGTATCAAGGTATTTGCAGGACAGAAGGGCGAGACCATCGCACCTGATGCAAAGCTTGTAGCAGGCTTTGATAAATTTGAGGAAGTATATCTTAAGGGCTTAGCCGCAGAGAAAGCTGCTGTTGAAAGTATCTGATAACACCTCATCCGCCTCCTAAAGGAGGCACCTTCCCCTCTGAGGGGAAGGCTAAAACAGTTAGCCACAAGGCTTCCCCTCAAGGGGAAGCTGTCAGCTTTAGCTGACTGATGAGGTGTAAAATATAAGGAGGACATACATGGAAAGACGCGACAAGATCAATTATTACCTTGACTTGGCAGAAGTAGTGGCAAAGCGCGGAACATGCTTAAGAAAAGCATACGGTGCCGTAATAGTTAAGAATGACGAAGTAATATCTACCGGTTATGTGGGAGCTCCGAGAGGCAGGCAGAACTGTTCGGATTTAGGACGCTGCATCCGTGAAGAGCTCAATATCCCCAGAGGTGAGCGTTATGAGCTCTGCAGAAGCGTACATGCCGAGGCAAATGCCATAATAAGTGCATCACGTCAGGATATGATAGGAGCATCCATGTTCCTGTGCGGCAAGGATGTTAAAACCGGCGAATACGTAGCCAATTCCAACAGCTGCTCCATGTGTAAGCGTCTGATCATTAACTCAGGTATAGATAAGGTATTTATCCGTGATACAGAAGACAAATACCGCAAGATCCACGTAAGAGACTGGATTGAGGATGACGAATCCTTGGCGGGCACATTCGGATACTGATATCCGGGCATAGAGAGATTGATCCAATTTGGTGTTTTTCAGGCACTGTTATCTTAACGGATAGCAGTGCTTTTTTGTGTGAAAATATAGGCGATGCACAGGGAGTGGAACGGGTATTACAGAGAAAGTAGGAGTTTTTTCTGATTGTTCTTGACAAAACAATTAGTATGCAATATTTTACAGAAAAAGACTAACAAAACCTAACAAAGACTAACAGATTTTTGAAAGACTAACAAAGTCTAACAAATTTTTGAAAGACTATCTTAATATCGTGTAGGGATATAAATTTAGGGCTCGTGACGTACGGCACGAGGTGGCAGTCACAACGCGACTGCCGGAGTCCTGGTGCCACGGCTCTGTTTTGCGAAGCAAAATGGAGGACCCTAAGACAGAGTAAAAGCTCCGTCCGGGATGCTGCCCGGACAGAGCCATTTTTTGTTTTATTGTGATATTAAGATTGGGGCCGCCGCATTACATCAAAAAAAACTTTCATTTCTTACAAAGTTGTGATATACTTGTAATTTGGGGAATACTGTAAGGAGGTTCCGTATGCTCAACGAACGAAAGATCAGGCTGATGACACAGCTTGCCATATACGAGAAAAAAGAAGGCAGGGAAGACATGAAGCTGGCCCGTTACTATAAAGGCGACTACACCAGATTCCAGGCCTGGAAAACCGGAGTTGCCGTAACCATAGCATATCTGCTCTTAGTAGTGGTAGCCGTAATTTATAAGCTCGAGTATCTGATAGAAAATGCCTTCAATATCGATTACGAGGCATTGGGTAAAAAAATACTCGGACTGTATATCATAGTGCTGGCCACCTACGTAATAATCGCCATGGTCTGCTACTCATTAAAATACGCAGCATCAAGAAAAAAACTCGCAAGATATTTCAGAATGCTCAGAAAACTAAACCATATCTACTTGGTAGAGGATGGCATAGTTCAGGAGGACGAAGATAAATGATAACCATATTGCTGGAAATTAGGGAGGTCATCCTTAAGGCATACCAGAAAGTAAGATTCATAGTAAACCCGGCCGTAAAATTCCTGTTCAGTATCCTGGTATTTTCGGCCATCAATACCGATTTAGGCTATAATCCCAAGTTTACGGGCGTACCGATAGTGCTTGCCATGGCAGCGGTATCGGCAGTGACACCCAGCCAGGTAATGGTACTCTTTGCGGCGGGCCTGACATTGCTCCATGTATATGCTGTCAACCTGTTTGTAGCCATACTTCTGCTGCTGGTCTATATAGTACTTTATGCATTGCTCTTAAGATTCAGCCCTAAGCATATGGCTGTAGCGGTAGTCATACCGGTACTCACAAAATATAACCTGCATTACAGTGTGCCCATCCTTATGGGAAGTACAAGCAACCCCATTACCATACTTCCCACCATCTGCGGTGTCATAGTATATCACCTGATAGATATCGTCAAGGGGGCTGCAGGCAGGGAAGTAGAGCTTAACCTGGAAGATGTGGTAGGCCTGTATACGGATGTATTTGACCAGCTGATGGATAACCACAAGATGATCATGATGATAATAGTATTTTCACTTGTCATCACTGTGGTATGGTTCATCAGAAGATTTTCATTCGACTATTCCTTCCAGATATCACTCGGTGCAGGCGTACTGGTAAATATCTTAGGCTTCCTTATCGCGGATTTAAAGTATGATGTGACGGTATCGGTAGGAACACTTATCCTTATGAGTGTGCTGTCGGGTATCATCGCAATGTTCTGCGACTATATGAAGCGTATCCTTGATTACACCGCAGTGGAGCGCGTACAGTTCGAGGATGACGATTATTACTATTATGTAAAGGCAGTACCCAAGGTCAATATCAGCTTAAGAGAGATGGACGTAAAGCATTTTAACAGGAGTGCTATAGACGGCGATGATTACGAGTACGAGGAAGAGACCGAGGATGAGGATTACGAGCCGGATAATGCTTACGAGAAAAACGAAGAGGATATGGAAGAAGAGGATCTTGATGTAAAAGAGTATGAACCTAAGGACTTTAAGAGTCCGTACATGCTTCTTGAAAACCCGGACGGTGACGGTGAGCAGGGACCTGTCGAAGACGACGGATACAGTACTGAGCTTCCCGACGAGACCGGAGAAGACGATTATGAAGAAGAAATGCTGCTTGACGACGAAATGGATGAAGAAGAAAAATAAAAGGATATAAACGTCTATGATGGATTATCTGAAAGATTTTTTCAGCGGAATGCTGGAACCTGTTAAAATGGTAAAGATCGAAGTAATGGACTGTGTCGAGATCCTTATCATTGCAATCCTGATATACAATATAATCAAGTGGATGAAAAACACCCGTGCATGGGTTCTCATGAAGGGTGTTGTTGTGCTGTTTGTTTTCTATATGATAGCGGCGCTGTTAAACTTCGATGTTATACTGTGGATATTCCAAAACGGTATCGCGGTATCCATTACAGCTGCCATCATACTGTTCCAGCCTGAGCTCAGAAAAGCGTTAGAGCAGCTCGGTAAGCGTAATATAGGACTGGTGACACCGCTGTTCGGCAATAACCAGGCAGAGGAAAAGTTTTCTGAAGAGACCATCAATGGTATCATAAAGGCCACCTTTGATATGGCTAAGGTAAAAACCGGTGCTCTCATGATAATAGAGGGAGAGCAGAGACTTGATGACATAGAGGCTACCGGTATCATGATCGATGCGAAGATAAGCAGCGAGCTTATCATCAATATATTCGAACACAACACACCGCTTCATGACGGTGCGGTAGTGATCAGGGGCAACAGGATCACAGCCGCTACCTGTTATCTGCCTCTTACTGACAGTACCAAGATCAGTAAGGAGCTCGGAACACGTCACAGAGCTGCCGTAGGTATAAGCGAGGTTACGGACAGCTTTACGATTGTAGTATCCGAACAGACAGGAGCCGTATCCGTAGCACAGAACGGTGAACTTTCAAGACGTGTAACCAGAGAGTTCCTCTATGACAGACTGAAAGAGATTCAGAACAGGATGAACGAGGATACCACCAAAAAGAAAAAAGGTATCTTAAGGATCGGAAAGAACGATAAAAGCGCAAAGAAAGCAGAAAGGTGACATATGAAGAATTTCATTTCAAAAAATATCGGTCTGAAGCTGCTTTCGGTGCTTTTGGCACTGCTATTGTGGCTGATAGTCATGAATGTTGAGGATCCGGCGGTAACCAGGACAATCTACGATATACCGGTCCAGATAGTAAATGATGATGTTATCACATCCAGAGGATACAGATATGCTGTTGAATCCGGTGAAAAGGTAGACATAAAGGTAAAGGGAAGAAGAAGTGTAGTGGATGGCTTAAGTGCCGATGACTTTATCGCTACCGCTGATTTTAATTCGGTATCAAGTATGAAGATGGTACCGATAGAGGTGAAATGCAAGGACGAGCATGAAAGTGAAGTAACATGGACAGCACGTACCGAGACAATGGCGATCATATTAGAGGCCGAAGGTACCGTATCAAAAAGCATACGTATAGACAGGATCGGAGATGTTAAGGAAGGTTATTTCCTGTATGACTGCTCTACGGATACAAGCTTAGTCAGCGTTAAAGGTGCCGAGAGCCAGGTGGCAAATGTAAAAGAGGTAGTAGCCGAGGTCAAGATCGACGGTATGAAGGATTCAACTGAGATGGAGGTTGAACTCTATGCGGTCGGCTCAGATAACGTGAAGATCGATTCCAAGAAGATCACGATCGTACCCGATACCATAAAGGTAAATCTTACGATATGCCCGATAAAGACCGTACCGCTCAATGTCAGGGCAGTCGGAACTCCCGCCGAATTCTGCTATCAGGGTGAGGTAGAGTTTGCACCTGCAGAGGTTCAGGTAACTGCAGAAGAAGCAGTACTTGCATCTTTAAGGGAGATAGTAGTCGATGTGGGTATATACGGGGCTTCCGAGACTATAGAGAAGCAGATCAACCTGGAAGAATTCCTTGAGTCCGATTATAAGGTAGAAGGCTTAAAGCTTGTGGACCAGACGGTTACGATGGGTATAAAGGTTCCTATCTTAAAGATGGAGGAAAAGAGTTTTGACCTTAAGGCTGAGGATATAGAGCTTAAGGGTAAGGACGACCAGCATACCTATACCACATATTTTAACTGGATGTCGAAGGTGGTAGTACGCGGAAAGATCGGCGAGATGACCAATGTTGAAGCCTCCGATTTCGGGTTATATGTAGATGTGGAAGGACTTGAAAAAGGTAATCATTCGCTGCAGGTTATGAGCGATTACGACGGCGTATACGTACTTGAGATAGGTAAGATAAATGTCCTTGTCGATGATGTGGCAACCGAGACATATCAGGGCAATGTATATCCCGACGAATAAGATGATAAAAGAACGGTAATATGAAGGAATTTATAAACAATTTAAAGAAATTCAGGTTTCTTTTTTGGGAGCTTGTAAAAAAAGATATAAAGCTGAAATACAGAAGTTCGGTTCTGGGAGTGTTCTGGACACTCTTAGAACCCCTTTTGACAATGATAGTACTTACACTTGTGTTCTCGGAACTGCTCGGAAAAGGAGACGATAACTTCCCGGTATACATACTTTGCGGGCGTTTGTTATACGGCTTCTTCTCAAACGGGACCAAGGTGGCGTTAAAGTCTGTCAGAAAGCACGGTACCATGATAGGAAAGGTATATGTACCGAAGTATATGTATCCTCTTTCAGCGGTGGTTTCGAATTATATCATGTTTGTGATATCGCTGATAGTACTGGTGGGTGTTATGATATTTGAGAAGGTAAAGGTCACGGCCTGTATTTTCCAGGCTTTTGTCCCGATGCTCCTCATCCTTGTTATGACCATGGGAGTTGGGCTTATGCTTTCAACCTTCAATGTGTTCTTCAGGGACTTAGAGTATCTTTGGACCGTAGCACTCATGCTTATCATGTACACCTGCGCGATATTCTATAAGGTGGATAAGATCAAATCGGCATCCAATCTGTGGATATTTAAGGTTAACCCGCTGTACTCGCTTATCGTAATGTTCAGGAATGCGGTATTCGGCAGGAGCATCATGGCAAGTGACGGCATAGTCTGCGACGGTTATCATTTCTGGTATTCGCTTATTTTCTCTATAGTGGTATTCCTGCTTGGGGTACTGGTATTCTGGAGAAAACAGGATAAATTCATACTGTATGTATGACACCTCATCCGGCACTTCGTGCCACCTTCCCTTCGCCAGGGACGGCATCGACGCACTACGTGCATCGATATATCCCCTCAAGGGGAAGGCAGGATGCAAACTATAGGCTTCTACTTGATGGGATATATCGTCATACGAAGTATGATGATATATCCTTAGCGAAGGGAAGCAGTCTGCGGAGCAGACTTGTGAGGTATATTAATGGAAGACAATAATAAGAATCCGGTGAATTTTCCGGATAAAGAAGTGCTGAAAGCTCCGGCACCGAAGAAAAAAAAGAAGAAAAAGAAAAAACTTCCGCCCAAGGTCATCGTAGTCGAGAACTTAGGCGTAAGGTTCAGAATACAGGAACAAAAGGTGGACAGCCTTAAGGAATATTTCGTAAGGCTCGTAAAAAGAAAGCTTAACTACAAGGAATTCTGGGCATTAAGGGAAGTAAACCTTAAGATCAGAAAGGGCGACAGAGTAGGCATATTAGGACTTAACGGAGCCGGAAAGTCGACACTGCTTAAATGTATAGCCGGAGTATTAAAACCCACTGAAGGTACGGTCACCGTAAAGGGGAATATTGTGCCGCTGCTCGAACTTGGTGCAGGATTTGATAAAGATTATACCGGGGCGGAAAATATATATTTTTACGGCAGCATGCTCGGATATTCCAAGGCGTTTATCAAGGAACGTTTTAATGAGATAGTGGAATTTTCAGAGCTCGGCAGTTTTATAAACGTGCCGGTAAAGAATTACTCCTCAGGTATGAAGGCAAGACTCGGATTTTCCATAGCTACGGTTGTGGATCCCGAGATACTGATACTTGATGAAGTGCTCTCGGTAGGAGATGCGAAATTCAGGAAAAAGAGCTCGAAGAAGCTTGCCAAGATGATGAAGAAGGGCGTGACCGTCCTGTTTGTATCACATTCGAGCGAACAGGTGATAGCTAACTGTAACAAGGCCATCATCTTAGACCACGGGCATGTGATAGCTTCCGGCAAGGCTGAGAAGATATGTGCACAATATGAAGAAATGATAGCTGACAAGAGTTGACAGCAAATATCTTAAAAGACATAAAAAGAGTTAGGTGGTAAGAGATGAAGATTAGTGTTATCATCCCGCATTTCCGCGGAGATGCTTATATAAGAGACTGTTTGGAGAGCTTAAAGGCACAGGAGTATCATTCTTTTGATGAGACCTTACCAGAGCTTCCGCCCACATATACGGGAGAGCGCACACTCATAGATGAGATACCGCAGCTTGAAGTGCTTATAGTAAAGGACGGATGCGGGGACGATGTCGATGCGGTATGTGCAGAATTTCCGGAGCTTGATATCAGGTTATTATCCACAGGCGCAAAAAAGGATAAGCCCAAGGGTGTTGCAGCAGCCAGAAATACCGGTCTTAAAAATGTGACCGGCGACTACGTGCTTTTTATGGACAGCGATGATTATATCTCTGCGCAGAGTTTTGAAGGACTGCTCACCAAGGCTGCTGAAAATCCGGGCATGATGGTGAGACTTGTACAGAAAAAGACCTGGTTTAAGAGGGAAAGCCAGCTGACAAAGGAAGAGGAAAAGAGACTTAAAAAAGAGCAGGAGATGGCTGAGATCGAGGCAGCGTTAAAGGAAGGCTCGGATGATGACAATGCCGCTGTCGGAGATGACTTCGGCGAGGAAGCCACCGATGCCTTAAGTGCCGTAGACGGTGACGAGTATTATGATGAGATGGAGGATGAAGCCACACTCATACATTACTGGTACGGCTCTGCCACGGTGCTCGGTATACTCATCCCTGCCGGGTATTTAAAGGGCGAGTTCTTTGATGAGACTTATACTTACTACAGCGATCTTCCTTTTATGACAAGGCTTTGTCTTAAGACCGCCATTGTCAACCGCAGAAAGAATATGGTGACAGGCGAGAGGATAAGCTATTATAAGAGAAGCCACAATGATTCCGTAAGAATGCCTTCGCTCTTACAGGAGGAGTCGGAAGGTAAGAAGGATGAGTTCATCAAAAGCCTAGATGAATCGTGGAAACTGGCTGAAGAGAAGGGCAGTATGAACGATGAGGGTAAGAATGTAAACCTTGCCTACCTTGAAAACTATATACTGGCTTATATTTTGAGAAAAATGACCAAGGGTAAGCACCCTGTGGCTTTAAAGTGGACGGATGAGGAACTGGGCAAATTTGTCCCGTTCATGCAGAAGATACCGAAATACAAATTTAAAAGAAAAAGATACAAATTCTTTAAGAAGCGTATCATAAAGAAGCTTGCTAAGGGCAAGGTAAAGGGAGCGAAAAAGACAGCAAACCTTTATTCCATGTTCAGAAAGAAAAAAGGTCTTCTGGGTACTCCGCTTCAGTGGAAATGGAACATATATAAGAGGATATTCAGGAAATTCTCCGTTAAAAAGAATGTTATACTGTTTGAGAGCTTCTTAGGCAGAAGCTACGGAGATTCCTGCAGGTATATCTACGAATATATGCAAAAGCTTGAAGCCGAGGGCAGACTGGATAAGGGTGATATCATCTCAAAGAATCCCAAGTTTGTATGGTGCATAGACAATAAAGGTGCCAGGATCCCCGGCAAGCATAAGGAAGTAAAGCTCTTTTCACTCAGGTATTTTTACTATGTGGCAAGATGCTCCGTATGGATCAACAATATGAGACAGCCGGCCTGGTATGAGAAGCGCCCCGGTGTGATATTCCTTGAGTGCTGGCACGGAACGCCGCTGAAGAGGCTTGTATTTGATATGGAGGATGTACATTCCTTCAGTCCCAAGTACAAAATGACGGTATACAAGCAGTCGAGGGCATGGGATTACCTGCTCTCCGACAACAGGTTCTCAACAGAGTGTTTTAAGACAGCATTCCTCTATCCTGAAGAAAAAATACTGGAGCTCGGATATCCGAGAAATGACCTCTTATACGGTGATGACAGGGATGAAAGAGCACGTAAGATCAAGGAGAAGCTCGGTATACCGGCAGATAAGAAGGTCGTACTTTATGCGCCCACCTGGCGCGACGACGATTATTACGGACCTGCACAGTACAGATTTGAACTGCCTCTTGACTTAGAGATGATGAAGAAGCTTAAAGACAGATATTTCTTTGTGCTCCGTACGCATTATTTCATAGCCGACCATCTGAATATACCGGATGAGGATAAGGATTTTGTAATGGATCAGAGCCGTTACAACGATATCGGTGAGCTGTATCTGATATCGGATATCCTTATCACGGACTATTCATCCGTATTCTTTGATTTTGCCAACTTAAGACGTCCCATACTTTTCTATGTTTATGACTTTGAAAAGTATGCAGGAGTACTTAGAGGCTTCTATTTTGATATGACCACAGGCTGTCCCGGACCGCTCCTTAAGACCAACGAAGAGGTGCTGGACGCACTCGAGAATATCGATACGGTTGAAGAGGCTTATAAGGATAAATATAAGGAATTTACGGATAAATTCTGCTATCTTGATGACGGACATGCATCGGAAAGGATAGTTAAGAAGATATTTGGAGTATGAAAAAATTTGTAAAAAAGATACTGATTTTTATATATCACATTATGGCAAGGATACTTCCTTTGAGCATGAATAAAGTGATGTTCATGAGCAACATGGGAAGGAATTATTCCGGAAATACCAGGGCCATATATGAGGATATGCTAAAGGATGCCAGATTCGACAAAAAGAAAAAGATCTGGGCCTTTAACGGTGAGTATTTCGATATGGTAAAGAAATACGGAGAATCGCTGTTGCCTAAGGGATGCAAGGCAGTTCGATACGGAGGTCTTAAGTATTATTTTCATATGGCAACGTCCGGTATCTGGATATTCGATACCCGTCAGGAGCCGTACCTTGTAAAGCGTAAGGGCGCACTTTATTTTATGACATGGCACGGGACCCAGCTTAAAAAACTCGGACTTGATATGATCCAGTTCAATATGGCGGGGGAAAACAGGGATCGTGATGAATATGCACAGTCCTTTATAAAAGAGTCGGCCAAGTGGGATTATCTGATAGTCCAGAATGACTACAGCGAGGCTATCTCGGCCGGGGCGTTCGGATTTAAGAATACTGTGCTTAAGATAGGTTATCCGAGGACGGATAAGCTTGTGAGGGAAGGTCTCGGTAAGGATAAAGGTATTATCGGGACAGATATGGCGAACGAAGCCGGGCAGGATAAAAAGGAAAGGGCTTATTTCCCGGGGAAGAAGAAGATACTTGTATACGCACCTACCTGGCGTGATGATGAGTATCTTGGAAACGGATTTTATAAGGTGCCTTCACGTCCTGATTTTGTTAAGCTTGAAAAAGCACTCGGAGATGAGTATACCATAGTGCTCAAACTGCACTATCTGGTGCGTATAAATAAAGGTGATATACCGCAGAGCGTTATTGACAGCGGATTTGTAAGGATATGCGGCAACGAGATCGATATTAACGACCTGTATCTGGAGTCGGACGGTGTCATAACGGATTATTCTTCCCTTATATTTGATTATTCTGTACTTGAGCGTCCGATATTTTTCTTCTGCTATGACCTGGAGAATTACAGGGATATCTTAAGAGGCTTTTATACGGACTTTGAGCAGCTGGCTCCCGGACCGATATCGCTTGATGAGGATGAACTCATAAGGGATATAAAGGATAACTTTGAAGGCAGGAGTACGGAGTGCCTTGATAAGATAAGGGCATTTAAGAAGGAACATAATAAGTACGATGACGGACATGTAAGTGAAAGGGCACTTGATGTCATAGCTAAACATCTGGGGCTGTGATACACCTCATCCGGCGCTTCGCGCCACCTTCCCTTCGCCAGGGAGGGCATCAACATGCTACGCATGTCGATATATCCCCTCGAGGGGAAGGCATAAAACCTGGGAAAGGAGTATGCTATGAGCAAAAATGAAGCGTTCATACGTGAAACAAAAAGAAAAACCTTAAGTCTCATGCACAATATGGCTCACAAGGCCGAATGTGTCAAGCTCAAAGGGCTCCTTGACAATTACGATCCGAGCCGGGTGGTTCTAAAAAAGCCTGAGAGAGTACGGACGGTCACATTTATCATTACCAGACTCGTGAGATTTCACGGAGGGCAGACCTCCATACTGCATCTGGGCAGTGAGCTCGAAAAGCTCGGGTACAAGGTATGCTATCTTGTATGTAAGGAGCAGTCGGAAGAGGAAATGGACCTGTGTGCCAAGTCCAATCTCCCTGATTATAAAGGCAGGGTATTCCCTTTAAACAGATATATGGCAGCCATAAAGAAGGGTAAGATAAAAGCTCCCGATGTGGTGGTGGCTTCATCGTATGATACGGTATCCTTTGCAAAGAAATTCGAGGATTCCTATCTTATGTATTTTATACAGGATTATGAGCCTCTCTTTTACAAGTTCGGAGAGGAATACCTGCTTGCACGTGACACATATATGCAGGGACTGCATATGGTATCTTTAGGGGCATGGAACAAGGATATGATCCTAAGGGACTGCGGGGCGTTAACGGGGAACCGTATGAGGACTGTACAGGGAAGTCCTGCAAAAGCAAGGAACCCTGAAGACTTTGCTTTGCCCGCATTAAAGATAGATGTGGTAAGCTTCCCTTATGACGGGAGTGCTTATGAATATGTAAAGAGGGACTTCTCATCATATAAGGATAAGAAAAAACTGACCATAGCGGTGTATCTCAAGTTTTACGGGAAGCGTCTGCCGGACCTTATACCGTACATGCTGATAAATACTGCTGAAAAATTAAAAGAAAAAGGGATAAGTTTAGAGGTCCTCTACTTCGGTGAGGCGAAGACCTTTAAGGCAGCAGGCGGGAAAAACCTCGGACAGCTAAGTCATGGGGAGATAAACGAGCTGTACAAAAAAGCCGACTTCGGCATGGTAGCTTCTATGAGCAATATATCCCTTGTGCCATACGAGATGCATTCGGCAGGACTTCCCGTGATAGAGTTCGGGGACGGAAGCTATCCGTATTTCTTCGGGGAGGATACGGCACTTCTGACTAAAGTGGGAGAAAAGGATATCGCGGACCTGGTACTTTCCGCCATGGATGAGCCGGAAAAACTGGCTTTAATGACGGAAAAAGCGGCCGAAAAACTATCTCTTTTAAGCTGGGAGAGAACGGGGAAGAAGTTTTCAAGTATATTAAAAAGCCTGGTAAGACAGAAGCAGGATTAGGTACAGCCGGTTAAGATGATCGCAGTACGGCATTAAATATATCAGCGGATAAAGATAAGGGAGCAAAAAGTTTATAAGGATATGTAAGGGGATTACCGGGGGGTAATGAATTGAGTATAAGAAATGATATGAAGAAAATGGCACCTGAAGGTGCTGTCCAGAAGTACCGGACTCTTCGCGAGGACGTGATAGAAAAAGAGTTTAAGTTTTTCAGTCTTTTTCCCGTAGAAAAAGATAAGGTTGTATTCTGCAATGTCTGGGGATACGGAGATAACCCCAAGTGGGTAGCCGAAAGCTATGTCAGGCTCTTAAAAAGAGCGGGTCTTTCTAAGGCAGCCATTGCGGAAAAGGTGATATTTGTAACCAGCAAGCCGCCCTTAAAAGAGGAGATAAACGAGGATGCGGAGTGCATCACTTTTTTAAAGACCAATTCCAAGTCAGCCATATATGCACAGGCTACAGCCGGCATATGGGTGGACTGCAACCGTAAGGAAAGCTATATCCAGAAAAGAAAGAACCAGATATATATTCAGACCTGGCACGGCGGTCTGCCGTTAAAGATGCTTGAACTGGACTGCAAGGAGTATCTCTCTCCCGAGTATATCAGGAATGCGTTAAGGGATACCGGGATGACCGATATCTATATCTCCAACAGTGAATACTGTAACGAGCTGTACAGACGTGCGTTCGGATTTAAGAAGAAGATATTCTGTTTCGGTACTGCTAGGATGGATCCGCTTATCCGCCCTGTCAGGTTCAGTGCGGGAGCCATGAGGGAAAAGCTTCTCTCAAGACTTCCGGAATCCGTATTCAGAAGACTGCTCAATGAAGCATATATAAAGGCCTTTAAGGCCAAGGAACAGGGAACAAAGCCCGGTGAGGAACAGAAGGATAACTTAAGGATCAATATAGCACTTTATGCACCTACCTACAGGGACTCCGTCTCGGAAGTACAGGCCAGGGGCAACGAGATAGGCGGAAGTATCATCAGTGCGTTAGAGAACCGTTTCGGCGGCAAGTTCGTGGTAGTGACACGTTTCCACCCCTTAGCTATGTCGAGGGTAAATCATATAAGCAGTGCATATCTTCAGTTTGATGAAAAGGAACGTATCATAGACGGTAACGAATTCAGTGACCTGTATGCGATGATGGCGGCATGTGATGTGCTGATAACAGATTATTCAAACTGTATGTTTGAGATGTCTTATGTCGGAAAGCCGGTGTTTTTATATGCTACCGATGTGGAGCAGTATAATGATACCAGAGGCATGTATTATGATTATGAGAAGCTTCCCTTCCCGATAGCACATAATGAGAGGGAGCTTTATGACAATATTAACGAATATGACCGTGAAGGCTATAAGAAAAAGCAAAAGGAATTCTTCGACGATATAGGTATCATCGAGGACGGCAAGGCTTCCGAAAAGGTGGCAAAGCTTATAGCAAGACTTATAGACAGCAAGAAGAGTGAGTAAGATTCTTCGCTGCGCTCAGAATGACAAAAATTCCCTTCTCAGATCCATCCGCCGTCTGCAGTTATGATCTGACCTGTAAGGTATACGGGCATTTCTGCGATATGATATATGATATCGGCAATCTCGTCCGGTGAAGCGGCGCGGGATGCGGGTATCTGCTCAATTACAGAAAGACGTTCTTCTTTTGTAAGATGGGAATTCATGTCCGTATCTACAAAACCGCAGGCAACGGCATTTACTGAGATACCTGAGGGGGCAAGCTCCTTTGCACAGGCTTTTGTATAAGCATTTACACCGCCCTTTGATGCCGAGTAGGCCGCTTCGCAGGATGCACCGGCATCTCCCCATACGGAGGATATGTTTATGATGCGGCCGGCTTCTACAGGCTCTGCAGAGGCTGCGTTTTCCGGGCGGTTCTTTAACATGTGGGGGATGACCTCGCGGGTGCAGTAATGTACGGAGGACAGGTTGGTATTTATCACATTCTGCCAGATATCATCTGCAGTATCCTGGATGAGACCGATGTAGGAGATGCCTGCGTTGTTTATAAGGACATCTATGCGGCCGAAGGAGGTTATGGCAGTATTTACCAGCTCCTTAACAAAAGAAGAGTCTGATACGTCTCCTTTAACTGCAAGGACGTGTCCGGAGCCGGGATCGGAAAATTCGGGATGACTTAAAATATAGGTATCCCATGCACTGCGGCAAAATCTTAGAGTGTTTTCGAGGTTTTCGCCGCCGTTTTTTGAATTGAGGACTACGTTATATCCTTCGGATGCGAATTTTACGGCGATGGCTCTTCCTATACCTCGGGAGGCGCCTGTGATGATGGCTGTCTTTATCATGGATATTTCCTTTCGAAGTTACTGAATACTTTCAATGTCTATGACGTAGGTATGGTTCATTTTTCGCATATATCATGCAGAGAAAGTGATCTTAAGATATATCTAATATAGAGTAGTACGGGGATAATGTCAATCTGTATTTGGGAAGGGGGCTGCCATATGGCCGGAAAGAAAAAGAATAAAATATGGCTTATATTTGCCGCAGTCTCCTTGTGCCTGCTTGTGAGCTTAGCAGCATATAAGGGAGTAAGGCTGATAGCGGGCAGCATAACAAGGGAAGCCGAGCAGAATGCGGAAAAGGCCGGTCTTTTTAAACCTAAAGGCGTGGAAGAGGATCTGACGGAAAAGCTTATAAACGGAACTGCAGGGAGTGCGGCTTCCAATCTAAGACCGCTTTTTCTTATATATCTTATGGATTATGAGTCGGGCAAGGTGGAGAAGCTGGTGCTTGAAGTATTTGATACCGTGAGCATGAAGGTGTCTTTTATATATCTTGATCCGGACATCACATATACCATGACGGGGAGCCTGTACAGGGCGCTTGCCAATGGGAACGTACTGGTGCCGCAGACGGTAAGATTTAGCGAATTATACAGCTATTACGGGACAGCTGCCGCATTTGATGCAGGAAAGAAGATAGCGGGAGAGATGCTCGGCACCCCGATCGATCATTATGCCGTATATACAGCTGATAGCGGCGGCGCGGAGCTTAAGATAGAACGGATCACCGCTTTGGGAGTAAAAGAGCTCTTTTGTTTAGAGACCGGTGAAGATACCGACATGAGAGAAGACGAAAAAGCGGCATATAAAGAGTATGCAGGGTATCTAAAGGATACGGATATAAAGGTATATGAGGCACCGGTGATAAAGCACAATGAAAGCTGCTTCATAGATATCGCAAAGACCTGGGAGATACTCGGGGAGCTGTTGCAGTGACTTTGAAGCACAGATGGTAGAACATAGATTGTAAAACACAGATTGTAAAGCGCAGCTTATAAAGCATAGATTGTAAACCAGGACTGGGTAAGGACATGGCAGGAAAAGGAGCTTAGGATGAAGAAGAAAATAATAATGATAATAGCAGTGACTGTGGCAGCATGTATCCTGTTCGGCGGCGGGGTATATGTAGGGGCAGCCTCTAACGGCGCCGGTTCACAGAACGATCCGGTGGTGTCATTAAGTTATCTTGAGTACCGCTTAGAACAGCTTAATGGTGCGGGACAGGGCAGTACTTCCGTTCAGCCTGAGCTTTCTTCCGGATATAAAAAGACGGAGCTTGCCCGTGGGGAACGCTTTATGCCCGGAGAGGGCGGTGTGATCGTGCTTTATTCCGGGAAATGCACTGCGGTCGGGAATCTGCTCGACCTGTCATCTTCCTCAGTGTTAAAGGAGAGTTCCGGGATCCCCGCATACAGCCAGATCCTTGTGCCTGACAACATGTCAGGCGTTGTAGCTTCCGAGAAAACCGTGCTTTATGTGATACCGGGGGAGTGAGAATGACGCTTTTTAGTCATTATTACCAAAAATGAGGACTGACTTTTGGTAAAATCACACATAGCATTTAAGACCATATCCGTGTATAATAAACGGGTAGGCGCTTAAGGCGCACATAATAAAATTGAATGAAAAACCAGAACTTTATTTAGGGAGGATTTAAAATGGCAGGTTTATCACTTAAGAACATTCAGAAGGTTTACCCTAACGGCTTCGTAGCAGTTAAGGACTTCAACCTTGAGATCGAAGATAAGGAGTTCATCATCTTCGTTGGTCCTTCAGGATGTGGTAAGACAACTACTCTTCGTATGATCGCAGGTCTTGAGGAGATTTCACAGGGCGAACTTTGGATCGGTGACAAGCTCGTTAACGATGTAGAGCCTAAGGACAGGGATATCGCGATGGTATTCCAGAACTACGCTCTGTATCCTCATATGTCAGTATATGACAATATGGCATTCGGTCTTAAGCTTCGTAAGACTCCTAAGGCTGAAATCGATAAATTAGTTCATGAAGCAGCTAAGATCCTTGACATCGAGCACCTTCTCGATCGTAAGCCCAAGGCTCTTTCCGGTGGACAGCGTCAGCGTGTTGCCATGGGTCGTGCTATCGTTCGTAACCCTAAGGTATTCCTTATGGACGAGCCTCTTTCAAACCTTGATGCTAAGCTTCGTGTACAGATGCGTATCGAGATCTCAAAACTTCACCAGAGACTTGAAACAACCATCATCTACGTTACCCATGACCAGACAGAGGCTATGACCCTTGGTACCCGTATCGTAGTTATGAAGGACGGTGTTATCCAGCAGGTTGATACACCTCAGAACCTTTATGATGCTCCTAACAACCTCTTCGTTGCAGGTTTCATGGGATCACCTCAGATGAACTTCATCAACTCCATCGTTGGTCGTGAAGGCAACAAGGTTACTCTTACATTTGGTTCAACAACCATCACCATTCCTGAGATCAAGGCTAAGAAGCTTATCGATGCAGGTTATGAAGGAAAGACCGTTGTTCTCGGTATCCGTCCTGAGGATATCAAGGATGAGGAGATGTTCATCAGCAATTCACCTGAGAGCGTTGTTGAAGTTACCGTTCGTGTATACGAGCTTCTCGGTGCCGAAGTATTCCTTTACCTGGATGTTGATAACTACGAGATCACCGCTCGTGTTAATCCTCGTACAACCGCTCGTCCCGGCGACCAGATCAGAGTTGCTATGGATCTTTCAAAGCTTCATATCTTTGATAAGGAAACAGAGCAGGTTATCACTCACTAATAAAGTTTCGGACTTTACGCCCGGTCAGAGTTATCTGACCGGGCTTTTTGCTTACAAAAAATATTTCTTGTGTTATCTGATAACCTGTGCTATAATATCTTTAATTATCGGCAATATTTATAGTGAATAAATATACTGTATAAAAGAGGGGACAATTATGAAGAAGAAAATCTTGGCATTAGTTTTGACAGCACTTATGCTCTTGGGACTTACGGCGTGCGGTCCCAAATCGATCGAGGAAGTTGAAGGTACTGTGTATGAATGTAAGCAGTTCACGGCACTCTGTCCTGAGGACTGGGTCAACATACCGGTCATGGAACTGAATGAGGATACCGTATCTCCGAATCACCTCCGTTTCTGCAAGTATGAGACAAAAGAGGGCGAAGAAGTAGGCACGGCGATCATTTCCAATGCATATATAAATCTGGACCATTATGCAAAGGCTACAGAGATATATGAGTCAAAGGAGATATACAAGGCTGATACCATCGAAGATATCACACTTGAGGTTAACGGCACAAAGTGGACCGGATATACAGGAGAGCTTGCATACAGTAAGTTCGCTATCCTCTGGGTAGAAGGTTCGGGCGAGTGGCAGGTAAAGATATGTCTTTCCGATGAGGACGGCGATATCGAGTACGATGACATGGAGATCCAGGTCATACTTGCAAGTTTAAAGACAAAATAATGATGTGACAAGCTCCGGTTTAAAACCGGAGCTTTTTTAGTGCGTCAAATAAAAGCTCTCATAGTAAGCTTCTTTGCATAACGATGGCTGAATGAACGCTCATCGATAAAAGCTCACAAAAAATGTTTACATCCGTTTGAATAAGTGTTACAATACTATATTGAGGGATTATGTAATGACATATGAGCTTATCTTGTGTCTGCATGGTCCCAAAAGGTGTAAACACGGAGAAGAAAGGGGCAAGGTATGATATCAAATCAGATACTGCAGAATGTTATAGAAGGGATCAAGACCATATCCAGAGTAGAGATATGCATCATGGATACAGAGGGCAAGGCATTGGCTGCCACGGTGAACAAAACAGATGAATATGAGGGCGCAGTGCTTGCTTTTGTAGGATCGCAGGCCGAGAGCCAGTCATTGCAGAGTACCCACTTCTTTAAGGTATTTGATGAACATCAATTAGAGTATATCCTTATCGTAAAGGGCGAGTCCGAGGATGCATATATGATCGGAAAGATGGCGGCATTCCAGGTGCAGAATCTGGTAGTGGCTTACAAGGAGCGCTACGACAAGGACAACTTTATAAAGAACCTTTTGCTTGACAATCTGCTGTTGGTTGATATATATACCAGGGCCAAGAAATTACATATAGATGCTGAAGCAAGACGTGTCGTATTTATAGTCGAGACGAGCGTGGAGAAGGACAACATGGCATTAGAGACCGTAAGGACCATGTTTACTTCCAACAAGACCAAGGATTTCATCACTGCGGTAGATGAGAAAAATATCATCATAGTTAAGGAGCTTCGTGCCAACGACGGGTATGAGGATCTGGAGAAAACAGGAAAGGTGATCCTTGACATGCTCAATACCGAGGCTATGTCAAAGGTAAGAGTATCTTACGGTACCATAATCAATGAGTTAAAGGATGTATCACGTTCGTATAAGGAAGCCAAGATGGCTCTTGATGTAGGAAGGATATTCTATACGGAGAGAAATATCATAGCATACAGCAACTTAGGTATAGGACGTCTTATATATCAGCTTCCGATGCCTTTATGCAAGATGTTTATCAAGGAGATATTTGACGGACAGATGCCTTCAGATTTTGATGATGAGACCATAGTTACCATCAACAAGTTCTTCGAGAACAACCTTAATGTTTCCGAGACCTCGAGACAGCTGTACATCCACAGAAATACCCTTGTATACAGGCTTGACAAGATCCAGAAGATGACTAACTTAGATCTTCGTACCTTTGAGGATGCTATTACATTCAAGATGGCACTGATGGTAGTTAAATACATGGACTATGTAGAGCATACTGATTTCTAAGGCGGATGAGGTGTAAGAAAAGGACAAACATAAATGAGAAATTTCGGACTTGAACGTGCACTGAGCGGCGATATAGAGCCGCCGGTGATAAGGCTTGATGATGTATCAAAGGATTATGCCGATGACAGACATGCCATAAAGAAGATGAACCTTGTGGTAAATAAGGGTGAGTTCGTATTTGTGGTAGGAAGCAGCGGCTCCGGAAAGTCAACACTTATAAAGCTGCTTCTGCGTGAGATAGCGCCAACATCCGGTAAGATATATGTTATGGGTAAGGATATCTCAAGACTGCGTCAGAAGGCGATAGCCAAGCACAGGAGAAATATCGGTATCGTGTTCCAGGATTTTAGGCTGCTGCCGGAGATGACGGTGTATGAAAATGTGGCATTTGCGCAGAGAGTTATAGAGACTCCGATCAAGAAGATAAAAAGGGATGTTCCCAATATACTTTCTATCATGGGACTTTCCGAAAGACTTGATGCATATCCTTCGGAGCTGTCCGGAGGTGAGCAGCAGAGAGTGGCACTTGCACGTGCCCTGGTAAACAACCCTATGCTGCTGCTCGCAGATGAGCCCACAGGTAATCTCGACCCCAAGAACTCATGGGACATCATGAGACTTTTGGAGGATGTCAACAGACGCGGGACTACCGTCATAGTGGTCACTCATAATAAAGAAATAGTTGATATGATGCAGAAAAGAGTTGTACATCTGAACAAGGGTGTGCTCACCAACGATTACGAAAAGGGCGGTTACACAAATGCAAAAAATTAGCACCTTTGCTTACGGTATCGGACAGGGACTCAAAAATATATTCAGAAACAGGATGTTTTCACTGGCTTCCATCGCTACGATGGCAGCCTGTCTGTTTTTATTCGGGGTATGTTATTCGGTTATAGCCAATTTCAGGAGCATGATCTCGAAAGCAGAGCAGAGAGTCGGTATCACGGTATTTTTTGATGAAGGGATAACGGACGAGGGTATCTCAGCGATAGGCGAAAAGATCAGGATGCGTGCCGAGATCTCGGAGATCATATTTACCTCGGCAGACCAGGCATGGGAGGAATATAAAAGAGACAAGCTTTCTCCCGAGCTTATAGAAACCTTCGGCGATGATAACCCTCTGGAGAATTCCGCTTCATATACGGTGTACCTTAACGATATATCGATGCAGGATTCACTGGTAAGATATATTACGGATATCGAGGGAGTCAGAAAGGTAAACCACAAGAAGGATGTATCGGAAAACCTGACCGGCCTCAATAAGGTGCTGACGGTACTCGCGATTGCGATCATCATCATCCTTCTCGGAGTTACCATATTCCTTATAAGCATCACCATTTCCACCGGTGTGTCTATAAGGAAGCAGGAGATATCCATAATGAAACTGATCGGGGCTACCAATTTCTTTATCAGGATCCCGTACATAGTAGAAGGTATGATCATAGGTATCATCGGTGCCGTTATACCGCTTTTGATACTTAATTTCAGTTACGGTGTGATCATCAGTACTTTACAGGAAAATTTCCAGCTCCTGCTCTCGGGTACCGAGTTCGTGGATGGAAAGGACATCATGAAAGTGCTGATACCGGTATCTTTGGCGATAGGTATCGGGATAGGTTTTATCGGTAGTAATGTAACACTAGGCAGGCAGTTAAAGAAGATTGAGGTTGGATGAGGACAGATCAAAAGAGAGGTGCATGAAGGGTGACGGGAAAAAAAGGTATAAAAAAGACTGTAGTGGCATTTGCACTTATATTATGCTTCCTTGCAGGAATGTTTGAATATCTTCCGTACAGACCGGCGGGAGCGGTAAGTTCTGACCCCAGAAAGGCATATGAGGAAAAGCTTAAAGCTGCCCAGGACCAGAAAAAGGAACTCGAGAAGCAGAAAAAAGAACAGGAAGCCCTTATAGCCGAGTTTTCACTGGAAAAAGAAAATATAGAAACATATATACAGGAGCTCGACCTTGAGCTTAACGACATCACTCTCCGTATTTTCGAACTAAAACAGCAGATAACGGAAACCGAGGAAGAGCTTGAGATTACGAAACAGAATCTTGCCGATGCCAAAAAGAAGGAAGAGCAGCAATATATCATCATGAAAAAGAGGATCGCTTACATGTACGAAAACGGCGAGTCTACTTACATGGACCTCCTTCTTAATTCAGGCAGCGTGTCTGATTTTTTGAATCAGGTGGAGTATACACAGGATATAGCGCGATATGACAATAACCTGCTTGAACGCTATAAGGAAGCCAAGGCGGATGTAGAGGAGCATGAGGCACTTCTTAATGCTTCACTCGAAGAGCTGAACCTCATCAGGGAATCCGAAGAACTTGAGCAGTCCACAGTACAGGAACTCATGGACCTTAAGTCCGAGGAGATAGAACGACTTACGGAGAAGCTCGGTGTGGCAGATGAGTATCTTTTTAACTACATGGAGCAGATAAGCAGTAAAAATGTAGAAATAAACGAGATCATCGAAGCTGAGCAGAAGCGTATGGAGGAAGAAGAGAGAAAGCGTAAGGAAGAGGAAGAAAGAAGAAAACGCGAAGAAGAGGAGAAAAGAAAAAAGGCTCAGGAAAGCGGTAATATCAGTAAACCCAAGTCCACAAGCGGCTACGATGCAGACGCGATAAATCATGTGGTACTTACTGATGAGACGGATGTGTATAAGATGACATGGCCTCTTCCGGGAGATCACAGGACTTTCTCAAAGTTCGGACCCAGAAAAGCGCCTACCAAGGGAGCTTCCACCTACCATAAGGGCTGGGATATCGGAGGCGAGTTCGGTGCGCCCATGGTATCGGTACTTGCAGGAAAGGTTATAGACGTAAGCTACAACAGTTCTGCGGGCAACTATGTAAAGGTAGAGCATCAGCCGGGTTTTGTCACGGTATACTGTCATTGTTCAAAGACTTTGGTAAGTGCAGGAGAGTATGTAAAGCAGGGACAGCAGATAGCACTCGTGGGTTCTACAGGAGTATCGACCGGTCCTCATCTTCATTTTGCAGTACAGAAGAACGGGGAATATGTCGATCCCGATCCATATATAGGATATCTTGAGTAACAGTAGGAGTTTTTATGCAAGAAGAAAAAAAGTTTTTTAAGGGATTTATGATCGGGTTGCTGGTAGCATTGGCAAGTTCGGCGATACTTATCTTCTTTATGAGGGATTATCTGTTTAATTACGGTTCCCAAAGAAAAACCTATCCATCGGCTAACGAGACGGAAGAACAGAAATATAACCTGTTCATAGAGAAACTTAACAATACCCTGAGTATTATAAACCAGAATTTCTATGAAGAGATCAACCCCGAGGTTCTGTATGAGGGAGCCTTAGACGGTATGATGGCGGCACTTAATGACCCTTATTCATGTTATTATACACCTGAAGAGGCCGCTGCCGTATTCCAGACAACATCCGGGTCTTATGTGGGGATAGGCTGTTATGTAGGTCAGCTGAAGGACTCCAATGAGATTGTGGTAGTATCGGTCGCAGAAGATTCACCTGCTGAAAAAGCAGGGTTACTGCCGAAGGATATCCTTATCGCGGTGGACGGGAAAGATATATCGAATCTGAATCTGGATTATGCCATGACATTTATAAAAGGTAATGAGGGCAGCACTGTTGTCGTAACCGTAAAGCGCGGGGATAAGACGCTCGACCTTACGATGAAAAGAGCCAGGATAGAGCAGAAGACCGTATCATACCGCATGATCGGGGACGGGATAGGTTATATACTTGTAAGTTCATTTTATGAGAATACCGCCACAGAAACAAAAGCCGCTCTGGAAGAACTGGAAAAGCAGGGCATGTCCAAGCTTATCATCGACTTAAGAGAGAATCCCGGCGGACTTTTTGATACGGCTGTCAAGATGCTTGACCTCATGCTGGAAAAGGGCCTTCTTGTGGCATATACGGACTCCAGACAGGGTGCTGAGGTTAAGTCTTTTACCAAAGATGAAGACAGATTTGACAAGCCCCTGGTAATACTTATAAACGGTAATTCGGCAAGTGCATCCGAGCTTTTCACACAGACCATGCGTGATTATGAGAAGGCTACGGTCATGGGTACAAAGTCCTACGGAAAGGGAGTATATCAGACACTCTGGCCCATAGGCGAGGACAACTCCTTTATAAAGTATACGGGAGGAAGGTATTATTCACCCAAGGGTGTCTGCATACATGACAAAGGCATTGAACCCGATATAGTGGTAGAGCTTGAAGATGGGCTGGAAAAAGAGTCGATATCAAAGCGTACGAAAGATAACCAGATCGATGCAGCAGTGGAATACTTAAAGAAAATAAAATAAAAGTCAGGGGGCTGTCGTTCATTTATGTGCGACAGCCCCTCTTTTGGAGAGAATGTACAAAAAAACAAAGGGGAAGAGCGAAAAATTTTGCTTGATTTTTAAGAAAGTCTGTGATATAGTATTCCACGTTAAACGGACAAATGTAGTTGACAGAAAAACAACGGAGAGATCATGAGGATGAGTGAGAAAGATAAGTATTATCTTGTAAAAGAAAAGGCCGTCCCCGATGTGCTGTTGAAGGTGGTTGAGGCAAAAAGACTTTTGGATTCCGGCAAGGCTATAACCGTTCAGGAGGCTGCAGAGCAGCTCGGGATCAGCAGAAGTTCTTTTTATAAATATAAGGATGATATATTTCCGTTCCATGAGAACAACCGCGGAAAGACGATAAATATCATGCTGCTTTTGGATGACGAGCCCGGACTTTTGTCAAATGTGCTAAATGAGATAGCAAAGTGCAAGGCCAACATCCTGACCATACACCAAAGCATTCCGATAGGCGGTATAGCTTCCGTGACCTTGGGCATGGAGATGCGTCCCGAGACAAAAGAGGTCAACGATATCATATCGGCCATAGAAGGTATACACGGGATTAATTCTTTGAAGATTTTAGGACGTGAATGATATATGAGGCGGAAAAGCTTCAGGCAAGAGAAAAAAAACGGCAGGAGACTAACATACATGAAAATAGCAATATTCGGATACGGAACTGTTGGTTCCGGAGTATTTGACGTAATAAACATGAACAGCGATATCATCGCAAAGCGTGCGGGTAAGCCCATCGAGATCAAGTACGTACTTGACCTCCGTGATTTCCCGGGAGACCCTGTGGAAAAGGTACTGGTACATGATGTAAATATCATCCTCGATGACCCTGAGGTTAAGATCATAGCCGAGGTTATGGGAGGTATGGAGCCCGCTTTCAAGTTCACAAAAGAGGCTCTTTTGCGAGGAAAGTCAGTATGTACATCCAATAAGGAGCTCGTAGCTGCTCACGGTGCAGAGCTTATAGAGCTTGCTGCAAAGAACAATTGTGATTATTATTTCGAAGCAAGTGTAGGCGGCGGTATCCCTATCATCAGGTCGCTGTGCGATTCACTTGTAGGCGATGATATATTGGAGATCAAGGGTATCGTAAACGGTACCACCAATTATATCTTAACCCGTATGGGTGAGGACGGACTTGCATTTGATACTGCATTAAAGGAAGCACAGGATAACGGATATGCCGAGAGAAACCCCGCAGCTGACATAGAGGGTACCGATGCACAGAGAAAGGCAGCCATACTTGCGTCGCTTGCTGCAGGACATCAGGTTGACTGTGATGATATCCCCACGGAAGGTATATGTGAGGTGACAGCTGAGGATATAGCTGCTGCTAAGGGCCTGGGTGCAAAGATAAAGCTCCTCTGCAACATCAGACGCGATGATGCTTTGGTATCGGCTATGGTAGCTCCCTTCCTTGTATTTGAAAACTGCCAGCTTTATCATGTAAATAACGTATTTAACGGTATACTTGTAACGGGAAATGCTACAGGCGACGTATTGTTCTACGGTAAGGGAGCCGGAAAGCTTCCCACAGCCGGTGCAGTAGCAGGTGATATCATCGAGGCAGCGAAGTATTACGGACTTCCTTCCGATACTCTCTGGAGCAGGGAAAAGGCACATATGGCAGACCAGGGCAGCAGGGTTGGAAGATTTTACGTACGTTTAAGCGATAAGGATGCCATGGAAGCAAGAAAGATTCTCGGTGTAACTGCGGAGAGCGCATCCTATAAGGCAGGCGAGGTAGCATTTATCACCGAGTCCATGAGCGAGAGCGAGTTTGACGCAAAGATCAAGGGACTGAATGTATTAAGCAAAATCCGTGTTTATGACTAAAGTGATTTACAAAAGGCTTCCCCTTGAGGGGAAGCTGTCAGCGTCAGCTGACTGATGAGGTGTAATACAAATTGAAATAGAGGAGTAAAAGCATGTTAGTAGTAAAGAAATTCGGCGGTTCGTCCGTCGCAAACAAGGAAAGGATCTACAATGTAGCAAACCGCTGTATCGAGGACTACAAGGCAGGAAATGATGTTGTAGTAGTACTTTCCGCAATGGGAAAAACCACCAACGAGCTTATAGCAAAGGCTAAAGACATAAGTGCCAAGCCTCCCAAGCGTGAGCTTGACATGCTCGTAGCAGTAGGCGAGCAGATATCCGTATCGCTCATGTGTATGGCTATGGCGGAGCTCGGAGTACCTGCAGTATCACTTAATGCATTTCAGGTAGCTATGCATACCACCAGTGATTACACCAATGCAAGGCTTACAAGTATTGATTCCGAGAGGATCAGAGCAGAACTTGATGCAAGAAAGATCGTAGTCATCACCGGTTTCCAGGGTGTTGACAAGTACAACAACGTGACCACCTTAGGCCGCGGCGGATCGGATACCACCGCAGTTGCTTTAGCAGCAGCGCTTCGTGCCGACAAATGTGAGATATATACTGACGTAGACGGTGTATATACTGCTGATCCCCGTATCGTTCCCGATGCAAAGAAGCTTGACGAGATTACTTATGATGAGATGCTCGAGCTTGCCACATTAGGTGCGGGAGTTCTTCATAACAGATCGGTAGAAATGGGAAAGAAATACGGAGTACAGATAGTTGTACGTTCAAGCTTAAATACAAACGAAGGAACAGTAGTAAAGGAGAATGCTAAAATGGAAAAAATGATCATAAGCGGTGTTGCATGCGACAAGAAACCGGCCAGAATTGCCGTTATCGGTTTACAGGACCAGCCTGGTGTGGCTTTCAAGCTCTTTAACCACCTTGCAAATCACGGCATCAATGTAGATATCATCCTTCAGTCCATCGGTCGTGACGGCACAAAGGATATCAGCTTCACAGTGGATGAGGACAAGGTAGATGAGGCACTTGCCGTTATGGAAAACCACAGAAATACAAGCCTTATCTGTGATAAGATCGATGTAGACAGAAATGTTGCAAAGGTCAGTGTTGTAGGTGCCGGCATGGTTACCAACGCAGGTGTTGCAGCTAAGATGTTCGAGGCTCTGTACAGCGCAGGTATCAATATCAAGATGATCTCTACTTCCGAGATCAAGATCAGCGTACTTATCGACCAGGAGTACTGTGATCAGGCTATGAGAGCCATCCATGACAAATTCATCAAGTCAAACTAAAATCGATCAGAGGGACGGTTCTCTGATTGATATGATAGAAAAAATATAATTATATATACTCCGTGGGATTATTCCTGCGGAGTTTTTTATGTCAGAGAACCGTCATCACAAATATTTATCTGAAAAATTAACGGAAATATGTCAAAATCCACACACTTCATCTATACATTTGCTGAATTCTGTGATATAATAATTCTATTGTTTATTTACAGCAAATAAACCGGCATGCCGGTCATGTGAAAGGAGAGTTCTGATGAAAAAACGGATTTTGTTAATGCTGGCTGCAGTCCTGTTACTTGCGGTGTCGGCAGCAGCTCTTCTGCCCAAAGCTATGGAAGCTAAGGCAGCGGAAAAAGCAAAGAGCGGTGACTGGGAGTACGAATATGAAGGAAAAACAGCCACTATAACCCTGTACAAAGGCAGCAAATCTAAGGTAACCATACCTTCAAAGATCGGCGGAAAGACAGTAACTGCCATAGGCCGTGAGGCTTTCAGAAAGAACCAGAATATCGAGACTGTTATAATCCCCAAGACAGTTAAGGAAATCGGCTGGTGTGCATTTGCTGACTGTGAATTCCTTACAACTGTTAAATTCAAGAAAAAGATTAAGCTTACAAAGCTTGACGACAGTGTATTTGAAAACTGTTATTCGCTTACCACCATTAAGCTTCCTTCCAGCATTACCGAGATGGGCGATTATGTGTTCTGCAGATGTAAGTCGCTAAAGAGCATAACCATCCCCGCTAAAGCTACCAAGTTGGGATCAGGTATATTAAAATACTGCGAGAGCTTGGAGAAGGCAGTCATCAAAGCAAAGATCAAGGAACTTCCTTCGGATACCTTTTGGGATTGTATAGCTTTAGAGAGCATTAGCCTTCCTTCTACGATAGAAGTTATCGGAAATACTGCATTCGGATGCTGTGAATCGTTGGAAACTTTTAAAGTTCCCGCTAAAACAAAGAAGGTTTCGTATCATGCATTCTTCGATTGCAAGAATCTTGAGGTGCTTGACCTCGGCAGTAACGTCACCGAACTGGGAAATGAACTTTTCTACGGACAGTGCTGGAACCTTGAAAAGATCATCATGCCTAAAAGTTTAACAACTATAGGTGATAAGATGCTTTCGGGCCTTTATGATGATGCTAGGAATTACCTTGTGATCGAAGCACCTAAAGGCAGTTATGCTGCATCCTGGGCAGCAGAACAGGGACTTACCGTTGTTACGAAGTGATGGCGGAGAAAAAGAAGGAGGTTAATATGACAAGAAAAACAATATCCCGTATAATGGGACTTATCATAGCTGTATTTCTTCTTGCAGTCGTTCTTCCTTTGGGCAGTGGTGAGGCAAAGGCAGCTACAAAGGGTTCGAAAGGTGACTGGGAATTCGAATACGAAGGCAAGAGGCTTACGATAACAGGCTATAACGGCAATGACACCGATATTACCGTACCGTCAAAGATAGACGGGAAAAATGTAGTAGCTATCGGAAGATCGGTATTTGCTAAAAATACCGACATAACATCCGTGACCATTTCAAAAGGCGTAGAGCTGATAGATTTTGCAGCTTTCCAGGGTTGTTCCAATATTACATCCATTACGTTACCGAGTACTTTGAGAACCATCGGGAATTATGCATTTGATGGCTGTGAGAAGCTTGAAGAGATTAAAATTCCGGATAACGTAAGAAAGATCGGCGACTATGCTTTTGTGAACTGTAAAACTCTGAAAGAAGCTACGATCCCTAAGAAAGCCAAGGATCTTGGAAGCGGTATTTTCCAGTATTGTGTAAATCTCGAGAGAGTTGAAATCCTTGCAAGGACCAAATGGCTCCCGGGCAGAACCTTCTGGGACTGTGAGAAACTTCAATACGTATCAATGCCTTCAACTTTACGTTTTATAAGAGGTTCGGCTTTCGGATGCTGTTATATGCTTCAAAGTGTGCATTTCCCGGATGAGGTACGTGAAGTAGGTGGATGCTTCTGGGAGAACAATATGCTTGAGACAGTTGTGTTCGGAAGAAAAACCGTAAAACTCGGATATGAGGTGCTTGGAGGCTGTAAATACGTAGAAACGCTTGTGATACCGGAAAGTGTTACAGAGATCGATGACGGATTTTTCAGCCGTTATTACGGTGACAAACTTGGCATCACAGTAGTTACCACCAAAGGCAGTTATGCAGAGAAGTGGGCTAATGATATCGGCATGAGGGTAGATTACAATATCGATGACTATTATGACTGACTCGATCAGAGCCGGTCAGAAGTCGGGTATTTGATTAAAATGACAGTACCGAAATGAATAAAAGTATTGTATGCCGCAGGTGAACCCTGCGGCTTTTTTACGCTTATTGAAAAAGTGGAAATTTTAGGCAAAAATCCATTGAAAAAGTGGAATTCTTTTTGACATATCCGCATTATTTTGCTATAATGACTTTGATTTTTTGAAAGAAGGTGGACATATGATATCTAAGAAAATGGAAAACATGGTAAAGAACGGCTCAGCTATAAGAGCTATGTTCGAAGAAGGCAAGAAAATGGCTGAAAAGTACGGTGCTGAGAACGTATATGATTTCTCGCTCGGTAACCCTTCGGTAGAGCCGCCTGCAGAGGTAAAGAATGCTATAAAGGAAGTAGTAGATACCTACAAGCCGGGCTATGTCCACGGATACATGCTTAATCCCGGATACGAAGAAGTAAGAGGTAAGATCGCCGAGAATATCAATAAGAGATTCGGTACCAATTTTGCAGTACGCAATATCGTTATGACCGTAGGTGCAGCAGGCGGCATGAATGTTATCATGAAATCACTGCTTAACCCCGGTGATGAGGTAGTGGTATTTTCTCCTTACTTTGGTGAGTACAGAAGCTATGCTTCCAACTTCGATGCAAAGATAGTTGAGATATCACCCGATACTACCTGTTTCCAGCCTAAGCTCGATGAGTTCGAGGCAAAGCTTACAGCAAATACCAGGATTGTAATAGTTAACTCCCCCAACAACCCCACCGGTGTTGTATATTCGGAGGCTACAATAAAGAACATTGCCGCTATCTTAGAGAAAAAGCAGGCAGAGTTCGGCGCACCCATCTACATCCTTTCGGATGAGCCCTACAGAGAGCTCGCTTTCGACGGCGTAGAGGTGCCTTATATCACAAAGTATTATAAGAATACTATAGTAGGCTACTCATTCAGCAAGTCGCTTTCACTTCCCGGCGACCGTATCGGATACCTGGTAATTCCGGATGAGGCTGAGGATAGCGAGAACATCATCTCGGCAGCAGGTGTAGCTACACGTATCTTAGGCTTTGTTAATGCGCCTTCGCTCGCACAGCTCTTTGTATCAAAGTGCCTGGATGCGAAGGTGGACGTTGAGATATACAACAGAAACAGAGAGCTTCTGTACAATGCTTTACTTGAGTACGGTTATGAATGTGTAAAGCCCGAGGGTGCATTCTATCTGTTCGTAAAAGCTTTGGAGGCAGATGACAAGGCATTCGTGGCAAAGGCTAAGGAGCACCGTCTCCTCATCGTACCCGGCTCAACATTCGGCTGTGCAGGTTATGTAAGAATAGCTTACTGCGTTGACTACGATATGATCAAGAGGTCATTGCCTGAATTCAAGAAATTGGCTGAAGAGTATAAATAAATGTGACTATAGATCATCACCTTGTCACAATTGGAGGATGCAGATGTACGACAAGAGATTAAGACCTGACGAAAAGCCGGTGTTCCCGAAAAGGTGTGTTATTACCGGCGGAATGCCTTACGGTAATAAGGAGCTGCATTTCGGGCATGTAGGCGGTATGTTTGTACATGCGGATATTTTTGCCAGGTTTATGCGTGACAGGATAGGAAAAGAGAATGTTATCTTTGTATCCGGAACCGACTGTTACGGCTCGCCTGCTCTTGAGAGTTACAGAAAGCTTAAGGAAAGCGGATATACTGAATCTATAAAGGATTATGTAAAGTCAAATCACGAAAAGCAAAAGAAAACCTTAGGCAGATACAGGATCAGTCTTGATTATTTCGGGGCATCAGCCTTAGGAGAAGCCGGTGAGATACATAACAGGACGTCTGCGGAAATATTTAATATCCTGTATGAGAAGGGGGCGCTTGAAAAGCTGTCTACTCCGCAGTTCTATGATGAGGAACTGAAAGTTTTCTTAAACGGACGTCAGGTGGTCGGGAAATGTCCTATCGAGGGATGTACGAGCGAAAAGGCATATGCTGACGAGTGTTCGTTAGGACATCAGTACATGCCGAGCGAGCTGATCGATCCTGTGAGCGTTCTTTCGGGAAAGAAACCTGTATTTGTTAATGTAACTAACTGGTATTATAAACTTGAAGATGATATCGACTACTTAAAGGAATGCATTAAGGATTTACGTGCAAATTCCAACAGGCGTAAATATGAGATGGTCATCATTGATGAATTCCTCAATAAGCCGTCGGTACATATACCTAAGAAATATCTTGAGGGGATCGATCAGGAAGCACTGTTAAATAAATTCCCCGAGCATGAGCTTATAGATGAAGAGAAGAGAAAATCACTTCTGTGTGTATTTAAAACTCTTGATGACAGAGATGTGGCAAGAAAAGTAATGGAAGAGGCAGGTGTTCATTATACTGCCGGCAAAACCCTGGTTCCGTTCAGACTCTCGGGTAATGTCGAATGGGGTGTTCCGGTGCCTGAAAAGGAAGGTGAAAAGGATCTTACCTTCTGGGTATGGCCCGAATCCTTATGGGCTCCCATTTCATTTACCAAGGCTTACCTTAAGTCAACAGGAAGGGATGAAGGTGAATGGCAGAAGTGGTGGAATGATGATGAAGCCCTGGTTTATCAGTTTATAGGCGAGGACAATATCTATTTCTATTCCATCGCCGAGATGGGCATGTTCCATGCTCTCGGGAATATTAAGCCGCCTCATATCATTCCTAACAGGCATATATTGTTTATGGATACGAAGGCCAGCAGCAGTTCGGCCATCAAGCCCCCCATGGCGGATGAGCTTCTTGACCACTATTCGGTGGACCAGCTTCGTATGCACTTTATGAGCCTGGGACTTTCCAATAAGAGTACCGGCTTTAAGCCTCAGGTGTACATGACCGAAGAAGAACGCGAGGGCGTGGATATGGTTGTAAAAGAGGGTAACCTCTTGACAAACGTATACAACAGGCTTATCAGATCGTGCTTTTATTCGACACAGGCTTCGTTTAACGGGATCTTACCTGAAGGAGAAGTGTCCGAAAAGATAAAGAGCCTCGCGGTAAAAAATGTGGAAGAGTATGAAAGACACATGTACAACCATGATTTCCACAGGATATCATATACGTTGGATGAATACATCAGAGAAGTAAACAAGTATTGGGCTGCTACCAGCAGGGAAGCCGATAAGAATGATGATATTGAGCTAAAGAGGCAGCTGCTTGTTGATACATGGTATTCCTGCAAGGTTATGGCCGTACTGTTCCATCCGATAGCTCCGGACGGGTGTGAAATGTTTAGGGAATATATGAATCTCGATGAGAAGCTGTGGAGCTGGGATTATATTTTGGACCCCCTGACCGCATACATTCCGGATCTTGCGGCACATAAGTTAAAGTTCTTAGAGCCCAGGGTTGACTTTTTCAAGAAACCCGAATGGCAGTTTGATAAAGAATCATAAGTAGGAGACCGTTATGGGATTTAAAGATAATCTGCGAAAAATAGCCCCATATATCCCGGGCGAGCAGCCGAAGGATGTAAGTAAGGTCATAAAACTGAATACAAACGAGAACCCTTATCCGGCTTCAGCGAAAGCAGAGGAGATCGCATGCAACTTAAGAGACGACAAGATGCGTCTCTATCCGCCCACAGATGCGGGAAAGCTCTCGAGAGCCATCGCGAGATATTACGGTGTGCCCGAGAAAAATACCTTTGTCGGCGTAGGCTCGGATGATGTGCTGGCTACTGCTTTTATAGCTTGCTTTAATTCGGATAAGCCGATACTTTTCCCGGATGTCACATATTCCTTCTACGATGTGTGGGCCGAGCTTTATAAGATACCTTATAAGACAGTTCCGTTAGATGACGATTTTAAGATCGTAAAGGAGGACTACCTTCAGGAGAACGGGGGCATCGTGATAGCCAATCCCAATGCGCCCACATCCATTAATCTGCCTTTAGAAGATGTTGAGTTCATCATAAAGAATAACCCGGACAGCGTAGTGATAGTGGACGAGGCATATGTGGATTTCGGCGGTGAGAGTGCTATACCGCTTCTTGGGAAGTACGATAACTTAATGGTGGTTCAGACATTTTCGAAGTCGCGTTCTATGGCCGGAATGAGGATAGGTTATGCTTTCGCTTCGGACGCGATAATACAGGCTATGAACGACGTTAAGTTCTCCATCAACTCCTACACCATGAACTACCCCGCTGTAGAGATGGGTGTAGCAGCTATAGATGACGAGGAATATTATAAGGCTACCATTGCCAAGATAGTAAAGACACGTGAGAAGGCAGTAAAGGAACTGAAAAAGCGTGATTTCACCGTTTTGGATTCCAAAACAAATTTCTTATTTATTTCTCATAAAAGGGTTAAGGCTTTAAAGCTTTTTGCCGATTTAAAGAATAGAGGGATTTTCGTCCGTCATTGGGACAAACCGCGTATCGGAAACTTCCTGCGCGTAACTGTCGGCACCGATGCACAGATGAAAAAACTGTACGAAGCACTGGATGAGATCCTTGCAGAGTGAAAGAAAAGTGGGATATCCTTGGAAAACAAGATAAATTATCAAAAAGAACTGGAAAAGGAGATTAAAGAATGGTCGGAGCTAAAGGTATGCCCGACCATACTTTTGCATTGCTGTTGTGCGCCTTGCGCCAGTCATTGCATGGAAATTTTAAGCAGATATTCCGACATAACCGCTTTTTACTATAACCCCAATATTACGGATGAAGCCGAGTACAGGCACCGCGTTGGAGAGCTTAAAAGGCTCATAGATGAGATGCCGATGGAGCATAAAGCAAAATTCCTTGAGGGAGACTATGACCCGGACCGCTTTTATAATATGGCATCCGGCTTAGAGAACGAGCCCGAATGCGGGAAACGCTGCATCTTATGCTACGAACTGCGGCTGCGTAAGACCGCCGAGGAAGCGGTAAAGGGAGGGTATGATTATTTTACCACGACGCTTACCATAAGTCCTTTAAAGGACGCTCAGGTACTTAACCGCTTAGGATTGAAGCTTGCTGCGGAATACGGCGTAAAATATCTTCCGTCGGATTTTAAGAAAAACGGCGGATATCAGAGATCGATAGAGCTTTCACGTGAATATAACTTATATCGTCAAAATTTTTGCGGATGCGAGTTTTCCCGCAGATGATTTTTAAGGTTGCAAGCGTCCGCAGCGAAAATACGGATGCAGTTGTATAGTATGTATAGGAGAGCCGATGGAAAAGACCATTAGAGAACTTCAGGAAGTACGGGAACATCTTATCTTAAGTCCTTTTGCGGCATTCAGCGATGAATCAAAGGGCCGCAGCATCGAAGAACCGCAGTGTGATATCCGTACCTGCTTCCAGCGTGACAGGGACAGGATCATCCACTCCAAGGCATTCAGGCGTCTGAATGGTAAGACACAGGTATTTCTGACACCTATGGGCGACCATTACAGGACCCGCATGACACATACCTTGGAGGTGGCGCAGATTGCCCGTACCATCGCAAAGGCGTTAAGACTGAACGATGACCTGACCGAGGCTATAGCCCTAGGTCATGACTTAGGACATACACCGTTCGGACATGCGGGAGAGAGAGCCCTTAACAGTGTCTGCCCCGGAGGCTTCGAGCACCATCTGCAGAGTATCAGGGTCGTAGAATTCATCGAAAAGAAAAACGGAAAGACCATGAACCTGTCATGGGAGGTAAAGGACGGTATCGTAAACCACCAGACCGAGGGCAGACCCGGTACATTGGAGGGGAAGATAGTAAGGCTTTCCGATAAGATAGCATATGTAAACCATGATATAGATGACGCCACGCGCGGACATATCATAGAGGAGAGCGATATCCCGAAGGAGTATACCGATATCCTCGGAAACTCTTTGAGCCAGCGTCTTAATACGCTGATACACGATATCGTATCGAACAGTGAAAATAAGAACGACATTATAATGTCGGATGAAGTTTATAAAGCCATGCAGGATTTAAGAAAGTTCATGTTTGAGAACGTTTACACCAATCCTGTGGCTAAAAGCCAGGAGAAGAAGGCAGAAAAGATGCTCGTGGATATGTATGAGTATTACTTAGAGCATTTTGACCTGTTGCCCGAGGAGCACAGAAATGCGCCCGAAGGAAAGGAAAGAGCAGTGGCAGATTATATAGCCTGTATGACCGACAGGTATGCGGTATCGAAGTATAATGAACTGATGGTACCCTCAGGGTGGCAGGTGTACTGACACCTCATCCGCCCCTAACGGCGCAGCTGACTGATGAGGTGAAATAAAAGAAAGGAGAGCGCGTATGTATTATGATGATGATACGATAGAACAGGTGCGCTCTTCGAATGACATTGTGGATGTCGTCTCCACATATGTGCAACTTAAACGCCGCGGAGCAAACTATGTCGGGCTTTGCCCTTTTCATAATGAAAAAACAGGCTCGTTTTCCGTAAACCGGAACATGCAGATATTTAAGTGCTTCGGCTGCGGCGTGAGCGGAAACGTATTCGGATTTATAGAGAGAACGGAAAATATAAGCTTCCCTGAGGCAGTACAGTTTTTGGCCGACAGGGCAGGCATCAAGCTCCCTGAAAAGTCAAATGACGGCTACGATAATTCGAGGCGGAATCTTAAAGAACGGATAGCGGCTATCAATAAGGAAGCCGCAACCTATTATTACAGGATGCTGAGGAGCGGTGAGGGCCGGAATGCCATGCAGTATCTTAAAAACCGCGGGCTTTCGGATGAGACCATTAACAGCTTCGGGCTCGGATTTGCCGGGAGATATTCCGACGGGCTCTATAAAGTATTAAAGACAAAAGGATATACTGACGAAGAGCTTGCAACAAGCGGGCTGTTTACGATAAATGAGAAAGGTGCATATGATAAGTTCTGGGACAGAGTCATATTCCCGATCATGGACCAAAGAGGCAGGGTCATAGCTTTCGGCGGCCGTATCATGAGCAAGGCGGAAAATGCTCCGAAGTACCTGAATTCCCCGGAGACTGAGCTGTTCAATAAGAGCGAGAATCTGTACGGACTGCATCTGGCCAAGAAGACAAAGGAAAAGTTTTTCCTGCTCGCGGAAGGATATATGGATGTCATAGCACTCCACCAGGCAGGATTCGATAATGCGGTGGCTTCGCTCGGAACATCACTTACCGAGCGCCAGGCAAAGAAGATCATGGGCTATACCGATTCCGTCATCATAACGTATGACAGTGATGGAGCCGGAAAAAAGGCGGCACTTCGTGCCATCCCGATACTTAAAAATGTCGGGCTGTCGGTAAAGGTCCTGAACATGAAGCCCTATAAGGATCCGGACGAACTGATCTGTGCGGCAGGGGCTGACGAATACAGAAAAAGGATAGAGGAGTCAGTAAACGGATTTGATTTTGAGGCCGGGATACTTGAGGAAACACATGATATGGAGGATCCCGATTCAAAAACACAGTTCGATCATAAGCTGGCAGAAACCATAGCTGCCATAGATGACCCGATGGCGCGGCACAATCACATAGAGTCGGCTGCCAAAAAGTACAACATCGACCCCGTCGAACTAAAGCGTGAGGTCAATCGCATCGGAGCGGCATTAAAGGTAAAAGAGAACAACGAGCGTGAAAAGGAAAGAGCTAAGGCAACAAGAGAGATCAAGCCCGAAGCGGCGCAGAAAAAAGCAGAGTACAGCCTGCTTAACATGCTCGTATGCAATAAAAATGCGTACCTCGCAGTAAAGGATATCCTTAAAAAAGAGGATTTTGCCGGGGAAACCGAAAGACGCATATTCGAGTATTTAACAAATGATTATGAAAGAGTCGGAGCGACAGTGGGCGCCAGAATAGTAGAAAAATTTGAATCTGCGGATGAGCAGAAAACGGTGGCGGACATACTGATGACCTCTGATGATTTTGAAGAGACAAGCGAAGACGAAAGGAGGATGGCATTTGCGGATTACGTTACAGGCGTAAAAAAATCAGCATATGACCGTGAGGTCGAGGAAGCGATGCGCATAGGAGACGGAGCCAAACTTAATGAGTTGCTCATGAATGAAGACAGCCTCGAAGCCTTAAGGAAAAAGCTGATGAATATTACCTTGTAGCAGCAGTGCCTCGAAAGATGGATCAGCAGTTACAGCAGAAATTCCAGGAAAAGCTCAGAGAATTACTGAGTATGGCAAAGAAGAAGAAAAATGTCCTGGAGTATCAGGAAGTCAATGATTTCTTCAGCGATATGGAGCTGAATGAAGATCAGATCAATCATATTTACGACTTCCTGGACAACAATGGTGTCGACGTATTGAGAGAGACCGTATCGGACGATGATATCTTGGACAGTATCGATCTTATCAGCGATGATGAGGAAGATATCGATATCGAGAACATCGACCTTTCCGTCCCTGAGGGCGTCAGCATCGAGGACCCGGTAAGAATGTATCTTAAGGAAATAGGTAAGGTACAGCTCTTAAGTGCGGATGAGGAAATCCATCTGGCTCAGGTCATTGAGGAGGGGGATTCTTACAAGCAGCGCTGTCATGAGATAGAGAAAAAGCTGCGCAAGCCCGAAAGTCCTGAGGCAAAGGAAGAACTTACAAAGAAGCTTGCTTCTTTAAAGAAGGAAGGCCAGAAGAAGATCGATGCCGGTGAGGCAGCGAAGAAGAGACTGGCTGAGGCAAACTTAAGACTTGTTGTTTCCATAGCAAAAAGATATGTCGGCCGCGGCATGCAGTTCCTTGATCTTATCCAGGAAGGCAACCTCGGTCTTATCAAGGCTGTGGAAAAGTTCGATTACAACAAGGGGTACAAATTCAGTACCTATGCTACATGGTGGATCAGACAGGCCATTACGAGAGCTATAGCAGATCAGGCACGTACCATCAGGATCCCCGTACATATGGTTGAGACCATCAACAGGCTGATGCGTACCCAGAGAACTCTGCTCCAGGAATTAGGCCGTGAACCTACCCAGGAAGAAGTAGCCCGTGAGATGAAGATGCCTGTTGAGCGTGTGGCAGAGATCCAGAAAATCTCCCAGGAGCCCGTATCATTAGAGACTCCTATCGGTGAGGAGGAAGACAGCCACTTGGGCGATTTCATCCAGGATGACAATGTACCTATGCCTGCAGATGCTGCAGCTTATACACTTCTTAAGGAGCAGCTCTTAGACGTGCTCGGGACACTTACCGATCGTGAGCAGAGAGTGCTCAGACTCAGATTCGGTCTTGATGACGGACGTGCAAGAACTCTTGAAGAGGTTGGCAAGGTATTTGATGTTACGCGTGAGCGTATCAGACAGATCGAGGCTAAGGCCTTAAGAAAACTGAGACATCCCAGCCGTTCAAGAAAGCTCAGGGATTTCTTAGAGCAGTAATATCTACCCGGTGTATCAAGCTATGGCTTCCCCCTAGGGGGAAGCTGTCAGCGAAGCTGACTGATGAGGGGTATGCTTTAGAAAACACCTCATCCGCCCTTCGGGCACCTTCACCTCGAGGGGAAGGCATGAGCTTGATATAATGGGAAAAGAGGTAGCCTGAGGCGGTAAGATCAAAGAGAATATGGAACACAGAGATAATATAAAACTGTCGGAGCGCCTGGCCATGTCGGCGGGGATGGTGACGGCAGGTTCGAGCGTAGCGGATGTGGGCTGTGATCATGCCCACACCTGTATATGGCTCGTAAAACACAGGGATGTCCCGAGAGCTGTGGCTATGGATGTAAGGCCCGGCCCGCTTTCTCATGCCGATGCCAATATAAGGCTGTACGGATTGGGAGAGAAGATAGAGACCAGGCTCTCGGATGGGCTTACTGCCCTAAAACAGGGCGAGACCGATACGATCATCATAGCCGGCATGGGCGGGACACTTACCATGCAGATACTTGAGCGGGGGTTAGCAAAAGCGAAGGCCGCAAAAGAGCTGATACTCCAGCCGCAGTCGGACTTAGGGTTAGTCAGAAGTTTTTTAAGGGAACACGGCTTTATCATCACCGGAGAAAAGATGTGCAAGGAACTGGGGAAGTTTTACACATCAATGAGAGTAAAAATAAAGACGGATGCAGATACAGCAGGCATAGCCCGGACGGATCTATTTGCAGCCGGTAAGATAAGCGGCGACACTTCCGACATGCTCATGCAGGCTGTCTATGACGAATTCGGTGAGTATCTTTTAAAGACAAAAAACGGATTATTGCACGAAGTTCTTCTTATATTAAAAGAGAAGAATGAAAGAATCCTTGAGAGGATATCGGCGGAAGGATCCGGAGACAGTGCAGAACGTAAGGTCTTTTTTGAAAAAGAAAAAGAACTGATACGTAAGGCTTTAAAGTTTTATGAAGTAGTACAATAACATATACAAGGAGAGAAGGATGGCTGATTGTAAGGTTAATGTATTTGGGGTAACTGTAGAGTACGAGCAGGGCTCGACATATGCTGAGATAGCTGAGGATTACAGGGAAAAAGCGGATGGCGACATCATACTTGTGACTGTGAACGGAAAGCTTAGTGAGCTTCACAAAAAGATTCAGGACGGATGCAAGGTCGGATTTGTGACCACCAAGGATTCCGTCGGAAACGACACATATGTGAGAGGTGCCATATTCATGATGCTCCGTGCATTTTATGGAGTGCTCGGAAAAGAAAAGATCAAACGTATCTCGGTAGAGCATACATTGGGTAAGGCTATATACTGTGATTATGAGGGAAAAGAGCCGCTGTCAAATGAACTGCTTAGTAAGGTTAAGCGTGAAATGCAGGATCTTAATGAGAGAAATCTTCCTATAATAAAGAAGTCGATCCCCACAGCTGAAGCTGTAAAGATGTTTAAGGACCTGGGGATGAATGACAAGGTAGAGCTTTTCAAGTACAGAAGCGCTTCTACGACAAACTATTATGAGCTTGACGGGTTTAAGGATTATTTCTACGGATATATGCCTGCATCTACCGGTATACTTAAGGTATTTGACCTTAAGCTTTATGATGAAGGCTTCCTTCTCCTGCTTCCGGATACATCGGATACTTCTAAGGTGGCTGACTATGATGACAGGCCCATGTTGTTTAAGACACAGCATGAAGCCAATGAGTGGGGCAGGATCATGGGACTCGGCTGCGTAGGTGACTTAAATGAGCAGATATGTAACGGAAATATCGAAGACATGATCTTAGTGCAGGAAGCTCTGCAGGAGAAGAGGATAGGCGATATCGCCGAGCAGATAAAGTCAAGAGGCGGCGTAAAATTCGTCATGATAGCAGGTCCTTCTTCTTCGGGAAAGACAAGCTTTTCACACAGGCTTTCGATACAGCTGCGTACACTTGGCTTAAGGCCTCATCCCGTGGCACTTGATAATTATTTCAAAAACCGTGAGGATACTCCTAAGGACGAGAACGGAAATTATAACTTCGAGTGCCTGGAAGCAATAGATGTTGAAGGATTTAATAAGGACATGCTGGCACTCTTAAACGGCGAGACCGTACAGATGCCGACATTTAATTTTAAAATAGGAAGACGTGAGTACAAGGGCAATACATTAAAGCTCGAGGATGGGGATATCCTGGTACTTGAAGGTATACACGGACTTAATGACGCCCTGTCATATTCACTTCCTAAGGAAAGCAAGTTCAAGATATATATCAGTGCACTCACACAGCTTAATATCGATGAGCACAACAGGATCCCTACCACAACCACGCGTCTTATCCGCCGTATCGTAAGGGATGCAAGAACCAGAGGTACATCGGCTCAGGGCACGATAGCTATGTGGTATTCGGTACGCCGCGGAGAGGAAGAGAATATCTTCCCGTTCCAGGAGCAGGCCGACTGCATGTTCAATTCGGCACTGGTATATGAACTGGCTGTGCTTAAGCAGTATGTTGAACCGCTTTTATTCGGTATAAAGGAGGATGACCCGGAATACCTGGAGGCTAACTAGCTTCTTAAATTCTTAAAGTATTTCCTGGGTATATCCAGCGAGGGAATCCCGCACAACTCCATCGTACGTGAGTTTATCGGCGGAAGCGTATTCCCGGTATAAAATTATTTATTAACAAGTCGGACTGCTACCATGGTCTGAAACCCGTCACCATTCGCAGGATATGCTTGGCGGTCGTCTCCATATTTATTGCCTCGGACGTTCGCAAACGTACGTCCGCTTGATACCGGGCGTACTTGTGCTTCACTCAAAAATCGGTTTGGTTAACCGATTTTTGCCTCGCATAAATATGTTTCCGACCTGAGCATATCATCTGCTCACTTTATGGTTTCATTCCATGGTAGCAGTCCGACTTGTTTTTAACCATTTTAAAAATTTTAGAGCAGCACGGATGGTCGCGGCGTAAGCTGAGGAAAGTCCGGGCTTCGAAGGGCAGGGTGCCGGATAACGTCCGGCGGAGGTGACTCCCGGGAAAGTGCAACAGAAATTATACCGCCCGGCAAAAGCCGGGTAAGGGTGGAATGGCGGTGTAAGAGACCACCGGTTTTCCGGTAACGGAAAATGCTGTGCAAACCCCACCTGAAGCAAGGCCAAACAGGGGACCATACGGCGGCCCGTCGTGTCTCCGGGTAGGCCGCGTTCCGGAATGGGAACATTTCGGAGGAGCTGTCCGGTGACGGACAGTCAAGATAGATGACCATCTATTACATAACCCGGCTTATAGTGCTGCTCTATAAATATTTAACTGTCATTCCGAAATGATATTCATCCCGGAATGATTGTCATCCTGAGCGAAGAGAAGGATCTTAACAGGGTATATTAGGCAGTCAGAGAATTATCAGATAAGGTAGGAATCCGATATGACAAACGGAGTATATCCTGCAAAAAAGAAAGACGGTACAAAGTACTATCGTGCAGCCGTCACATATAAACAAAAACACATCAGCCTCGGCAGCTTCCGTACGGAAAAAGCTGCCGGGGCTGCTTATGCTCTGGCGGGAAATATATTGAGAGGAAATGAAGAGTATCTGCCGGAGGATTATGAGAGGGTGGTACAAGGTTCTGACGGCCGGGGAAGGAAAGTGTCAGGTAAAGCAGGAGCAGGACAAACAGGGGAAGGACAAACCGGAGCAGGACAAAAAAGGACAGTACAAACCGGGTACACTCTCGGATTCGATAAGTGGATCATGCTCATCAACCTTAAAAAAACCGGTATCTACAGCAACAATCCCATATATCTGTACGGAAAGTACTTCATTTATTTTTTGGACAGAAACACAGAGCTTAAATTTGATGCCGACGAAATGTTCTTCTATGGCAAGCATCGCATACAGAAAAGAGGCGGACATCTTTTTTACAGCGATTACGGGATGCAGTGCAGCCTGCTTGCCAGATACGGGGTGAAAAGTTTCTCGGTAAAGAACAGGGATTATTATTTTAAAAACGGGGATGAAACCGATTTCAGATACGGAAATCTGGTGGTTGTCAACAGATTCAGGGGAGTATATACAAAAGAAGCCGGTGGCAGGAAAATATATGAAGTTAAAATCCATTTTATAGGAAGTCTCAAGGTGGGGACCTATACGGACGAGACGGAAGCGGCCATAGCATATAACAAAGCTGCCGACAGCCTGGAAGAGGCAGTAAGAAGGCGGCAGAATCCGATTAAGGAAAACGGCAAATCTACAGATGTAGAAAACAAGATGTTGGGAAAAACAGAAGCTGCGGGTACAAATTATGCCGAAAGGAAAAATATCAGGAAAGACCTTGCAGACGACAAGCGTAGAAAAAAATCTCTTGACGAACGGCCCGATCCGTTTTTGGACCAAAATCAAAAAAATGGGGTCAAAAATGAAAAAAATGACCTCCAAAATCAAAAAAACTTCAAAAAATATCGAAAATGGACCCGAAATTTCATGGATGGAGTATCAAAAAGGGAATATATTAACATCTATGAAACCCTTGAATTTTCGAAAAGTTTTAAGAAATATCTGATGAAAATGTAATAAATTCGTAAAAAATGCTTGCAAATTTGATAATATCGTAGTATACTATCCCTTGCTCCGGTAAAAACCGGCAGAGAAATGGGGTAGTTAATATGGCTAAAATAAAGAGAAGTTTTGTTCTTCTGCTTGCATGCGCCATACTGGCAGGCACCGTGTTTACACCTTTTAAGGCTGTGAAGGCTGCAGAAGATGAAAATGAAAATGTTGAGGTTGTTATTGCTTCGGAACAGCCCGATGAAAAGCCTGAAAACGTAGAACTCACAGATGAGTTTATCGAATCGGCAGTAAAGAAGCATTGTAAAGGTCTTTCGATGTTGATGCTTAAAATTCAGACAGGTGATATTGCGGCAGAGAAGAGCTCACGTACCGATGCACTTGTTAAACGTGACGCTGACAAGAAGAAAAAGACTATAAAAAGGACTTCCACCTCGAGCAGTTCCAAATATGGTGACGGAAATGCTTCCGGAATACTTAAGAACAAGTACAATGAGAAGTTTACCAAGAAAGTAACCGAGAAAGAGTATGAGATACTCTGCAGGATAGTACAGGCTGAGGCAGGAGATCAGGATGTATACGGCAGGATCCTCGTAGCCAATGTAATCCTCAACCGTGTAAATTACGAGAAAGAATTCCCGAATGACATCGAAGGCGTGGTATTCGAGAAAAAGCAGTTCTCACCTATCTCAAACGGCGCTTACTACAGAGTGGTCGTTGATGATGTGACAAGGGAAGCAGTTGACCGCTGCTTATCCGGTGAGGATTATTCAGACGGAGCACTTTATTTCTTCATGAGATCCGCCACTGCGGCATCCACCGCATCATGGTTTGACACTCTTACATTCATATGCAAGTACGGATGTCACGAGTTCTTCAAGGATTGATATTATTTCTGACCTTAAAAAATATAAATATAATACGTCAAAGGCAGCTTTATTAGCGTTTGACAGTCGGCCTGCGTAACGTTCTTTCGCAGTCGGAAAAAAGGAAACCCGCAGCATTGCTGCGGGTTTCTTCATTAGCTCCGGACTGTTTATATACAGGCCGGAGCTTTTTCAAGTTTTTATTGCATTTTTCATGCCCCCGTGGTAGTATGTAGGACATGAACTGATTAAGCGGATATAATAATAAGTGAGGTTCCATATGAAAATAACTTATCATAGCACGAGAAATAAGAATATTACCGCCACAGCAAGTGAGGCGATCTTAAACGGCATAGCACCGGACGGCGGATTGTACGTACCGGACGAGATACCGAAGCTTAAAATCAGCTTCGAAGCATTAGCCAGGATGGATTACGCACATGTGGCATATGAGGTCATGAAGCTGTTTTTTACCGATTTTACCGAAGAAGAGCTCATGGCATGTATAAAGGGCGCTTACAATACGGAGAAGTTTGATACAGAGGATATCACCAAGCTTGTTGAGGCTGACGGAGCCTACTACTTAGAGCTTTTCCACGGCAGGACCATAGCATTTAAGGACATGGCACTCTCTATACTGCCTTACCTTATGACTACTTCGGCTAAGAAGTGTGGAGCTAAGGAAGAGATAGTCATCCTTACCGCTACCTCGGGTGATACCGGGAAAGCAGCACTCGCAGGATTTGCCGATGTGCCCGGTACCAGCATTGTGGTATTTTATCCCAAGCACGGTGTAAGCCGCGTACAGGAAAAACAGATGGTAACCCAGAAGGGTAAGAATGTAAACGTTATAGGCATAGAGGGTAACTTCGACGATGCACAGTCGGCGGTTAAGGCGATATTTACAGACAAGAAGTTAGCAGAGAAGATGCAGGCAAAAGGTTACCGTTTCTCATCGGCCAACTCCATCAACATAGGACGTCTGATACCTCAGGTGGCATATTATGTATATGCTTTCAGCCGCCTCTATCCTAAGCAGATCAACTTCGTAGTGCCTACCGGCAACTTCGGAAACATACTTGCCGCATACTATGCATGCAAGATGGGTGTACCGGTAAACAAGCTCATCTGCGCATCCAACAGAAACAAGGTACTGACCGACTTCTTCGAGACCGGTGTATATGACAAGAACCGTGAGTTTTACCTTACATCCTCACCCAGCATGGATATACTTATCTCAAGCAACTTAGAGAGACTTATCTACGAGATAGCGGGTGACAAGACCGCAGACTTCATGAAGGACCTGAAGGAAAAAGGAAAGTACAAGCTGACAAAGGAAATGAAGGAAAAGCTCGGCCTGTTCGTAGGCGGATATGCTGAAGATGCCGAGATGTCACAGGCTATAGCAGACCTTTACAAGAAGGAAGGCTATATCATAGATACTCATACAGCAGTAGCTGCTGCAGTATATAACAAGTATAAGGCTAAAACAGGCGATGATACCTGCACAGTGATAGCATCCACGGCCAGCCCTTACAAGTTCTCCAGAGCAGTACTCAACTCCATATCGCCTGAGTATGATAAAAAGGACGACTTCGAGCTGTTTGACGAGCTCCACAAGCTCTCCGGCGTAGAGATCCCCGAGGCTATAAAGGACATCATCAGTGCTCCGGTGCTGCATAAGACAGTATGTGCCAAGGACGGACTTGAAGCGGAAGTAGTCAGAATATATAAGTTATAATGATATAATAGAATATATGTTAAGCCATAATACGGGGTTCCTGCACGGGAGCCCCGTATTTGTAAGAAAAGATATATTTGCTTTTTTTGCCCCTGCGTGTTAGTATTAAACTGGAACAGTATTGAAATAATACTATGTACATTATGTGGTTCGGATGATCTTAAAGCATCTGCGGAAAGAGGTTTTTTGTGGAAAAAAGAGACCGTGTGATTTGTTTTTTTCTCTTTGCGGTATTTTTAGGGATAGGCTTACCCGCTGCATTACAATTAAATATTCCCCCGGTACTCGATGAGGTAGGGATACTGGCCAATTCCGCATATGTGTCGGGCTATGACTGGACAGAGACCACATATACCATGGGCGGTTTTTATTATAAATACGGGATATCGCTTCTGTATGCACCTCTTTTTAAGCTTATAGAAGATCCGTATATCCTATACAAAGCATTGTTGGCGGTAAATGTATTTTTATATGCATTTGTCCCGGTCATCGCATATACGGTACAAAGAAAACATCTTCACATAAAAAGGCTTGTGTCATTTATATTTGCTTTTTCTTCGGGTGCGATACCATGCTGTTTTATATTTCAGCTGTATGCAAAAGCGGATTCAATGCTGATAGTACTTCCCTGGGTGGTATTGTATCTGCTGCTTGAACTTGCACGGAATACAGAGAAGAGACGGAGGACTGTTCTGAGCATCCTTTTGGCAGCTGCCGGCATATATTCATATATGGTCCATACAAGAGGGCTGGTGATAATCATCGCCATGCTGCTTACGATACTTGCGTTCGGGATACTGGATAAAAAGTGCCTCGTAAATATCCCTGCATTTCTTGCGACGGCGGCTGTAATGTTTGCCGCAGATAAGATATTGTCCGGTATCTTTTATGACGGAGTGTACGGAGCATACGGTACCGCACATGCCAGTGCGGAAAGCTTCGAGTTTTCCGAATTGAAGAAGATATTTAGCGTACCCGGACTGAAGACACTGGGAAGGCTGACCGTAGGATGGCTTTTTACGGGCATGACCGCCACATACGGATTGCTCGGAGTAGGTGTAACGGGCGGCATCATATATGCGGTTAAGGAATTATGGAAAAGGATATTCGGGAAAAAGAATGGTCACAGAGTTCGTGAGAACGGGGAAGCAGCGGGGGCCAGTGAGGCAGGCAGTGATCATGAGCCGGAAAAGGGTGCGGAGCATATATTCTCGATATACAGCGTCTTAAGTATGCTCGGTGTATTTGCAATGGGAATACTTTTCTTTTTCCCTGCTGTACACAGATATCTGAATGTTGAAGCAGTGGTGCGCTCGGACAGGCTTATTTATGAAAGATATATGGCTGCGTCATTCGGACCGTTGGTACTGTATGGACTGTATCTGCTGTATAAGGGCAGTAAAAGCATCGGAAAAAAGGCAAAAAGAGCTGTGCTTATCATAACCGGGGCGGCTTATGCTGCGATCATCGCACTTTTTATGCTCGGGTGCGTAAGCTTTATAGAAGGGATACAGGGAAATTCCAGATACATCATAGGAATATCATTGTTTTTAAAGGTGAGCGGCGGTTCTACCAATGCCGTATTTCCGGATATGGCAGCATCACTCCTTAAGGCCGGACTCCTAGGGTTCGGAATATATGTGTTGATAGCTGTCCTCTCCGAAGCAGGAGGTCGTGTCAAGGGATTAGGAAAGGCCGAAACACCGGATGGGCAAGGTGAAACAGAGGCAGAAACTAAAGGACGGGATACAAAATATGCACCTGTCTTCGGAACGGTAATTGTGATCATGTATGCCGTACTGCTTACAGTGAGCTTTTTTAAGATCAGGCTTTCAAGAGATGAGGCATTATATAACTGGACTCATGAACCTGCCGGATATCTGACGGACCTGCCTGATGATTTCAGGGAATATCCCGTGTTCTGGGACTACAGTGCTAAGGATATAAAGCATTATCAGTTCCAGTTAAAGGATTATGTATTAGGGTCATATTGCACGAGGACAAAAAAAGCAAAGGATTGTTTTGTGATAGTGCAGAAGGGACATTTTTTAAAAGAGTACTATGAGGATGATTACTATACCTTTGATGATTTTGACTATGAAAATGCAACAAGGGATATAGTATATGTTAAAGGGGAAAAACTGGCAGAAGAGCTTTCCCAATACGGTTATGGCATGACGAAGTACGAAGGAAAGCTTAAAAAGGCCAAGTACCCTGAGTTAGAACAGCAGATAATGCCATATAAGGAACCTTAAAAGAAAAAGAAAGGTACGAAACATGAAACTGATAATCCAGATCCCGTGTTATAATGAAGCCGAAACCCTGACGATAGCGCTTGATGCACTGCCGAAGGAGCTACCGGGCATCGATAAAATAGAATATCTCATCATAAACGACGGCAGCACCGATGACACCGTAAAAGCGGCGAAAGAGTGGGGCGTAAACTATGTGGTACATTTCCCTAAAAACAGGGGCCTTGCTAAAGGCTTTATGGCAGGGATGGATGCTGCCTTAAGAAACGGGGCGGATATCATAGTAAACACCGATGCGGATAACCAGTACTGCGGTGACGATATCGCAAAACTGATCGAGCCGATACTTGAAAAGAAGGCTGAGATAGTGATCGGAGAGAGACCTATAGATACTACCGAACATTTCTCGCCCTTAAAGAAAAAACTTCAGCGTATCGGAAGCAGGACTGTACGTATAGCCTCGGGGACAGATATACCCGATGCACCCAGCGGATTCAGGGCGTACAGCAGGGAGGCGGCTTTACGGCTTAATGTTATAAACCAGTATACATATACACTTGAAACCATCATTCAGGCAGGCCACAACAGAGTGCCGATGGTATCGGTACCTGTAAGGACCAATCCGGAGCTGAGAGAGTCAAGGCTGTTCCACAGCATGACCGGATATGTAAAAAAATCGGCAGTTACGATACTCAGATCTTTTTTGATGTATAAGCCGCTTAAATTTTTCGGAGTGATAGGTACGATATTCTGCCTCTTAGGTACGGCTCTCGGCATAAGGTTTATAGTATATCTGTGCATGGGTCAGGGTTCCGGACATATCCAGTCCCTGATACTTGTGGCGATATTTATGCTGACAGGCGTGATATCATATCTGATAGGCTTGCAGGCAGACATTATAGCTGCCAACAGGAAAATACTTGAGGATGTCCAGTATCATGCGAGAAATACCGACTATGAACTTGAAAATCTGAAGAAGACCATCGTGGAATTGAAAGATAACAGATAAGACTATGAAAGATACATCACATAACAGCGATATTAATATTGCCATAACCGCGGCAAGCTACAGCGGAAACAAGGGAGCGGCAGCTATGCTGCAAAGCTCTCTTTCGCAGCTGTACGAAAAATACGGCAGCAGACTGAATGTAAAGCTTATGTCGGTATATCCGGATGCTGATATTAAGCAGGTTCCATTTGACTTTGTCGAGATAGTACCTGCAAAGCCGGAGAGGCTGGTATTTTTTGCATTCCCTTTTGCCATGCTGTATAAGGGTTTAGGGTGGATCCCGGGAGTGAAGAAACTTATAGGGAAAAACAGGATAATAAGGGCTTATCGTGATACCGACCTTGTGATAGATGAAGCCGGCATATCCTTTTCCGACAACCGCGGTTTTGTGATGAATACATATGCGTTTATCACCATGGCAGTGCCGAAACTTATAGGAGTACCTGTAGTAAAGTATTCCCAGGCCATGGGCAGTTTTGAGAGTTTCTTTAACCGCATGTATGCAAAGATGATACTGCCTAAGCTGGAGCTTATCTGTGCCAGGGGCGATATCACGATGGATAATCTGCGTTCGATAGGTGCGGATAAAAAAAGCGTTATCTGTGCCGACGGGGCTTTTTCCATGAAGGATGACCCGAAGATAAGGGAAAAGGTAGCAGAGCGTACGGGAAAAGACAGCTTTTTCGACGATAATGTGGTGGGGCTTTCTTTAAGCAGCGTGGTGGACAAAAAGTGCAGAAAACTCGGCATCAATTATCGCGGGATCATGACCGGTTTTATTAAATGGCTTATAAAACGCGGATATAATGTGCTTTTGATAGCAAATGCCGCGAGACTCGGCAGTAGCAAGCCCCGCAACAATGACCTTATGGTATGTGATGATATATACGGCAGGCTGCAAAAAGAAGAGTATGCTCCGCATATCCGCTGGTACCATGAGGAGATGGATGCGGAAGAGATACGTGAATATATAGGCAGATGCAGATTCCTTGTGGCATCACGTTTTCATGCTATGATAGGGGCCCTGGAGAGAAAAGTGCCCGTATTGCTTATAGGCTGGAGCCACAAGTATAAAGAAGTCCTCGATATGTTTGAGATCGGAGAGTATGCTTCCGATTACAAGGAGATGAAAGGACTGACGGGGCCGGATGCCGTAAGGAAGCTTGCGGCGGACTTTAGAAAACTTGAAAAAGACGAGCAGGAGATACGGGGGCTGATCGACCTTCATTATGATGAGGTGATGGAGAGCTCGCGGAAGAATATCAAAGAGATCGGAAAGGTAATAGATAAAACACTCCCCGAACGCAAAAGGAAAGGATTCCCTGACAGGCTTGATCCCGAAAAATACATGGGAGAGTTCATAGAGTGCAGGAGAGGATATGCCTCAGATGAGTCGATAAGGAAAAATGCGGCATCCGGAGGAGTGGTAACGGCACTTCTTGTAAGCCTGCTTAAATCAGGCGATATAGACGGAGCATTTGTCACAAAGACGGTCATAAAAGACGGAGAGCTTTCGTATGAGTCCATGATAGCTACTGATGCTGAGTCTGTAAAGAGCTGTTCTTCAAGCATATATATGTACATGCCGCTTTTAAAGGACCTTGATAAGATAAGGCATTTTAACGGTAAAGTGGCAGTGGTGCTCACACCGTGCCAGCTGAAAGCCCTTGATGCGATAATGAAGAAAGATAAGGTGCTGGCCGAAAAGGTGGTGTTAAAGCTCGGGCTTTTCTGCAGCGGAAATCATCATAAGGATGCAACTTTATTTTCTTTGGAAAAAGCAGGGCTGTCGTTAGAAGATGCAGAAAGACTCTACTTTAGGAGAGGAAACTGGAGAGGAAGATCCGCCGTTATCTATAACGACGGGTCGGAGAAGGATTTCTCATATACAAAGACATTGTGTGCATATAAAAACGCATATTTCTTCGAGCGTAAGGAATGCATGCTGTGTCAGGAACATTTTGCTAAAGTGGCGGATATCAGTTTTGGAGATATCTGGCTAGGGAAGATGAAAAAGGAACCGGTAAAGACGACAGGAGTAGTGCTTAGGAGCGAGACCGGAAAAAGGCTGTACGAAAAGGCAGTAAATGCCGGAGACATAACGGACAGGCATATGAGCAGTGCCGACTGTCTTAAAGGACAGAAAAGAGCATTGGCATTTAAGTTCAGCACTGCAAAGGCAAAAGAAGACTTTTATAAAAAGCAGGGAAAAAATGTTAAGCTTGATACTTCGGAAAAGTGCGGGCTCAATCACAGGATTGCGTTTAAACTTGCCGAGGCCGACAGAGAGTTTTCAGAAAAGCACCCGGGATTTTTGAAGAAAATCCCCATGAAAATCATATATTACTACATGTGTCTCATCCGAATTTTGCTTAGCTTTTAAGCCTTCCACCTGAAGGGGAAGGTGCTATAGTCGAACGCTAAAGCATTCGACGTAGGATGAGGTGTAAACCATGAAAATCCGGAAAGATTAAAAATGAAATCAGAAATCACCACCCCGACAAAAAAACAAAAAATCCTTAAGGCTGTCAAGGCAGCCTTTTTAGTGTTGGTGTTTTTCTTTTTGGTCAAATATTTTGTCGATAATCGTGATACTATAAAGCAGCTTGATATAAAACCGGCGTGGGGAGTATTTGCCGGCTCGATGTTGCTTTATTTTGCTTATAAGCTGACACTTGCATCATTATGGCATTACATCACTAAGACTGCCGGAGCGGGTATCGGTTATGCGGACGCGGTGACGGCGTATCTTTACTCCATCCTCGGGAAATATATACCGGGAAAGGTGTTTATGCTTGCGGCCCGGATCCCTGCCTATGAAAGAAACGGGGTATCTGCAAGGAAGGTGGCGGTATGCTTTCTGCTGGAAAATGTATGTACGCTGTTGGGAGCAGGTTTTCTCTTCCTGATATCACTCCTGTTCTTCCCTAATGAACTTTTAAGTGATTACGGACCTGCGGTTATATTATTAATTATATTATTCTTTATATGTATACATCCTAAGATTATTAATTTCTTTTTAAAACTTATAGGAAAGCTTATAAAGAAGCAGGACATGGAACTGCCCTTTAAGTATACGGATATGCTAAAGATAGTTACATTATTTATAGGTAACTGGCTTATAGTGGGGACCGGCTTTTATCTGCTGGTAAGCTCCATATATCCGCTTGCCTTTAATCAGCTCCTGTATGTGGGCGGAGTGTATGGGCTTTCTGCCATCATAGGGATCATAAGTATATTTGCACCTTCCGGCATAGGCGTTAGGGAGGGTGTGATGATCCTGGGGCTGGGGCTTATCATGCCCAACGAGTACGCTGTGATAATAGGAGTTGTATCTAGACTTTGGGCGACTGTGGCAGAGCTGATATTGGTCTTGGGGGGATTTACGGCAGAGAAAATAAGAAAAAGGAAAATACACCCGGTTGACCATGATTGACCACATATTTTCGCGATAAATATCCCTGAAAATGATTAAATTTTATTAAATTGTTTAAATGTCACAAAAAATTCACAAACATGTTAAAGTTATGTCAAAGTGCCATGTTTTAATGCATTCAAAGCCTTTTGGTTAACAAAAAACAGGCTTTGCGTTTCATCACAGGGGGGAAAAGTACTTGAACTTTATTGTGGTTTATGGTACAATCAACCCGTTATTGGAACGATTCGCGCCATGCGAGTATGCAGCAGGGAGCGTATCAAAACCATCAATATTTTTTAAGGAGGAAAAAGACCCATGAAGAAATTCTTCAAGGCTCTTGCTCTCGTCCTTGCTCTTACTTTAGTAGTAGGAACAATTCCTGCTTCTGCTGCTGAGTATGAATTCTCTCTTAAGAAAGAGAAGAAGATCATCTATCTCGGTGGAGCAAGTGGAGAGAAAGAGGTAGACGGCGAGACCATCAAGTGTGGTACAAAGAGCCGCTACAAGGTTTCTAAGCTCGTAAACGGATTTGATCCTGAAACAATGGATATCCAGCTTGAGAGCTCAGACAAGTCCATCGTAAAGACAAGCAATGCGAAGGACAAGGTTTACGCAAAGGCCATCGGTACTGCTGATGTTACCATTTACGTAATCGACAAGGAAACAGAGAAGCAGCTTAAGGACCTTACCCTTAAGGTACAGGTTAAGAAGAACGCTGCAGCTGTTACCGCAATTATCACTGATGCTGAAGGTAATCCTGCAGATCTTACAGCTTCCAAGGCAGGCGTTAATGTTCCTTACATCGTAACACTTCCTCGTAAGGACGCTGACGGCAATTTTGTTGATACCGATTATCGTACACTTACAGCTTCTGATGAAAGCGTACAGATCGAAGCAGCAAACAAGTACGGCACACAGTACAAGGTTACCTTTACTAAGGCCGGTACATTTGCTCTTACTGCAGCTAGCTACCAGAGCAAGATCTGGAACAAGCTTCAGAACGTTGTTACAGTTCCTGTAAAAGCTGGTTATGATGCAGTAGCAGTTGAGCAGTCAGCTCTTGATACAGTTAAGGTTACATTTGATACACCTGTAGCTGGTCTTGAGAAGGCTAACTTCAATGCTTACTACAAGATTAACGATGTAGTTATCCCTTATTCAGATGTAGCTACTGATGGCATCTCTTATGATGCAGCAGATAAGAATGTAGCATATGTTAAGTTCCTTTCAGACTTCATCGCTAACACTGAATTCTTTGTTCAGTATGATGGTAAGGATGCTGGAAGCTTCACAGCTGCTAACCCTACAGTTGATTCTGTAAAGACAGTTCTTATCCCTACCCAGAAGATTGACGCAGGCGTTGAGTCTAATCTTCAGTTCAAGCTTCTTAACGAGCAGGGTATTGATATCACTAAGGCTGTTTTAGCTAATGGTGGTGTTGTTTCTTTCGAGATCGTTAATGACGATTTCAAGAATTATGTAACAACAGAAAAGGTATATATTACCAATGCTAATGATTCTATCACAGTAAAGGGTACTTATACTTACTGGGATAAGGATAGCAACCAGAAGACAGTTACCGGTGAAGGCCAGATTGTTGCAGTTGCTCCTGCAGTTTGGACAATTGGATCACTTACCGGTATGATCAGTGACAAGGCTCTTGTAACAGATCAGTTCGCACTTAACGGCGATGCTAAGCCTGCTACATGGACTCTTGACAATCCTGAGATTGAACTTCAGATTGCAGTTCCTTATACAAAGAATGGAAAGACTTTATACGAAGGATTCGATAAAGACAATGCTGATATCGCAGTTTACACTGGATATTCCGCAAAGGTAGCTGATGAGACAATAGCTCTTATTACTTCTAAGGTTGCTGGTCAGAACATTAAGTTAAAGGCTAACAAGGCTGGTTCTACCACAGTTCTTATTTATGGTATTAAGGATGATGGCTCAGAGGTTGTTATCGGTGCAGTTCCTGTAACTGTTAAGGATAACAGAAAGATTGGCTCTTGGACAGTAACAGCTTCTAAGACAAATCTTAACCTTAGTTTTGATGATGATACCGTATCCTTTGAGATCGTTGTTAAGGATCAGGATGGTCAGGATTACTACAAGGATGTTGCAGTAGGTGTTGTTGATGATACTTCATCAAAGACTGAAGTAAAGGACAAAGATGGTGTTGTTCTTAAGTTTAAGTCTACTACCGCTGACAAGTCTACTACTGCAGCTGGTCCTAAGGTTACTGTTTCTATTAAGGCTAGTGAGCTTCAGGGAGTTGGAACTCATAATATCAAGTTCACAGTTAATAATGAGTCTAAGATGGTTAGACTTGCATGTGGCAATGACGGCGAAGCTGTAAGATATCTCCTTAAGTTATCTGAGAAGGAACTTAAGACTGGTATCAAGCTTGACACAAAGAATGACAAGACTGCTACTATCGGACTTGAAGGTCTCAGCAAGACAGGTTCTGCTGCATCTGCTTCAGGTGTTTCTATTAAGTTTATAAAGTATCAGCCTAAGGCTTCTGCAGCTACAGGTTATACTGGAGATAAGGGATTTGTTTATACTATTACTAAGGACGGTAAGCTTATGGATACTGATCCTAAGACATTAGTTGGCAATAACCTTACTGCATTTGCAACTGGTAAGAACGCTTCTACATCAGCAGTTAAGCTTGATAAGGGTACTTATGTAATCACAGCTTACGAGATTAAGCTTAACGCTGCTGGAACAAGTTATGTTCCTAACCCTGTTGGATCACCTCAGACATTGACTGTAACTGATGATCAGGCAGCTGTTGAAGTTAAGAAGAACGGCGATGCTGAGAAGCTTTCAGCTCTTACTGTTGATACTGTAGGCGCTGCATTTGATATTACATTTAATGGTGCAAATGTTAAGACTACAGATGGTCTTTCATACTCATTCGAGGATGATGCTGAGCATGGCAAGCTTGTTAATGTTGACGAGTCTGGTAAGACAGCTTATGTCAAGGGTGTAAATGTTACTATAGCTAACGACAATACTGGTTCATGGACAATTTATGTTCCTATTGATACCCTTGTTAAGAAGGCTCAGTAATTCATAATCTGAAAAGAATATGATAACCTAAATTGGAAGAGGTTTCCGAAAGGAGACCTCTTCTTTTTGTGGGGCAGTAGTAGTGCTGAGCTCATTGTTACCAGAGTTTGGCTGAATAAAAAAGAGATCCCGGACGGAACCTCTTTTTGTTAAATATATGAATCAGGCTGATATTATTAAATCAGATAGTGTTATTATATTTGTTCCAATCATCAGGAGAAAGCTTTACAACAGATAGAGCTTTGGATAAACTTACGCCAAGCTCTTTTATCATATTTTTTACAGCTTCAATTTCACCTTCGGGTATTCCTTCAAGTCTACCTTCATTTTTACCTTCGTCTTTACCATCTTGTATTAATTCTGTGATTGTCTTACACATTTTGTAATCGCTCCTTCCTTTTTTTCTTGATGTTACTGATATAATCTTCAAATTCCTTTGAGGAAAGCATTTCAGTGATAAACTCCATACTTTCCAGGTTGATGTCTTCCCCGTGGGTGTCGACATATTTTTTGAATTCGTTCTTATCATTCCGTCTTAGATACAGGGCGATCACATCCTGTACTTCTTTTAGTCCTTGCCATGACCATATCGGATGTTCTTTTGGCGATTAGCCCGTTTTGAGACGATAAACCGACAGGGCTTATTTCTTCAAACTCATCCCATTTGATTACCTGCATTTGGTGATCTGGCAAGGCTTTTTACGAATGTCAGAGGCTCCGTATTAATTACATCAAAATAAAAATAACATTGCAAATCATATATATTTATGATACTATAAAGTTGTCAGAGCATGAAGCATTGGTACGAGGTATACTTCGTACTTCCATCATCGTCGCGGCGGATAAGTTCCCGATGTGTAAGTATGACTGCGGCATGATACGATTATGGATATTTGATTTCTGGTTATTTTATTAGGTTGTAGTTTTATTTTTATTTATTTTATTTTGATTATTGTTCTTCAAATTCCACTCATGCTTTTCCAACAAACTATGCAGGAGTGGAGTTAATTGTCATAATCTGCTCCTGATATTAATCACAAGGAGGATGATTTATGGCAAAAAACTACAGGAATACTATGGAGTATTCCGACAAATGGAAGAAAAAAACCGGAAAACTCGACTTTAAGATGTGCAATGATTATCTTTTCAGGGTTCTGCTTCAGGCCGATGAAGACACTTTAAGGCTTGTGATATCTGCATTCCTCGGAGTTGACAGAGACTCTATCAGTGATGTGGAAATCTTAAATCCTATAATACTAGGAGAAAACATTGCCGACAAAGAGATACATCTGGATGTTCACACTATGGTGAATCATACTCAGGAAATGAATTTTGAGATGCAACTGCTTCATCATAAAGGCTGGGTTGAGAGAAGCTTGTTGTACATGTGCAGAGCCTTTGATAACATCAATCACGGTGACAGTTATCTGGATTTAAAAGGTGTATGGCAGATATCATTTTGTAATTTCACATTATTCGGCGATGCTCCGGAATTTTTTTCCACATACATGTTCTTAAATATAAAAGATGGCAGTGTTTACAGCGACAGATTAAAGATATCGAATGTTAATCTTACAAGAATAGATCTTGCCACTGATAACGACAAAAAAAATGGACTTGTCAACCTGGCCAGACTGTTCAAAGCAGAAACATGGGAGGATCTAAAGATGATAGCGACAGAGAATAAACAGATCGATCATGCAATATCAAGTGCATGGCAGTTGACCGAGGATGAGAGTATCCGGTACCAGATGAGAAAACGCGCAGAAGAGGAGTGGCTTTGGAAGGATCTTGAGCAAGGGGCCATATATGCCAGAGAGGAGCTGCGCCAGGCCAAAGAGGACTTGGATCAGGTTAAAGGCGAACTAGACCAGACTAAGGGCGAACTAGACCAGGCTAAAGGCGAGCTAGACCAGACTAAAGGCGAGCTAGACCAGACAAAGGGAGAGCTTGACCAGACAAAGGCTGCTCTCATGGAACGTGAACGGGAAAGTGCCGAAAGCAAGGCTTATATAGCTGAGCTCCAAAGACAGATAGAAATGCTTAAGCAGCATTAAACGTAGCAAAAATACAACCTAATATAAAAAAACAAAAAAACAGCACAAAGTTTTACTAAACAAAAAGCAACCCTCAAATGAAGGTTGCTTTTTTTACAGGGGCAGTAGGATTCGAACCCACGACCTGCGGTTTTGGAGACCGTTATTCTACCAGCTGAACTATACCCCTATATTCATTATCCATACGCTAAACATCTGCATTATTTCATGTAAAGCATCGCGTACTTGAAGATAATACTACAAAAATACGGTGTTGTCAACTTTTTTTATAAAAAACTTGAAATTTTACGGAATTGCATATATACTATATACTGTTCATATTTCAGTATGATTATCAAAGGCGGGGTATAAGTGTTTACAATAAAAGCTAAGGACGGGAGAGCGAAACGGGGCGAGTTCGTCACCGTTCACGGGACCATACAGACTCCCGTATTTATGAATGTAGGGACTGCGGCTGCCATAAAGGGCGCCGTATCCACGGAGGACTTAAAAGAGATAGGGACCTTGGTGGAACTGTCAAATACCTACCATCTGCACGTACGCCCCGGTGATGAAGTGATAAAGAAGCTGGGCGGTCTCCATAAGTTTATGAACTGGGACAGGCCCATACTTACGGATTCCGGCGGATTCCAGGTATTTTCCTTAGCGAAGCTCAGGAAGATAAAGGAAGAAGGCGTATCCTTTAACTCTCATGTAGACGGACGCAAGATATTCATGGGTCCCGAGGAGAGCATGCAGATACAGTCCAACCTGGCATCGACCATAGCCATGGCCTTTGATGAGTGCCCTTCGAGTGTTGCGGAAAAGGAGTACATCAGGCAGTCCGTGGCGCGTACTACCAGGTGGCTTGTCAGATGTAAAAACAAAATGGCCGAACTGAACCAAAGAGAGGATACCATCAATAAAAACCAGCTGCTCTTCGGTATCAATCAGGGAGGCATATATGAGGATATAAGGATAGAGCATGCGAAGGCTATATCGGAGCTTGATCTTCCGGGCTATGCTGTGGGCGGCCTGGCAGTGGGTGAGTCGCACGAAGAGATGTACCGCGTACTCGATGCCGTAGTACCCGAGCTTCCGGGCAATAAGCCTGTATATCTCATGGGTGTCGGCACTCCTGAGAATATATTGGAGGCAGTGAATCGTGGAGTTGATTTCTTTGACTGTGTATATCCTACGAGGAACGGCAGGCATGGACATGCCTATACTTCGCACGGTAAGATCAATCTGCTTAATGCCCGTTTCGAGACAGACGACAGTCCTATAGATGAGAACTGCAGCTGTCCTGTCTGCAGGAACCATTCGAGAGCCTACATAAGGCATCTCCTAAAAGCAGGTGAGATGCTCGGCATGCGTTTTATGGTGACACATAATCTTTACTTCTATAATAATATGATGGCGGAGATAAGATCGGCCATCGAAGAAGGAAGATATGCACAATATAAAAAAGAAAAGCTCGAAGGCTTTTCAGAATCAAAAGAAAGAGGAGAAAAGTAATGTCTAATTTGTTTTTAACCGCTACCCAGGAAGGCTCAAGCATGAGCATGATCCTTCCTATCGCTTACCTTGTTATCATCGGTCTTGTATTTTATTTCGTTTTACTTAGACCGCAGAAGAAGCAGCAGAAGCAGCTTGACGCCATGATAGCAGCACTTGAGATCGGCGACAGCGTACTCACCACCAGCGGTTTTTACGGTGTTGTAATAGATGTTATGGATGAAGTAGTCATAGTAGAATTCGGAAGCAACAAGAACTGCCGTATCCCTATGAAAAAGACAGCGATCACCGAGGTTGAGAAGCCTCAGGCTGCGGCAGAAAATTAATCAAATTTCTTCTTCCATTTTTGCTTGAAATGATGTATACTATAACCACAGGTGTCTATATCGTTTTGACGTACAGGGAGGTATGTTATGATTAATCAATTATTTGGCAACTATCTTGTAAAATCAGGTATTCTTTCGTTAGACCAGTTAGAGCAGGCATTTGATACCCAGAAAAAGGTCAGGGTTAAGCTCGGACTTATCGCAGTTACCGAGAAGCTCATGACTTTGGAGCAGTCTGAAGAGGTTAACCGCCTTCAGGCCCAGATGGATAAGAGATTCGGTGATATAGCTGTTGAAAAAGGCTATCTTACCGACGATCAGGTGAGCCGCTTATTAGGTCTTCAGGGCAACCAGTATCTTACATTTGCACAGGCAGTTACCGATAACGGTTTCATGACTTTAAAAGAGTTTGAGAACGCATTTGTTGATTATCAGAAGTCATTGGAGTTTACCACCACTGACATGGAGGATTTAAAATCGGGCGATTCCGACAGGATAGTTCCATTATTCCTTCCCTCCGATTGTGACCCGATGCAGAAAGAACATATCTTGGTTGCGGTACGTACCATTATCCGTCTTGTTGATTCGGATGCGTACGTAGGACGTGCATCATGGGTTTCCTCAGTAGAGTCCAAGGGCGTGGCTTTCCAGTGTATGGGCGGCGATAAAGAGATGGCACTCGGTATCACCGGTGAAGAAGCCGGATTCTTGAGCATGGGTGAGGCATTTGCCCATGAAGAGTTTGAAAAGGTTAATCTTGATCTGTTAGATGCCGTAGCAGAGTTTATCAATTGTGTAAACGGAATGTACGCTACAGGTATTTCCAATAAGATGTTTGTAGATATGGTACCTCCGGTATTTAAGGCCGAAGAGGTTACCGTAAATGGCGGAAGATTGCTGCAGCTGCCCGTATATATCGGCGGCAACAGGATCAACCTTATTTCTGCATACGACGGGAAAATGAGCATATAAACCGGAGATTACAGAGGAGGAAGGCACATATGAGCAGGATATTGATAGTTGATGATTCCAGAACATCAAGGAAGATTCTTCGTAACATACTTGAGAACGCAGGACACGACATAGTCGGCGAGGCTATGGACGGACAGGACGGAGTTAATAAATACAAGGAGTTAAGACCGGATATAGTTACACTTGATATCACCATGCCGGTACTTGACGGACTTGGTGCTTTAAAGCTTATAAAGGAGATCGATGCAGCAGCCAAGATCATCATGGTCACCGCTGCCGGTCAGCAAAATAAAATGATTGATGCCATCAAGCTCGGTGCGGCAGAGTTCGTAACAAAGCCCTTTGAGCCCGATGAGATCACAAAGATGGTAGGCAAGCTCGCTGAGAGCTAAGCCTGCATGATCAGCCAACATCGATAGCAGACATTATAAATGTATATATTTGGGGTTCGCCGGCACGGTTTCCGTGTCGGCGATTTTTATATTTATTAAAAAATTTTAAAAAAAGTACTTGACATTCAACTGTAATAGGTGTATATATAACACATAAACAGTTAAATACTCCTTCTTGAGGTAATAAAACCTGTTATCTCCACAAAAGAATCGATTTACAAATTTAAAATATGTGTTATGATGGTTTACAAGTTACACACAAAGGAAAACAGTAACATTCAACCGGGAGGTACATTATGAACATATCTAATATTTCAGCATTATGGAAACTTAAAGGTGCATGGGAGACATTTACCACCAACCATCCGAAGTTCCCCCTTTTCCTGGATGCAATGCAGAGAAAGGGAGTGACCGAGGGCACAGTGATCGGGATTTCCTTTACCGACACCGAAGGAAAGACCATAGAGACCAACATCAAGCTTACCGCTTCAGACATGGAGCTGTATGAGACACTGAAGGATCTGAGGTAGTATACCGCTGAGAAAATGCCGAAAGGTGTTTCTGAGGTGAAATAAATGATATGACCGGAAGAAAAGCCGGCGGAGTCATGGAAAATGAAAGCATGCTATGGCATGACACGAAGTATGTATGTTAGTTAGCCGGACAGGTTAGAAAAGACCGGTATAACATAGTAAAAGGAAGTATAAGGTATATATAACATTAGGAGGACAAAAAAAGTGATACAGATTAACGGACTCACTAAGATCTACAAGCTCAATGCAAAAAAGATGCAGGAGCTTAAAACCAAAGAAAACAAAAAGATCGCGGTCAACAATGTTTCTCTTGAAGCAAGACCCGGCGAGATCTTCGGTCTCTTAGGACCCAATGGTGCCGGAAAGACCACAACCTTAAGATGTGTAGCCACACTGCTTAAGCCTACCAAAGGCAGCGTTTCCGTATGCGGATTCGATACCATAAAGGAAGGCGCAAAGGTAAGAGACAGCATAGCATTCCTTACCAACGAGATCAAGCTTGATCCCAATTTCTCTGCAGACTACATGTTTAAATTCTTCGGTCATCTGCACGGCATGAGCGATGAACAGATAGTAGCACGTCAGGAAGAGCTTTTCGGAGTATTCGGCATCAATGACTTTAAGAACAAGAAGATAGAAGAGCTTTCAACAGGTATGAAGCAGAAGGCAGCCATCGCAGTAAGTCTTGTACATGACCCCAAGGTAGTCATATTCGACGAGCCCACATCCGGTCTTGACATTGTTACAGCCAGAAGCGTAACGGATTATCTTAAACATTTAAGAGACTGCGGAAAAACAGTTATCGTTTCCACCCATATCATGAGTGAGGCAGAAAAGCTCTCCGACAGGATCGGTGTTATCATCGCCGGACAGAAGGTGGAAGAAGGGACACTGCCTGAGATACTTGAGAGAAACCAGGCAGAGGACTTAGAGGACGCATTCTTCAAACTGTACAGCAAATATCATGTTGAGAAATAAGGAAAATGAGGTATAAAAATGAGCGGAATGTCAATTATTTTAAAGAAAGAACTTAAACGAGTATTCGGCGATAAAAAGCTGGTATTCAGTATGTTTATCCTGCCTGCCATCATAATGATCGCACTGTACGGCATAATGGGCTTTATGGTAGGAAAAATGAACTCAGATATAGAGGAACACATTAATAAGGTATACGTGGTAAACTCCGATGACAGAATGAAAAATGCCATCACCCAAAGCGGTTTTGACAAAACATCCGATATCACCTATTTAAGCGAAGCAGATTACAGAGCAAATGAGCAGGAATACCGTGATGAGATATTAAACGGCAATGCTGAGATGATCATTTACATGGATCAGGATTTTGATCAGAAGTTTAAAGCTTATGTAGATTCAAGCTCACCTGTACCTGCACTCAAGCTTTCATACAATACTACCGAAAACTATTCACAGAATACGTACGGCATGTTCATGAACGGAGTTCTTGAAGTATACAGGACCGGCTTACTTGAGGAGCGTGTAGGAAGCCTTGACCTGCTCAATGTATTTGACCTTCAGAATGATGTTATAGAGAAAGAAGAGAAAGCACAGTCACGTTTCATCTCCATGATGCTTCCTTATATGATCGTTATCATGCTCTTTGCCGGAGCTATGGGTGTCGGCGTTGATGCTATGGCAGGCGAAAAGGAAAGAGGAACCCTGGCAAGCATGCTTCTTTCACCTGTAAAGCGTACATCCATCGCAGCAGGAAAGATAGTAGCCATGATGATCTTAAGCGGTATCTCCGCTATAGTATATGTAGTATCGATGATGGTAGCTATGCCGGTCATGTCACTTATGGGCGGCGAAGAGACCGCTATGGCAGAAGGTTTCGGAGGCTTATCACTCAATCTTGTACAGGGCTTACAGCTTGCAGCCATCGCACTTGCACTTGTATTCCTTTTCGTAGCAGTCATCTCCTTCTTATCCATCAGAGCTAAGGATACCAAGGCAGCCAGCACACTTATCTCACCCTGCTATATCGTAGTTATCGTAGCAGGTATGCTTACTATGTTCATGAGCGGAAAAGAAGTACCTGTATACAGATATCTGATCCCTGTATATGGTAATGCAATAGCGATCAAGGACATTTGTAACGGCGAGCTTTTAGCTACCAATTTCCTTGCATCCCTTGCAGGCACCGTGATCATTGCCATCATCCTCACCATCGGTATCGCAAAAGCCTTTGATGACGAAAAGATCATGTTTAACGCGTAATCATACTTTGTGACAAGGGGACGGTTCTCCTGTCACACAACCACATAAAAGTTCCACAATTCCCCCGTTCGTCAATCAGTTTGACCGAACGGGGGTTTTTGTGTTATATTACTATTATATTAAAAGGAAAACTATTGGAGAGACCGCATGTTTACAATAAAGACCGAGTATTTCGACTTGAAAAAAATAATGGAAAGCGGGCAGGTGTTCAGGTTCTATGAAACGGCATCGGGAGAATATACCGTATACTCCGGCAACAGATGTCTGGAGCTAAAGCAAAACGGCAGCGAAGTAACCTTCATGTGTGATAAAAAAGAGTATGAAGAATACTGGGAGGATTACTTCGACCTTAAGAGGGATTACGGAAGTATAGTCAGAAGAGCCGGGAGCATGGAGGGTGATGGCAATGGGGCAAGGTTCTTAAGCGCTTCCTGCAGTTATGCCTCGGATATACGGATACTTAAGCAAAACGTATGGGAGATGATGATATCCTTTATCATATCCCAGCAAAAGCAGATACCTTCAATCAGAAAATGCATAGAGGCACTGTGTGAGCGTTTCGGAGAAAGACATGAGGAGCCGGTATCAAAAGGCAGCCGGAAGACGCAGAAACAAAATACCGTAAACGTCTGGTACGGTTTTCCGACTGCTGCATCCATAGCCTCAAAAGGACCCGAGGGGCTGAAGGGGCTCTCACTCGGTTATCGCGAGCGATATATATATGAGACAGCGGTAAAGTATATCACCGAAGGATTCGACGGGGATAGTCTGCGAAAGATGGGCTACGATGAGGCGAAAAAGACGCTGTGTACCTTTTCCGGTATCGGTGAAAAGGTAGCAGACTGCGTGTGTCTGTTCGGCTGCGGGTATACTGATGCATTCCCTGTAGATGTACACATAAAGGACATCCTGTACAGAGAATTTTTCCCGGAGAAAGAAAAGGAAGATATCGAAAAAGCCCTTAAAATCAAGATTTCTACATCCGAGCTGCCCCGCAAAAAACTCCTCGACAGCATCTCCTATGCAAGATATACCAAGATAATAGACGATGCATTTTCGGCTTTCAAGGGAGTAACAGGTATAGTCCAGCAATGGATATTTGCATATGAATTACACCGTGGCATACAGTAAAAATCACCAAAAATAAAATTGGGAAAATTTAAAATTTTACTTACATTTTTGTAACAAATGTGTTATAATACTTATATATCGGCAATTTGTTTTAGGTTTTGTATTTTTAGGGAAAGTGAGGTATTGCATGTTTGATGTTGGCGAGTATGTAGTGTTTGGCAGCGATGGAGTTTGTCAGGTTGAATCTGTAGGTGTTCTTGACATGGAAGGTGTTTCCAAGGAAAGACTTTATTATACACTCAGTCCCATAGGCAAAAGCGGTAACGGCAAGATATTTGCACCGGTTGACGGAAAAAAGGTTACCATCAGAAAAGTTGTGAGCCGTGCTGAAGCGGACAAGCTTATTGATGAGATATGCGGCATTAAAAAATTAGACATAACCGACGAGAAAAAGCGCGAAGAGAGATACAAACAGGTAATACAGAACTGTGACTTAAGAGAAGTGGTCCAGCTGATAAAAGAGATCCATGCGCGTAAGGAAATGAGAGACGCTATAGGCAAGAAGCTGACAGCCATGGATGAGAGGTATTTCGGCATCGCGGAAAATTGCCTGTACAGCGAGCTGAGTCTTCCTTTAAAAATGGAAAAATCACAGATACGTGATTATATAACAAGCAAATGTGAAAAGGCTAAATGATAACTCCGGTCCGTTATGCGGACCGGTTTTTTTAGGCTTCCCCTTGAGGGGATATATCGATACACGCAGTGATGGAGTCGAACGCTAAAGCATTCGACATACGATGCACTCCCTGGCGAAGGGAAGCTGTCGGCAAAGCCGACTGATGAGGTGGAAAGTAGTATTTAGTGAGGGATAAAAATGGATATAATGTCATATCTTGAATGGCGGGGAGACATAAGCCTGGCGGGGCTTCCTCTCTGCGAAGCGGACTATGCGGTGATAGCCTGCTGCTCGTATTTCCCGTATGACGGCGTAGTACCGGAGAGCTTTGATGCCGCTCCTGTCAGCCTGTGGAATGCGGTAAACAAAATAAGAGAGCTGGCAAGCTTAGACGGGGACGGCAGAAGCTTTCATTATAAAGAAGATCCCGAAATGACGGGAATACTACTGACAAGCCCGAGATTTACCTGTCTGGGTCTTACCGGGTTCAGGAACATCATAGACGTAGAAAAACAGGAGCAGTTTTCAGCCATAACGATGCTGCTTCCCGAAAAACAGGTACTCATCGCCTTCCGCGGTACGGATAAGACCTTAACCGGCTGGAAAGAGGACTTTAACATGATGTATCTTGAGCATGTTCCGTCCCAGGAGGATGCTGTAAAATACTTAGAGGAAGCGGCCGATGCCCTTGAAGGAGACATAATACTTTGCGGACACTCAAAAGGCGGGAATCTCGCTATATATGCCGCGGCGTACTGCTCGGAAAAGGTAAGGGCAAGGATAAAAGATATCGTGAGCTTAGACGGTCCGGGCTTTGAAACCGAACGTATAGAAAGTCCCGAGTTTGAGGCGATAAAGGACAGGATACATTCCTACATACCACAGCAGTCCGTAGTCGGTATGCTGCTTGAGCCCACCAGGAAAAGCAGTGTGATCCACAGCAGTGGGGCGGCGTTTTGGCAGCATTCCCTGTATACCTGGCAGATAAGAAGAGGGGACTTCATCCGAGAGACCGATGTGAAGGCCTTAAGCCGTAACGTGGACGCTACGCTTACCAACTGGTTCATGTCACTTTCGAGAGAAAAAAGGGAAAAAGTCGTCGAGGGCTTTTGGAAGGTGGTAGAGGCCGCAGGAGTTGACAATGTCGAGGACCTTTTTACATTCAAGTCCACCGTAAACATGCTCAAATCCATGGGAAAAATAGACGATGAGACCAAGGATGTAATGAGTGAAGCGGTAAAACTTTTCAGAAAAGCATACAAAAAAATGCATGCCGATAACCGCGTGGAACGTAAGGAAAGGAAGAAGAAAAAAGCCGCAAAAAACGAAACTTCCGAAATCCCTGCCGAATCGTGATAACCCTCTTGACAAGCCACTTGTATTGGTGTACAATACGTGCTTGTGTCGAGTAACATATATATAAGAAAGATTTTTTTCTTATGGAAACAGTCTGAAGTCTTGAATAATGCCGAATGGAGGTATTTATGAATAAGGGAACATTTAAGGGTGGCGTACATCCTTATGAGGGCAAAGAACTGTCCATGGACAAGCCCACGGTCAGCCTTCTGCCCGGAAAAGAACTTGTCTATCCGATGTCACAGCATATCGGTGCACCTTCAAAGCCGGTCGTTGCAGTCGGCGATCACGTCCTTATGGGACAGAAGATCGCGGAAGCATCTGGCTTTGTATCGGTTCCGATAGCGGCATCCGTATCAGGTACAGTTACCGGTATCAAGCCTACACTTACGGTATCCGGAAGCATCGTTGATGCCATCTATATTGAAAACGATGAGCAATATACCCCTGTTGAGGGCTTAGGCACAAAGCGTGATTATACCAAGCTCAGTAAGCAGGAGATAAGGGATATAGTAAAAGAAGCCGGCATAGTCGGAATGGGCGGCGCCGGATTCCCTACATTCATAAAGCTTACCCCCAAGGATGAAAATGCAATAGATTATATCATAGTAAACGGTTCGGAGTGTGAGCCGTATCTTACTTCCGACTACCGCATGATGCTTGAGGAGGGCGAAAAGTTAGTAGACGGCGTACGTATCATCTTACAGCTTTTTGACAACGCTCAGGGCGTCATCGCCATAGAGGACAACAAGCCCAAGGCCATAGAGCATATCAGCGAGCTTGTTAAAAACGAGGACAGGATCAGAGTACAGGTCGTACGTACCAAGTATCCCGAGGGCAGCGAGCGTCAGCTCATAAAAGCTGTCACCGGCAGAAAGATCAACTCCTCCATGCTTCCCGCGGATGCGGGCTGTATCGTAAATAACGTAGATACGGTCATTTCCATCCATATGGCGGTAGCGGAGACCACACCTCTTATGAGAAGAGTTGTAACGGTATCCGGTGATGCGGTGGTAAATCCCCAGAACTTTAATGTAAAGACAGGTACCAAGTATTCAGAGGTGCTTGAAGCAGCAGGCGGCTTTAAGGTTAAGCCCGAAAAGCTGATATCCGGCGGAACAATGATGGGTCTTGGCCTTTTCGATGTAAATATACCTGTGACCAAGACCTCATCGGCACTCCTTGCATTTATAAAGGATCCGATGCTCCTTGTTCCCGAGGGTCCCTGTATCCGCTGCGGCAGATGCGTTGAGGCCTGCCCTGAGAACCTGATACCCCAGATGATGATGGAAGCAGCAGAGCGTTTCGATGATGCATCCTTCGAAGCCATCAGCGGTATGGAATGTATGGAATGCGGTTCATGTACCTTCGTTTGTCCCGCCGGCAGAAAGCTTACCCAGAGCTTAAAGCAGACCAGACGCAGCATATTAGATAATCGTAAGAAGAAATAGATCAATCGGAGAACGACTTGAAATAAGCCTTCCCTTGAGGGGATATATCGATGCACGTAGTGCGAAGACATATCGAGCCACGGAGTGGCTTGATGCCGTCCCAGCGAGGGATGCCGTCCCTGGCGAAGGGAAGGTGGCACGAAGTGCCGGATGAGGTGTACCGATCATAGTGACGGTTCTGTGATTTAATGTCATCCTGAGCGCAGCGAAGGATCTTATAAAATATTAGGAGAATATCATGAAAGACTTATACAACGTGTCCGCTTCACCCCATGTCAGAAGCGGAGTCACGACACGCTCGATCATGCGGGATGTGGCCATAGCCCTTATACCCGCAAGTGTATTCGGAGTATATCAGTTTGGTTTTAAAGCATTCCTGGTACTGCTTACAAGTGTGGCATCGGCATGCGTATGTGAGTTCTTATGGAAGAGATTCGTAGTAAAAAAGAGCGCACCTTACGAGTGCAGTGCTTTGGTTACAGGCTTGCTCCTCGGCATGAACCTGCCCGCATCGGTACCGCTCTGGATACCGGTAGTCGGCAGTGCATTTGCCATCCTGGTAGTAAAGGAAATGTTCGGAGGACTCGGACAGAATTTCATGAACCCCGCACTTGGAGCCAGATGTTTCCTGCTCATATGTTTTGCAGGCAGAATGACAGCATTCGGTGTTGAGCAGGCAAGCTCACATTTCATGAACGGTGCGGCAGCAGTGGACGGTATTTCCTCAGCTACCCCTCTTGCAGTCATTAAAACCCTTGAAGCAGGACAGAACATTAAGGATAGCGTATCGCTTTTTGATATGTTCTTCGGCTTTACAGGCGGTGTGATCGGTGAGACCAGTACTTTGGCAATCCTCATCGGAGCAGCATATCTCCTTGTGAAAAAGATCATAAGCTTACGTATTCCTGTAGCTTATATCGCAACATTCTCGGTATTCGTAGTTATTTTCGGCGGCTATGGCTTAAGTAGCGACGGTTTCTACTACCTGCTCTGCGAGCTCTGCGGCGGCGGACTTATGCTCGGTGCATGGTTTATGGCTACGGATTATGTTACAAGCCCCATCACTAAGGGTGGCCAGATCGTATTCGGTATCATCTTGGGACTTCTTACCGGTATCATCAGGATCTGCGGCAACTCGGCAGAGGGCGTTTCGTATGCCATCATCTTCTCCAACCTTCTCGTACCTTTCATTGAGAAGTTTACAATGCCCAGAGCTTTCGGTATCGTAAAGAAGAAAAAAGGAGGTGCTGCAAAATGAGTGACAACAAGCAGAAAAGCACACTTCTTAAGGATGCGGTAATCCTTTTCGTGATCACCATCATAGCTGCTTTTGCATTGGGTGCCGTATATGAGATAACTAAGGACCCGATAGCCGAAGCGGAAGCAAAGACCAAGACAGAAGCCGCTAAAAGCGTATTTGCCGAGATGAAGGAAACGACGGAAGCACCTTCGGGTACCTTAGAGGATGCACAGGCTCTCATCGATCAGAATAACAACAATAAAGAATTTGACACCATTACCATAGATGAAGTGCTTCAAGCCCTTGATGATAACGGCAACAAGATAGGCGACATCATCACCGTTACCTCTAAAAAGGGTTACGGCGGACAGATCACCATCATCATGGGCGTATCCGATGATGAGACCTTAAAGGGTATCGAGTTCTTAAGCATCAGCGAGACTCCCGGTCTCGGTATGAAGGCTAAGGACGACGACCCGGAAGCGGACGGCGATTTCAAGGACCAGTTTAAGGGTGTTCAGCCCGGAAGCTATAAGCTTACAAAGCGTAACATCAACATGAACGGAACTACTGAGATAGATGCTATTTCAAGTGCCACCATTACCACATCGGCAGTCACCAATATGCTGAATGCAGGACTCATGGTAGCGGCATCGATAGACTAAGGGAAGGAGGATTTTCAGATGAATAAATGTACAGAACGTCTTTATAACGGACTTGTTAAAGAAAATCCCACTCTTGTCCTGATGCTCGGTATGTGTCCTACTCTGGCAGTTACCACATCTGCATTTAACGGACTCGGCATGGGACTTTCCACTACCGCGGTCCTCGTTATGTCGAACCTTATGATATCGGCTTTGAGGAAGATCATACCCGATAAAGTCAGGATGCCTGCATTTATCGTTATCGTAGCATCCTTTGTTACCATAGTCGAGTTACTTGTAAAGGGATTCCTTCCATCACTTAACGAATCACTGGGTATCTATATCCCTCTTATCGTTGTTAACTGTATCATCTTAGGACGTGCAGAGGCATATGCCAGCAAAAATCCCGTACTCCCGTCAATCTTTGACGGTATCGGCATGGGACTCGGATTTACCTGTTCACTTACCGTGATCGGACTTATCCGTGAGCTTATAGGTGCAGGTACGATATTCGGAGCACATGTACTTCCTGACGGATACGAGCCTTTCTCGATATTCGTTATGGCACCCGGTGCATTCTTCGTACTTGCCATACTTACTGCAGTACAGAACAAGTTAAAGCTTAAGAGCGCGACCAACGGTGATGCTCCTCAGGCTACCTCTACACTTGCATGCGGCGGCAACTGTGCCGAGTGTGTAGGCGAGACCTGCACCAAGAACCGTATGATGATCGAGCAGAAGCTTGATGAAGCAGCAGCCAAGAAAGGCGATGTTAAGGCTGTAAACAAAAATGCATTCCCCGAGACAGCGGGAGATAAAACAGGCTCGGAAGGAGGTAACAGATAATGAAAGAAATGTTACTCCTCTTAGTCAGCACCGCATTGGTAAATAACGTAGTATTAAGCCAGTTCTTAGGTATCTGTCCTTTCCTCGGCGTATCAAAAAAGACCAAGACAGCAGTCGGCATGGGCAGTGCCGTAATCTTCGTAGTAACAGTAGCTTCCGCAGTAGCCAGCCTGATATATAACTTTATCCTGGTTCCCTGCGAGCTCGAATATATGAAGACCATAGTGTTCATCGCTGTTATCGCAGCACTTGTACAGCTGGTTGAAATGATATTAAAGAAGTTCATACCTTCACTTTACAAGGCACTCGGTGTGTATCTTCCTCTTATCACCACCAACTGCTGCGTACTCGGTGTGGCACTCCTTAACGTACAGAACAATTACAACTTCCTTGAGAGCATCGTAAACGGATTCGGCACCTCAGTGGGCTTCTGCATCTCCATAGTCCTTATGTCAGGTATCCGTGAGAGGACAGAGAACAACGACATCCCCCATGTCCTTAAGGGTTCTCCCATACTGCTTATCACCGCAGGTCTTATGGCTATAGCATTCTGCGGCTTCGCAGGACTCATCTAAGGAGGAAACTGATATGATATTTCTTGCATTTAGCATAAAAGGTGTACTTATCGCCGGCGGAGTTGTAGGTGCTGTAGGCCTTATCATAGGTCTCCTGCTCGGTATCGCCGCTAAAAAGTTCGCTGTAGAAACAGATGAAAGAGTGGCTTTAGTCAGGGAATGCCTTCCCGGAAGCAATTGCGGCGGATGCGGTTTCGCAGGCTGTGATGCGTGTGCGGAGGCTATAGTAAAGGGCGATGCTGCCATCAACCAGTGTCCCGGCGGACGCCATGCAGACATAGCTGCCATCATGGGTACGGAAGCGACAGAGTCAGTTAAGATGGCCGCATATGTAAAGTGCAGCGGCACCTGTGACAAGGTAACTTTTAAGTACAGATATCAGGGTATAGCTGACTGTCGTAAGCTGGCACTTATCCCCGGACATGGCGAGAAGGACTGTATATACGGCTGTATGGGCTACGGAAGCTGTGTAAGCGTATGTAAGTTTGATGCCATCCATATCGTAAACGGCATAGCAGCAGTAGATACCGATAAATGTACCGGCTGCGGCGTATGTATCAAAACCTGTCCTAATCACGTGATAGAGCTCCGTCCCGTTACATCAAAGTATGCGGTAGGCTGTAACTCAAAGGATAAGGGTAAGGATACAAGAGCATATTGTACTGCAGGATGTATCGGCTGCGGTATCTGCGCTAAGCAGTGTGAGGCAGGAGCTATCACTGTAGAGAACAATCTTGCACATATCGACTACGAGAAGTGCGTAGGCTGTGGCAAGTGTGCCGAGAAGTGTCCGAGAAAGATAATAATCGTAAGATAAAGATCAGGGCTGTGTTTAAAACACAGCTCTTTTTTGTTGATAAAAGTTATAGAAAGTTATAGAATAATATAAAAGTTATAGATGACATGTCAAAAGGAGGACTTATGGATAATCCGTCAACAAATGTATATCTCATGACGGGACTAAGAGGTTCAGGGAAAGTGGGAGATTTGCTAAATATGCGACAGCCCAAGCTTTGATATAGGGAGAGATGTTATGATGAAAAAAGTATTAAAAAGAATTACGGTTATTATTATGGTTCTTTCCATGGTGTTTGCCACAGCTTGTTCTAAAGACGGTTCAAAAGACAAATCAAGCAGAAGAGACCGTGACAAAGATGAAAAATCCGAGAATGAAGATAAATCCGGGAAAGAAGAAAAAACGGATAATGGTGGACTTTCAGTTACACTTGATGGGGATGTGGAGCTGAATCTTAAAGATGATATAGGAAGTATAATAAAACAGGTATGTGATCATGACGGATGTGTGCTCCATGCAATAAGAAATTTTGCACTTGAGGCGGATGAGAACGGCAATATATATCAGTCGGATAAGACATCACTTGAAATAAGAGATGATAAGGACGTTTACTTCTTTGTCAATGCATTTAAAAAAGGACCGGGACAAAAAGATGAAAGTGTTCCGGGATGTATGATGTTCGGTTTTAATAATAATTTGAATTTTTCAGCTCGTATTTCGCGACTGTCACTGCTTGACGGATGGAATGGTAATTTTTCAAAGATCGAGTCATATCTTGATGATGAAAACAGTATTTATTATGGGGGATCCGCTCCTCGCAGATTAGCGGTATTTAAAGACGGTAAACTTGTGCCTGTTTCAGAATTAACGGAAAAGTACGGAAGCGAAGCCGATAAGATTATGGATGAATATAATGGAAGCTACATAGAGTATTACCAGAATGTAAAAAATATGGAGCAGGATCAGGCAATAAAGTATATGAATGGTGCAATGGGTGGCAGTACGATCACTATGTATAATGAATATGACAGAATATATGCCGATAACAATTCTGAAGGAAAAAGTACGCGTGAAACAAAGCGGATTTTATATTGTATGGTTCTTGCAATGAATGATTGGGGAGCATCTATGGACAATGATCATCTGGCTGATTACGGAAGTATTGAATGGATTAAGAATATGAGAGAACTTGACATATTTATTCCATGCAGTGGTTCGGATGTGCTAAGAGTAAACAAGCCTCCAAAAGCAAGTGACGGCGAGAGTTGATAATAACGAAAACAGAGTGAAATTTTGTATTGACTATATACTTAACAAAGACTAAAATTAAAATATCTTGACAGAAGTCAGACAATGATACGGAAAACAAGTTTGATACATAGAAAGGGGTGTAGTTATGTTTTGTCGTAATTGTGGTGCTCAAAACAATGACAATAGTAATTTCTGCAGGGAATGCGGAAGTCCGTTAAAGGCACCGGCAGCTGCGGAAGCGGTTGAAAATGCAGCAGAAAATGTGGCAGAGGCTGTGGAAGAGACCGTGCAGGAAGCAGCGCCTGCAGTGGAAGATGTAGTTGCAGAAGCTGCATCAGAAGTAGTACAGGATGCGGTTGAGACTGCAGAAAATACCGCTGAGACAGTAACCGCCGAGACCGAAATAAAAGCAGAAGAAGTGGCAGCAGGAGCGGCAGCGGTGGCAGCAGTAGCGGCAGAACTGGTATCGCAGCAAAATGCAAGTGCAGCAGAAGCTGTATCCCCGCAGCCGGCACAGCAGTATGCACCTCAGCAGGGTCAGTACCAGTATGCTCAGCAGCAAGGCCAGTATACACAGCAGCCCGGGCAGGCTCAGCAGTACCAGCAGACACCTCCCCAACAGGGCTACTATTCCGGTAATCCCCAAGCAGTTCAACCCACTCAGGCAGTTCAACCCGCACAAGCTGTACAGGCACATCCTAAACAGCCAAAGCCTCCCAAGAAAAAGGCCGGAGCAGGCAGGGTGATACTTACCATTTTCTTAAGTCTGTTCCTTATCATATTCTTTACCGTATGTATAGTTGAATACTCTGCACTAAAGACTATCAACAAGGATAATATAGGTGATGCATTAAATGAGACCGATCTGTCCCGGATGGTACTCGATTCTGACGGCGAAGAATTAAACCTGGTAGAGGTGATCGAGGATAAAGCGGATATCAATATCTCAAAGGAATTTGATATTACTTCCGAACAATTGGAAGAGATCATGGATACTCCCACGGTCAAGAAGTTCATAAGCGACAATCTTGCAGATATGGCAGAGTCGGTACTTAGCGGAGAGGAACCCGAAGGTATATCGAAAAAGACCATCCTTGATTATGTTAAGAAGAATAAGAAGACCATCTATAAGGATGTAAAGAACTTAGGCGGTGATTTTGCGGATATCACCATGGAAGATATCGATAACTTCGGAGAGAAGTACGGAGATCAGCTCGACGACGTATTTGATACACTGGGCACCGATAAGATCGACATGGATTTCATCGCTGAAGAGACCGGTATGGATTTTGATATATCAAGGTTTGTAAAGCTGATACCTGTCTTAAAATGGATTGCTCCCGGACTTGCGGCATTGTTCATCATCCTGATGCTTTTAGGTAATATCGGGTATGAGTCACTTACAGGTAAGGGTGTAAGTATCTCGGCTATGATCGCAGGGGCTATTACTGCCGGAGCTGCTATAGCATTTAAGTTCATCCTTGATATTCCTGACTCCAATGTACTTAAGGTACTCGGACTTCCTATGGCGGATATGATGATGATAGTCGGCGGTATCGCATTCGGTGCCGGTCTGCTCTTACTTATCATCACATGCATCATTAAAGCTATAGCTAACAGAGCCAGAGCGTAAATCAATCAGAGAGGACGGCTCCCGTTTGGTGGATGTGTTGGATAATTCTTTCCTGCACCATAAACACATCAAAGGGTGGATGATTAGTTATATTTAAAAGTTTTTCGTTATGTAAACGGTGGTGAATTATATTGTTATATAAAGCTCAATATAGCAAGTTATTTTTATTTATGCCAATGGGATATTTTTTGGGTTCATTTTTGGTGTTATTTATATCTAAATATGAAGAAAAAATGAGCTTTGTCTATTTAATTATCGGTTTTTTTATGGCTCTGATATGGATGATAAGTGTATTGTCTATAAAATATAAAATAGATGATAATTATCTAATAATCTACTTTTGGTGTTTTAAGAAAAAAGTATCTCTTGAAATAGTTGGAACATTCAAAAGAGTCAGTAACTGTAAACTGAGTTTTGCGGCACCAGGAGAAAATCAGATTGAAATTTTCAATAAAAGAAATGAAACTATATTACGTGTTTCACCATTGACCATAGAAAATTTTATAAATGATTTCTCAAGGAAAATTGAACAGTAGATAAAAATTATTCGAAGAGAAAAATATATAGTGCAAAAAACGGTTTAGGTTCCTTAAAGTTTTTAATCACAGTTACTCTGCTCCGTCCCGCTTTGGTGGGACGGAGTTTTTTTAATGTGACTAAAGTCATATCAAAGATGTATCTTTTTTCACTACCAACACTTGTAACAAGGTGATATAGTGATACCATCACAAGAACGAAAACATGTGACAGGAGAACCGTCCCCTTGTCACAGAACAAGAAAGGGAACACAATGGATACAATACTTAAGACAATCGATCTTACAAAGAAGTACGACAACAAGGTAGTAGTAGATAACCTTAATATCGAAATAAAGAAGGGCGAGATATTCGGACTCTTAGGACCGAACGGTGCAGGCAAGAGCACTACCATGAACATGATATGCGATATAGTAAGACCTACACTCGGAAGCATAGAATTCATGGGAAAGGATTTTAAGAAAAACAGAAAAGAGCTTTTACATAAAGTCGGATACATCCCTCAGGAGCTGGCCATCCATGGGAACTTAAAGGCATGGGAAAATGTTGAGCTCTTTACCTCTCTCTACGGTATAAAAGGAAATGACTTAAAGAAGGCTATAGAGGAGTCCTTAGAATATGTAGGGTTAAGCGAGAGAAAGAATGATTACGCCAAGAACTTTTCGGGCGGTATGAAGAGGCGACTTAATATAGCATGCGCTATAGGACATCATCCGGATCTTTTGATATTTGATGAACCGACGGTGGGTATCGATCCCCAGTCAAGGAATTTCATATTAGATAAGATAAAGGAGTCAAACCGCAACGGTGCAACCGTCATATATACCAGCCACTATATGGAAGAGGTCGAGGCTATATGTACCAAGATTGCGATCATGGATAACGGCAAGATCATAGCGTGCGGAAGCAGCGAAGAGTTAAAGAAGCTGGTGGTTGAGGATACCGAAAAGATTTCTTTGGAGGAAGTATTCCTGACACTTACAGGTAAAAAACTCAGGGACTACTAATCAGACAGCTTCCCTTCGCCAGGGATATATCATCACACTTCGTGTGACGATATATATCCCCTCAAGGGCGGATGAGGTGTAGATACAGGAGATGATAAAATGATACGATATCTGATAAAAAACAACATAAAGCTGATGTCCAGGAGCAGCATAAATATCTTAGCTTTCGTACTTGCTCCGATCCTGGTTTCAGCGGTTCTTATGAGTGCATTCTCGACTCTTATGGAGAAATATGAGGATGCCGGAAGCTTTACGGTAGGATACAGAGTGTCCGGTGAAAGATCAAAGCTGTACATGAACGAAGCTCTGAGTAAGATGGGTGAAAATAATGAAATTACATTTGCAGAATATCCCGAAGGAGAGATCAAGGATATTGTAAGTAAAAATAAGATAGCCTGCTTTATAGATTTTAATGATGATAAATATACGATATACGAACAGGAAGAATATAAGGTCCAGGGAAAGATAACAGAAGGAATCATTTCAATATTTTATAATTCACTTTCCTTAGGGACAACCCCGGCCAAAGCAGCCGATATTACGGTAAATAAGGCTGATTTCATACCGCCGGTTGATTCTGTCGATTATTACGGCATAATCGAGATCATCTATTTCGGATGGTGTGCGATAGTCTGCGGTGCGGCACTTTTTACAAATGAAAAGAAAAACCTGATCCGTCACAAGTTTACCGTTTCCGGAGTGAGCGAATTTAAGCTTTATCTTGCAAGATTTGCCTCTTTGGCATCCGCTGTGGTCGTAGGCATAGGACTGTCTGCAGTTATTTCATCACTGGTTCTCGGAGTCCATTGGGGAAACCTCTTCCTTTCGGCACTGATCGTTATCTTTTCGATAATGGCCGCCACAGCCTTCGGCATCATGCTTTATTCCATAACGGACAGCATGGTATTAACGATCATACTTACATTCAGTATTGTATGGGTATGGGGATTCTTTGGCGGCAGCTTTGAAACCTATATGTTTTCCTCTATGTCGCAAAGCTTAAAAAATATCTCTCCGATATATCATGAGAACAGGGCCTTGATCGAGATTCTGGTACAAGGAAAAAGCGATTACATACTCAGTGCCCTGCTTTACTCGGGAGCGATAGTTGTCGGATGTTCATGTGTTTCGGTATTTGCTTGTTATTTAAGGAGGCTGGGAAGAAAATGAATACCATATTAAAAACCACGCTTAAACTTCTTTTCAGAAATAAAGGATTCTGGTTCTTTTTAGTATTAACGCCGGTATTATCTATAATTATGCTAAATGTAAAGGTGGCGGACAGCTCATACTATGCAGCAGGCTTCCTGGAGAATGAAATCGGTGAGCTTGAAGGCCCTGATGAAAAGGTCGCATATTACAATAACGGAAACGGTGTGCTCATAATAAAGGTTTATGATGCATCAGGAACTGATATTTCGGAGTATTTCCTTAAAAGTCTGGCAGACAACGGACTGTTTAAGATCTTAAGAGCGAAAGTTAACGGAATGACTTTTGATGAATATAGGACAAAGGTGAAAAATGACGGTATCGAGGACAGGATGACTGCAGCGATGTATTTAAGTCCCGACTTTGACCGGATGCTGTTTGACGGCAACAGTGCAGATGCACTTTCCATCGATCTTCTTTCCGATGACGGAAGATATGCGATGTTTGTTACAGAGGTAAAAAATGCAGTGATGCGCATACAGAATGCTGCTGTTTTGGCCGGTTATGATCCTGAAAAGACCTTGGAACTTTTAAAATCTGCTGATGCCTTAAAAATAGAAAAGGAAATCGTTGAACTCCAAAATCCGGATACAAGAGTATTATCCAGGGAGCAGAACAACAAAAAGACCCGTATGGGATATGTATTTGCATTTCTTACCCTGGGATTTATGTTCTGCGGTGTATTTGTGGCTCATACGGTTATCCAGGAACAGAAGGAACAGGTACTTACAAGGATAAAGCTTACGAATGCAGGAAATGTTACCTATTTCCTAGCAAAACTGCTTTCGGGAGTGGTAGTATCAGCGCTGCTGACAATTATCCTCGGGATAGGCATAATGTTTATAAGTGAAGAAAACCTCGGGATGGCCCGCGGACAGATTCTGGTCCTTACCTTCCTTTTGGGACTTATATTCTGCTCCGTCAGTCTTCTCTTGGGAATCCTCTTTGAAGATGTAATGACAGCGAACGTTGTGGCCTTTACCATCTGGTCGCTCTCGTCCCTCCTTTCCGGCCTCTATTTCCCTCTTAATGCGACCACAAAGCTTATCAAGGTGATCTCGGGTATTATGCCTCAGAAATGGTTTATGGAAGGGACCGAAATGATTTTTGTGGGTGACAACTCGGCCTATATTATGTTATTATGTATAGTAGCCGCATATCTGACTTTTGTGATCAGCATAGCCGGACTTGGGCTAAAAATGAAAAAGGCTGAAGCTTAAATGGAAAAAACTTTACGGAACAATTATTTTACAGCTGTACGATTGGGATTCCTGATCGTATTCAATATATTAAGTATAATAAGCAGCAGTGAAGCAGGGGTATCGTTGCCGGTACTCCTGCTTAGCCTGTTTTTTGTAAGCTGTATGGTGGTAAAGGAACTGCTTAAAGGTAAGCTGAAGATCCCGGCATATATAGCCGGAACGGGGCTGATCGCTCTTCTTCTGTACTTCGGCGGAAGAGGTTTTCTGATCCTTTTGTTTTTTGTGGTTTTTGAAATATTATCGGATATAAAGGCGTCAGCTAAATGGTATGCATTTGTAAGCATCGCGGCGTTTGCACCCAATCCGTACGGAGTGGGAATGCAGGTAGTTGTTGTAAGCATGCTTGCCATCCTGTATATCCAGCATTACTTTATCATAAATGAATATAAAAAACAGATGATGAAGGAAACTATCATTGAGCAGGATCTGAAAAAGAATATTTACCGGATGGATGAGGAAAGTAAGGCCGAGATACGTAAAAATATGCTGCTGGCGGAAAACAGGCTTTTAGAGAGCCGTTCGAAGCTCGCTCAGACATTGCATGATAAGCTGGGGCACAACATAAACGGCTCCATATACCAGTTAGAAGCAATAAAAGTAATCCTCGATAAGGATCCGGAAAAGTCAAAAGCCATGCTACAGGGCGTGATCGACCGGATGCGCGGCGGTATGGATGAGATAAGGGCTATCTTAAGAAAAGAGAGACCTGAAAAAAAGGAACAGTCCATGCTGCAGCTGTATAAGCTCTGTGAGGATTGCAACGAAAAGGGTGTGGAGATGGAACTTAACACTTCCGGAGATATGTCGCTTATCTCGGAAGCGAACTGGGAGATCATCCTTGACAATGCGTTTGAAGCGGTGACCAATTCGATGAAATATTCGAAATGCACAAGGATCCTTTTGAGTATCATCGTAATGAACAAAATGGTAAGATGCAGCATAGCCGATAACGGGATAGGATGTGTGAAACTTAAAGACGGCATGGGCATATCCGGTATGAGGAGCAGGGTTAGAGGTGCCGGGGGCACCTTAAGTTTTGAGACGGAGAACGGCTTTACAGTCAACATGCTGTTGCCGATGTGAGGTAGATATGGATAAAATCAAAGTAATAATCGCGGATGACAGCGATTTTGTGAGGGACGGCATGAGGATCATCCTGGATGTGGATGATGAGTTTGAGGTTATAGGGTGTGCAGCTAACGGGAAGGATGCTATCGAACTGGCGGAAAGACAAGCTCCCGATGTTTTTCTGATGGATATCCAGATGCCGGTCATGGACGGGATAGAGGCCACCAAATATATCGTGGAGAAGAATCTGGGGAAGGTTCTGATCCTTACCACATTTGATGACGATGACCTGGTAAAGCAGGCTCTGAAAAACGGAGCAAAAGGCTATCTCATCAAAAATCATACTCCGGAGCACTTAAAGCAGATGATAAAATCCGTATATCATGGGGCAGGTGTAATGGATGAAAACATACTTGAGTCATTGACCGGGCTTGTTAGCTCATCAGGCAGTGGGGCATCCGCTTCCCAGCCTTCCCCTCGAGGGGAAGGTGGCACGGAGTGCCGGATGAGGTGGGATACTGAAAACACCGGTTTTGATGCTTCCGGATATACCGACCGTGAGCTCGACATTATAAAAGCTGTTGCAGAAGGACTTTCCAATAAGCAGATAGCGGAAAAACTCTACATCTCTGAGGGTACCGTCAAGAACTATATCACAAATATCCTTTCAAAGGAGGATCTGTCTCACAGGACCGCCCTTGCGGTGTATTATCTGACAGGCAGGAAGTAACATGTTTTTATTGACTTTTTCTATTTTTTTGGTATAATAAATATATATTGGTTCATGGGATTTGTTTCGTTGGTTATTTTTATCACAAAGGCTTAAGATTCGGTATATCCCATGTTCTTTTATCTTATGAGGGAGCAATACATATTATACAAGGAGGAGCAAAATGAAGAAACTGTCAAAGTTTTTATTGGGGTTATTAATGGTTTCGTGTCTTATCTTAACTCTTGGCGGAGTGAAGGCTTCCGCAGCTGATAAGATCATTGAGGATTATTTCCCGAAGGGGATTGGGAAGATCAAGCCGTATAAGCCGATCATCAATATAGATGAGAGCGATACACGTTGGATTTCGTCTATCGTAAAACAGAACGATGATGTACTTAAGCTGGTCAGGGACTATGAAGCAAGCACTGAATACGTAGAGTTTAAGAATGATTGGTATGAAGATGAATTTACAGAATTTGAAGTAAAATACGGAATTAACGCATTTGAGACAACAGTTCAGTTTGACATCTCGGTAGATGGCGGGGACTGGCAGTATAACAAGAGCTGGGACAAAAAGGAACAGGATGCTTACGCGGACGGATTCACCTTTTATACCGGTTTCGGCGGAGGATACGATGACAATACGAATGAAATTACTCTGATGGAAGCCGATGCGGCAGCTGAAGGAAAGCTATTAAAGAAAACTTTAAAAAACGATGCATTTGACCTTAAGAACCATACCTTTAAGGTAAGATACCGTTACTGCATCCAGTTTGGATTATTGGATGACTACGAAGCGGGTTTGCAGTATTATTTTACAGACTGGTCGGATACTGCCACTTTCGGAAAGACAACCGATCAGAATCTTGAGATTCCTGACGAATTGCCTGTTCCCGATACTTCAAATCCTAAAAGAGAATTGGGTGAAAACGGAAAATGGGGCGGTTATGTTTCAATGATGACCCATTTCTCGCAAGAAGTGACCGATGCTGCGACAGCAATCTACTTAAATATCGGAGAGCGTGAGCCGTTCCTGATCGTTGTTGAAGCGGCGGTGGATGATCTGAGTGAGAAGAAATTTGACTACGAAGGCTCCATGGCGAATGCGGTATGGCTGTCTGACGGTCAGCGAGGTATAGGATTTGACAAGGCAGATACTTTTACCGAGAAGTCAAGGATCCTCATCAGAACGAAGCTTCAGTGCGATACCTTAGGCAAGGATTCAAAGTATGACTATGCGGTAGATAAGGTAAAAGGTCTCAAGGTAAAGAAGGCTAAGACGACTTCTCTTACACTTACCTGGAGTAAGGTCGACGGTGCAGAGTTCTATGAAATATATGATAAGAACAATAAGCTTGTAACTACATCCAAGACTAACAGCGTAACTATTAAGAAGCTTAAGGCTGCTACGGGATATGACTACAAGGTACGTGCAGTAACAGATAAGGTATTTGTCGGACTGTTCAGTGACACTTTACAGTGCGCTACAATGCCTAAGAAGACGGCTATATCCAAGGTATCGATGGCTAACGGCAGTTTCAATATCACATATAAGAAAAAGGCCGGTACCGGATATCAGATCCAGGTGGCTACAGATAAGAAGTTTAAGAATACCGTGATCGATGAGAAGGTAAACGGTACCAAGACTGTTAAGTACAGTAAGGATGTAGAAAAGCTTTCTACATCTGCAACAGAAAAGCCCACCTACTATGCAAGAGTAAGAGTATACTTCACATACGGAGATGTGACCACATACAGCTCATGGAGCAAGGTTAAGAGTTTTACCGCGAAATAACATACTGACAGCCCTGTGTTTCACAGGGCTGTTTGTGACAAAAAAGGACAAAAAAAAGGATTTAAATTTTTGGAACCCACGTTAACTCCTTATCGTCTAAGGTTTATAAGAACAGATAAAGAGGGGGACTTTGTCCCGCTGATCGAAGAAGGGAGAATACTATGAAAAAGCGATTTTTAGCAGTACTTATGGCACTTGTACTTGCATTTTCGGCTTTTACCGGATTTGCACCGGTTGAGGCGGAATATGCACTTACAGAGGAAAAGATGAAGGAGGTACTTATAGCTGTTAAGGGCAAGCTCGATATACCCGATGAGTTCACCGAGTTTGATTACAGCTTCAATGAGTACACCGGCGAAGGCAGATACTATTTTAACTGGTCTAACGAGGACGGTAATGAAAGAATAAGTGTCAATGCCGATGCTAACGGCAGAATTTTCAGTTACAGCAGATATGATTATTCATCATCTTCGGCAAATGAAGGAAAGATGCCTACATTTATCGGTGAAGAGCTCCTTCCTAAGGCTGAGGAGTGGATATACCAGGTTGAGCCCAAGTTAAAGGGTAAGCTTGACTTAAAGAGATGCAGTTATTCAGCTTACAACAAGCGTTACAGCTTCGGCTTTGTCCGTATCGAGAACGGTATCGATATGAACGACAACTCCGTATCCATCACCATGGATGCTTTTAATGCCAAGGTTATGAGCTATTCGCTTAACTGGAACTTTGAAGTGTCTATCCCCAAGGTGACAAACCCTATCACCAAGGAAGCGGCAGCTAGCTTAGCAGGCGAAAAGGTCGGAATGCAGCTTGAGTACAGACTTACCTATGACAAGGATGGCAAAGAGAAGGTATTCTTAGCATACAATCCTGACAGGACCTACATTGCTATCGACGCTAAGACCGGAAAAGCATACTTAGAGAAAAATTACTGGGGCAGCGGCACTGACTTTGATGAAGGCTTTAATGATGCAGAAATGACTGCTGCCGAAAACTCGGAGGATTCATATTCATACAACGGAAAATCAGTAAGGCTTTCCGATGCCGAAATCAAGAAGATTGGAGATATCAAGGATATCATTACCGCTGAACAGGCAGTTAACCTTATAAAGAACAACAAGAGACTTTATATCGATCCCAACCTCAATAAGGTTACCAGCAGGCTTTACAGCAATGACGGCGAGTATTACTGGAACTTATCACTTTCGGATGACCGCCCCGTAGATTATTCAAAGGATTATAACTACCGTGATTATTACAGGGCATCAGCTTCTGCACAGATTAATGCAAAGACAGGAAAGCTTATCCGTTTCTCTGCTACCACAAAGGACTATTACGATTACACCAATGAAGGCAGCGACAAGTTCGTAGCTAACTTCACAAGCAGCCAGTGCAAGAAGCTCTTTGAGGAATTCATCAAGGAGACCGATAAGGATAAGGCTGATTACGTAAAGAAGACCAATGAGTATGACCGTAAGGTTACCATTTATTATAACGACAGCCGCAAGGACTATGATAAAGTAGGCGGATATTCATATACATACGGCAGATACTATAAGGATATACCTTTCAGTGCCAACTATATAAGCGGTGCCGTTGAGGCGACCACAGGTAAGGTTACCAATTACTATGTAAACTGGACCGATGCCAAGCTCCCTGAGCCCAAGAACCTTATAGGCGAAAAGAAGGCATTTGAGTCTTATATCGCATGTGACGGTTTCGACCTTATATACGAGCTTGTAAATAAGTATGATAATTCCGATAAGTATTACGGAGTAGAAAAGGAAGTTAAGGCGCGTCTGGTATACAGAACCGCTATCTCTCCCAACTTTATCGATGCATTTACAGGTAAGAGGGTTGACTGGAGCGGTGAAGAATATAAGCCCGCAGGTGTATCCTACAAGTATACCGATATAGCAGGTACAAAGTATGAGCGTTCTATCAAGCTCCTTGCTGATATGGGGCTCGGCTTTGACGGTGAAGAGTTTAAGCCCGCTCAGAAGATCACAAACGAAGAGTTTGAGAAGCTTCTTGCAGGCAATTACAGTGCTTATGTAAGATACTATATCAATGATGTTGCAGAGGAAGAAGACGAGGCTGACGATCCTGAGGATCTTATCCCTGACGATGAGACCAAGGTTACCCGTGAGGAAGCCTGTGTACTTATCATCAAGGCATTAGGCGGCGAGAAATTCGCTCAGATGGATATCTTCAAGACCGGCTACTCCGATGAGAAGAAGATCAAGAAGGAAAACATCGGTGCCGTAGCACTCTGCAAGGGTCTTGAGATCATGGGTGCTAAATCAGGCAAGAAGTTTAAGCCTGCTTCAGCCATCACCAGAGGCGAGGCAGCAGACCTTGTGATCCGTATGATGTCCGCAGATTTTTAAAGGATGATGGCAACAATATAACCAAGCTTTCTCTTACGGGAATCTTCCCGACAAGGCATAAAAAGTCATGGAGTCAGATACTATTAAATAACGGTACCTGACTCCTTTTTTATTCTCTCTGTTTCTCTCTGTTACTCTCTGTTTCTCTCTGTTACTCTCTGTTATTCTCTGTTATTTTCTGTTATTCTCTGTTATTCTTTTAAGTCTCCGACAGACCTACAATTAAGAATTTAAAAAACTTTGAATCAATCCTCAGGTTTAACATAATAAGGACTGTTTTCATCTATATCATAAACCTCATGTGACAGGAGAACCGTCCCCTTGTCACTTTTTATTTCTTTCCTGTCAGATAGTACACCGCAAATGAGTAATGATAATACCTATAAAAATGCATTGATTAATACTTCTGCCCTTGATATAATTAAGGGCAGAAGTATTAGATATATTATATTTTCAAATGAATAAGGGATATATTATGCAACATTTCAGTACTTATTGGTTCCTTCCTTTGGGGTTTCTAGTTATTGGAATCATTTTCTATTATCTAAATAATAAAAAATGGCCCCCTTATATTGAAAAAAACTCTAATTCAAGTTGTTATATAGTAAATGTGGTTACATTTATTAAATATGGACATTGTTCATATATGGGATATGCTTTTACAAAAAATAAAAATGGGAAATATAAAATAAAGCATAACATATTTGATTTGATTACTACTATTATTTCATTTGTTGTAATGGGAGGAATATATGCGTATATATTAATTCAAGCCATAAAACTAATGGCAGAATCATTTAGTATAGTTAGCATTATATTCTGCTTCATTTCATTTGTGGTTATTTCAGGTTTTCTGGTGCTATTACATTTACCCAAAATAGTGGCAAGAATATACTTTCGAAAACATTTTAAAGAACTTGATTTGTAGGTAATTCAGGTACCTGTATAATGGTACCTGATTTTTTTACATATATTATAAAATTTCATTGACGTACGCGATAACGTACGCTATAATATAAAATGAGATGCAAAGTATCATCTTATTACCGAAGAAACGTCGAAAGGGTTTTTAAGGTGAAATTGATTTTAATAAAAAACGGAGGTGGAGAATAATGACATCTATCAGCATTACACAAGCCAGAGGCAACCTATATCAACTTTTAGCGGATGTTAATCATAACTCTCAACCGATCATTCTTACCAACAGCAGAGGGAAGAACGGAGTTCTTATTTCTGAAGATGACTGGAATGCTATTCAGGAAACCTTGTACCTTAACTCTGTACCGGGTTTAACCGACAGCATTATACAAAGTAAGTCGGAATTAAACACCGGAAAGGTATATAATAAGGATGAGGAGTGGTAAAATGTTTATTATCCGATTTAGCAAACAGGCAGATAAAGATAAAAAGAATTTAAAAGTTGCCGGGTTGGAAAAGAAGACCAAAGATCTGCTAAATATCCTTCAGGAAGATCCGTTTAAAAATCCTCCGCCATATGAAGCATTGGTCGGGAATTTAAGCGGGTTTTATTCAAGGCGTATTAATATTCAGCACAGACTGGTATACACAGTATCACGGGAAAAGACAGAATATAACGGGACTATATATGACGGGACTGTACTTATAGCCCGTATGTGGACACATTATGAGGGAATGTAATAAATCCTTGATTTATTACAGGGTTTGGAGTAAACTATATATGATTATAGGCTTTTTTGGAGAAGGCTAATATATAAATCGGAGGTATACTATGTTTTACGATGGAAAGATCCTGATCGGAAAATCGGGAGAAGAAGATATCTATATATATCCTAAGATGGCTAATCGTCACGGACTTATAGCGGGAGCTACAGGTACAGGTAAGACTGTTACATTAAAGGTTATGGCCGAATCATTCAGTGACATAGGAGTACCTGTATTTTTGGCAGACGTAAAGGGCGACCTTTCCGGTATGTGTACACCGGGTGTGGAATCCGGCAGCGCTATGGAAAGAGTACAGAAGATGGGCCTTTTTGAACGCGGTTTCAACTTTAAGGGCTTCCCTTCAAACTACTGGGATGTATATGCTGAAAAGGGCATGCCGCTTAGAACTACGGTATCCGAGATGGGACCGCTTCTTTTGGCACGTATCCTTGACCTTAATGATACACAGACAGATATCCTGACTGTTATATTCAAGATAGCTGATGATGAAGGCTTACTTCTTATAGATACCAAGGACCTTCGTTCCATGCTCCAGTTTGTAAGCGAACATGCGAGGGATTACAGCAGGCAGTACGGTAACATGTCGGCCACAAGTATCGCAGCCATCATGAGAGCTGTTATAGCTCTTGAGACCGAAGGCGGCGAAGGCTTTGTAGGCGAACCCGCACTCAATATCCGTGACTGGCTGGCTACCGATTACAACGGCAAGGGTATGATCCAGATACTTGACTGCCAGAAGCTTATCCTTCATCCCAAGATGTATTCGACATTCCTTCTCTGGCTGATGTCCGAGCTGTATGAGATGCTGCCCGAGGTAGGAGATTTGGACAGGCCCCGTATGGTATTCTTCTTTGATGAAGCACATATGCTGTTTAATTCGGCATCAAAGGCACTGCTTGAAAAGATAGAACAGGTAGTAAAGCTTATCCGTTCGAAGGGTGTCGGCATCTACTTTATCACCCAGAATCCGAAGGATATCCCGGACGGTGTGCTCGCACAGTTGGGAAACAAGGTACAGCATGCACTCCGTGCATATACCCCTGCAGACCAGAAGGGCTTAAAGGCAGCAGCTTCATCCTTCAGGGAAAACCCCGAGTTCGATACATATACCACACTTCAGGAGCTCGGTACCGGTGAAGCACTTGTATCGGTACTTGATGAAAAGGGTATCCCTACCATAGTTAAGCGTGCGAAGATACTTCCTCCGCAGAGCTACATGGGCATGATAGATGACGGTGAACGTGACAGACAGATCAATGCCTGCACATTGTTTATGAAGTATTCGGATACCTATGACAGGGATTCTGCATATGAGTTCTTCCAGAGGCTTAACATCGAACAGCAGGAAGCAGCAGAGGCAGCATATGCCGAACAGCAGAGATTAAAGGAAGAAGAGCTTGCCCGTAAGCAGGCTGAAAAAGAAGCAGCTCTTGCCGCAAAAGAAGAGGAACGTCAGGCGCGTGAACAGCAAAGAGCAGACGAACGTGCTGCCAGGGAACAGGCAAGGCTTGACGAAAGATACTATAAAGAGCAGTTAAAGGCTCAGGAAAAGGCCTTTAAGGAACAGCAAAAGGCACAGGAGAAACTGCTCAAGGAACAACAGAAGCAGAAGGACAGAAAGGACCGTGCGGTTAGGCAGGCGATAAAGGGCACTGCTTCGGCAGCTACAGGCACCATCGGACGTGAGATCGGTAACAGCTTAGGCTCACAGTTCGGAAAATTCGGCAAGAAGCTCGGCGGAAATGTAGGCGCATCCTTAGGCCGCGGTATCATCGGAACGTTATTTGCCAAATAACATAGTATAAAACCTGTCAAGGCTTCCCTTTGAGTGGAAGGGAAGCTGTCGCGAAGCGACTGATGAGGTGTAAAAAATCCAATACAGGAGAAAAAATGATGAGAAAATATATCAGAAAAGCTTTATGTATCGTTATGGCACTGGTACTTACCATGTCACTGTGTGCATGCAGCACCGATCCTAACTGCGGCAGTTACGTATGCAAGACAGCAACGGTGGGCGATATTACCGTGAATGTAAACGAAGCTTTTGTCAATGGAGCAAGCCTTGAGTTAAAGCAGGCAGGTGCATGTGATGTAGTACTTGACGGCAAAAAATATGAAGGCTCTTGGAAGAGTGAAGGCAGCCAGGTTACCATCACACTTGAAGAGGAACCTTCCGTCGGCACCATCAGCGGCAATACCATCAGCATCGATATTTTCGATATCGGCATGACACTTATATTTGAGAAGAATTGATAAGGAGTAAAAAGAAATGGACAGAGTACGAAGCAGATATGCTCCTTCCCCTACGGGAAAGATGCATGTCGGAAATCTCCGTACCGCTCTGTATGAGTTTTTGATCGCAAAACATGCGGGCGGGGATTTTATATTAAGAATAGAGGACACCGACCAGGGCAGACTGGTAGAGGGGTCCGTGGATATCATTTACAAGACACTTGCCGAGGCCGGCATCATACATGATGAGGGCCCGGATAAGGATAAGGGCTACGGTCCTTATGTACAGAGCGAGAGAGTAAAATCGGGACTCTATATGGAGTATGCGAAAAAGCTTGTAGAGCAGGGAGATGCTTATTACTGCTTCTGTACAAAGGAGAGACTTGAGACATTAAAAACAGAGGTGAACGGCGAGACCATCACTCATTATGATAAGCACTGCTTAAGCCTTTCAAAAGAGGAGGTTGAGGCAAAGCTTGCAGCCGGTGAGCCCTTCGTTATAAGGCAGAACATACCGAGAGAGGGAACTACGACATTTACCGATGCCAACTACGGAGAGGTTACGATCAACAACTCCGAGATGGACGACCAGATACTTATCAAGTCGGACGGATTCCCTACATACAATTTTGCTAACGTAGTGGATGACCATCTGATGAAGATAAGCCATGTAGTAAGAGGCAACGAGTATATCACATCCACTCCCAAGTATACGAGGCTGTATAAGGCATTCGGCTGGGAGGAGCCCACATATGTACATCTTCCGCTCATCACCAACGAGGAGCATCAGAAGTTATCAAAGCGCAGCGGACATTCTTCGTTTGAGGACCTCATCGAGCAGGGCTTTGTGGCAGAGGCGATAGTGAATTTCGTAGCACTCCTTGGCTGGAGCGGCCCGGATAACCGCGAGATATTCTCACTGGATGAGCTTATAGAGCTTTTTGATTACACTCACATCAACAAGGCTCCTTCGGTATTTGACATGGTGAAGCTCCGCTGGATGAACGGTGAGTACTTAAAGGCCATGGACAACGAGAAGTACTACAAGCTGGCACTTCCTTATATCGATAAGGTGATCACTAAGCCTTATGACAAGAAAAAGATAGCCGATCTGGTAAAGACACGTATCGAGACTTTGTGTGACATCGCCGAGAAGATCGATTTCTTCGAGGAGCTGCCCGAGTACGACATAGAGATGTATACCCACAAGAAGATGAAGACGAATTCGGAGAATTCGCTCGAGTCTCTAAAGGATCTTCTGCCGAGGTTAGAGGCACTTGATGACTTCACCATAGACGGTATCCAGGCACTGGTACAAAGTTATGTGGAGGAGAAGCAGATCAAGAACGGCATAGCACTCTGGCCCTTAAGAACCGCAGTATCGGGTAAGCAGATGACACCCGGCGGTGCTTACGAGATCATGGAGATCCTGGGTAAGGACGAGTCGCTTAAAAGAATACGTAAGGGTATTTCCCTTCTTGAGAATTAAGGAGAGAAAGCCCGTAGATGAATTTTAACAAAGATCAATCTTTAGCTATCAGGCATTTTTCGGGGCCCTGCATGATACTTGCAGGCCCCGGTTCAGGAAAGACCACGGTTATAGCAAACCGTATAAGGAATCTTACGGAGGAATACAAAGTTCCTCCGGAAAAGATCCTGGTCATCACTTTTACACGTGCTGCCGCCGAAGAAATGAAGGAAAGATACAGGGTTCTTACAGGCGGGGAGCAGGGAGTCGCCTTCGGTACCTTCCATGCTCTGTTTTTTAAGATAATCAGGTACGCATATCGCTACGATTCTTCCAATATTTTAACTGAAGATGAAAGAACACGGTTTATAAGGGATGCCGCACAAAAAGCAGGGGCGGAGAATACTATAGACGGTGATCTTATTTTGGCGCTCTCAAATGAGATAGGGCGCATTAAAAACAGCGGAGGGGACCTTAAAAAAATAAAGAGTCGGAGCGTCATCACGGATAAGAGTAAGTTCGAGGAGATCTATACGGAGTTTGAAAGGACACTCCGTGCGGAAAAGAAGCTGGATTTTGATGATATGATGCTTCTGTGCTTAAGGCTTTTTAAGGAGCATCCGGAGGTACTGAAGTATTGGCAGGAACTCTATGAATACATTCTTATAGATGAATTCCAGGATATCAGTCCTTTGCAGTATGAACTGATCAAGCTTTTATCAGAGTCGAAAAAGAACATATTTGTAGTCGGGGATGACGACCAGAGCATATATGCCTTCCGCGGGGCAAGTCCTGAGATGATGTTTGACTTTGAAAAGGACTATAAAAAGGTGCCCGGATACGAGCGGATAACGCTGGGAGTAAATTACAGATGTTCTCCGGAGATAGTGGAATGCTCGTCGCGTCTTATAGCTCATAATAAAAAGAGGTTTAAAAAGGAGCTTAAATCCGGAAGGGGCGGGCTGCTTAAGGGGCTTTTTAAGACCGACACCGTGATATACAGGGACTTTCAGGATGTGGCAAAGGAGTTCTCGTATGCAGTCAATATGATCGAAAACCTTATAGCCCGCGGTATCGATCCTTCTGAGATAGCAGTACTCTACCGTGTAAATACCCAGCCGGGACTTTTAGTGAGTAAGCTCAAAGAACGGAATATAAAGTTTGTGATAAGGGATACGGTATCAAATATATACGATCACTGGGTGGCAAAGAATATCTTTGCATATATGGAGCTGGCTGCAATCAACGGAAACACAGACGGAGGTGTTGGAAATCAGTTGTCCGTGTCTGTCAGTGGAACATGGCGTGACCTTTTTCTGCAGATAGCAAACCGGCCCACACGATATATACGCCGTGAATCCCTGCGCCGTGCTGACCTTTCGTTTGAAACTCTGTACAGGGAAAATGCAGACAAAGCCTATGTCAGGGAGAGGCTTGATAAATTAAAGTACGACCTTGCCATGCTTTCTAAGCTGCCTCCGAAGGCAGCGGTCAATTATATCCGTAAGGCCGTAGGGTATGACGGTTTCTTAAAAAAGTATGCCGAGGAACGTTTGCTTGATGCTGACGGACTGTTTGACATACTAAACGAACTTGATGCATCGGCGGCGGAGTTTTCCACGTATGCCGACTGGAAGAAGCATATAGAAGAATACACGGAGGCTCTTCGCCGCAGGTCATCCGAAAAAAAAGAGAAGGAGACAGGCGTGGGGCTGCTCACCTTTCATTCGGCCAAGGGGATGGAGTTTGATACGGTATTCGTGATAGATGCGAGTGAGGATTATACTCCATACTGGCAGGCCGCGACAAGTGCAGAGATAGAGGAGGAGCGCAGGATGTTCTATGTGGCGCTTACCCGTGCGAAGAACCGCCTGTTTGTGCTCCATGCCGATGACAGGTTCGGTAAGAAGAGGGAGCCTTCGAGATTTTTAAAGGAAGCCCGGCTTTTATAGTGAAATGTCAAAATAAGATTTGCCAGATTTAATAATTTTTAAATAAATATAAAAAATTGTTTTACTTTTTTTCGTAATATGCTATAATATACTCGCAATTGTTTTATGGTTTTAAAAAATTGAAATTTTACAGGAGGGTTTACAATGGCTTTTTGTCCTTCATGCGGAAAGATGCTTCCGCCTAACGGCGTTTGTGAATGCGGTTATACAGCTGCAGCAGCACCTGCGCCCAAGAATAATGGTCAGGCAGGAGCTCCCGGCGCTGCAGGTGCAGCAGGTTCAGGAGCATTCGGTGAGGCTGTAAATGTTTTTGTAGGAGCATTTAAAAATCCCGCAACCAACAGTCAGGGAGTGTTTACAGGCAAGATTTCTGCTACAGCAGGCTTTATACTTGCCGGCGCTTACTGCTTCTTAATGTGGATCACGCTTTTACTTATGTTCTTAGGTAAAGCTCCCATGATCAACCTTGATGGAAATGTTTCAGGTATGAAATTCCTGCCCGCTTTCCTTTTCGGACTTCTCGGAGCAGTGGTATTTGTTGTCCTGAGATTCATCTCATCGATATTGATTTATGTTTTAAGCAAGAACAATGCAGTCAATATCCCTAAGATTTTTGCAGCACAGTGTGCAGATATTTGCTTACCGACATGTATTCTTTTTGTTGGCTCACTGTTCTCATTTATCTCCATTTACTTTGCAGTATTTTTCTTTATCATTTTCGCTATGATTATCATTTATCAGCAGATCGATCTGTTAAAGAGACTTTCCGGCAATGTAAATGCTAACAAAATGTTTATAAAGTATGTTATTTATGTTCTGTGCGTAGCACTTGTCATGACTATCCTTTATCTCTGCTATTTCAAGATCAGCACAGCTATGGGTAACTTTATGTAATGCACATGATCCCTGTTAGGGATAAGTGAATAAAGTATTAAAATCGGAGGACTGAATTATGAAAACAAAGATTGGTATTTCTGCCGGCGCTTACGCAGCCATGATCTTCCTTTTGGCTCTTTACGGAGGCTATACACCCCTTCTTATCGGTGTAGGCTTCGTACTTATCTTCGAAAGCAATGACTGGCTTAAGGCTACCGTTGTTAAGGCATTCGTTCTTGCATTGTGCTTCTCACTTTGCAGCACTATCCTTGACATCATCCCCGACCTTCTCGGTATCATCAACAACTGGGCAGGAGTATTTAATGGCAATATTAACTTCAGCAAGTTAAATCAGATCATCAATGCACTCTGGTCGATCATTTCTTTCTGCAAGACCATCCTTTTCCTCATCCTTGCTCTTATGGCATTAAAGATGAAGACCATCGGTATCGGTTTTGTTGACAAGTTCGTAGAGAAGCATCTTGCAGCAGGACAGGGACAGTAATTATTACTGATCACAACTTAATAAACCATAATAGTTCCGTATCGAATGGTTGTAAACTTTTCGGTACGGAATTTTTTTGCTCTTTTTCGGTATTTTGCAGGCTTTTTTGAGGTAAAAATCTTTCTTGCGTTTTTGGGGAAACTATGCTATACTTCTAAAGATTGTGAATATCTTTTTCAGGATAAGAATTAGGAGGAACGACAATGAACGTAAAGACAGAGGATTTAGGAAAGAACAGTTTTAAGCTTACTATCGAGGTAGAGGCTGAGAAGTTTACAGACGCATACAATCAGGCTTACCAGAAGAATAAGAATAAGATCCAGTTACAGGGATTCAGAAAAGGTAAGGCACCCCTTGCCCTTATCGAGAAGGTGTACGGACCTTCTGTATTTTATGAGGATGCGGCTGATATAGCCATTAACGATACATATGCAGATGCTGCTGAGCAGAGCGGATTGGAGATCGTATCACGTCCCGAGATCGACCTTGTAAAGATCGAGAAGGGCTCAGAGTTCATTTATACAGCAGTTGTAGCAGTTAAGCCTGAGGTTAAGCTTGGCACCTACAAGGGCGTAGAAGTTGAAAAGCATGAGGCAGAGGTTACCGATGCAGAGGTTGATGCTGAGATCGAGAAGTACAGAGACCAGAATGCAAGAAGCATCACTATCGAGGACCAGCCTGTTCAGGATAAGGATATCATCAAGCTTGATTATGAGGGCAGTGTTGACGGCGTACCTTTCGAGGGCGGCAAGGCTGAGAATGCAGAGCTTGTGATCGGTTCACATACATTTATCGACAATTTCGAAGAGCAGCTCATCGGTATGAACATCGGTGATGAGAAGGAGATCAACGTTACCTTCCCCGAGCAGTATCATGCAGAAAACTTAAAGGGCAAGGCAGCAGTATTCAAGTGTAAGATCAATGCCATCACACGTAAGGAGCTTCCTGAGGCTGATGACGAGTTTGCACAGGAGATCTCAGAGTTTGATACTCTTGCCGAGTTCAAAGAGGATATCAAGAAGAAGCTGTTAGAGAGCAAGGAAAAGGAATTAAAGCAGGCTAAAGAGGACGAGGTACTTGCAAAGGTTATCGAGACATCGGAGATGGACATCCCGGATGCTATGGTAGAGAATGAGGCACGTCAGATGGTAGAGGATTTCGCACAGAGACTTCAGTACCAGGGTATGCCTTTTGAGCAGTATCTTAAGTACAGCGGTATGACAGCACAGCAGTTTGTAGATCAGACAAAGCCTCAGGCATTAAAGAGAGTTCAGGCAAGACTTGTTCTTGAAGCTATCGTTGATGCTGAGAAGATCGAGACCAGCGATGAGGAAGTAGATCAGGAATTCACCACCATGGCAGAGCAGTACAAGATGGAGAAGGACAAGATCAGAGAGCTTATCGTAGGTAAAGAGCTTGAGAACATGAAGCGTAATATCGCAGTAGGAAAGGCAGCAGACCTTATCCGTGAGGCAGCTGTAGAGAAGTAAAAGATGTCAAAGGCTGCTTTAGCAGCGTTTAACAGTCGGTCTGCGCGACGCATGGCGCAGTCAATCAAAGAAAAACCGTAACGTTAGTGGAGGTTTTTTATCATTAAGTAATTGGAGGTTTATATGAGTTTAGTACCTTATGTTATAGAGCAGACGAGCCGTGGCGAGCGCTCGTATGACATTTATTCCAGACTGTTAAAGGACAGGATCATATTCCTTTCTGAGGAAGTAAATGACGTTACGGCATCCCTCGTTGTAGCACAGATGCTGTTTTTGGAGTCAGAGGATCCTAACAAGGATATCAATTTCTATATCAACAGCCCCGGCGGATCGGTTACATCGGGATTTGCAATTTATGATACTATGCAGTACATAAAGTGCGATGTATCCACTATCTGCGTAGGCCTTGCAGCCAGCATGGGCGCATTCCTTCTTGCAGGCGGTACCAAGGGCAAGCGTATGGCTCTTCCCAATGCGGAGATCATGATCCATCAGCCGTCAGGCGGTGCACGCGGTCAGGCTACCGAGATTCAGATTGTGGCTGAGAACATCTTAAAGACCAAGAAAAAGTTAAATGAGATGCTCGCAGCTAATACCGGAAAGCCTATCGAAGTTATCGAAAAAGACACCGACAGAGATAATTATATGTCTGCTGAGGAAGCTCTTGCATACGGCATCATAGATAAGGTTATCGAACACAGATAATTGTATTCGGATTGGAGTATAGGGATTGGCAAATAAGGGAAATGATAACAGATGGATCAGCCAGATAAGCTGCTCCTTCTGCGGAAAAAGAGAAGATCAGGCAAGAAAACTGTTTTCCGGGCCTGAAGGCGTATATATATGCGACGAATGTGTAAATATCTGTGCGGACATCCTTGAAGAGGAGTTCTATAATGACGAGGGATACGGGGATGCCAGGAACAAGGCGGTAAACAAGGATATCAATCTGTTAAAGCCTGCCGAGATCAGAAGTTTCCTTGATGAGTACGTAATAGGCCAGGAGGACGCAAAAAAGATCCTTTCTGTTGCCGTATACAATCATTATAAGAGGATCCTTTCCGCAGATGAAAGTGATGTCGAGCTTCAGAAGAGCAATATCTTAATGATAGGTTCTACCGGTTCGGGTAAGACCTATCTGGCACAGACTCTGGCTAAGATACTTAATGTACCTTTTGCCATAGCTGACGCGACCACTCTTACAGAGGCAGGATATGTCGGAGAGGATGTAGAAAATATCCTCTTAAAGCTTATCCAGGCCGCAGATTACGACATAGAGCGTGCAGAGTACGGTATCGTATATATCGACGAGATAGACAAGATCACCAAGAAGTCAGAAAATGTATCCATTACCCGTGATGTGTCGGGTGAGGGCGTACAACAGGCACTTCTTAAGATCCTTGAAGGCACGATGGCTTCGGTACCTCCCCAGGGAGGAAGGAAACATCCCCATCAGGAGCTTATAAAGATCGATACGACCAACATCCTGTTTATATGCGGAGGTGCATTTGACGGATTGGAAAAAATAGTTGAGGGCAGGATCGGAAAGAAGTCCATGGGCTTTAATTCCGAGATAAGGGATGAGCTTAACCTCGATATAGGTGACCTGTTCAGACAGGTATTACCGGAGGATCTTATAAAGTTCGGACTTATCCCCGAGTTTATAGGGCGTGTACCCGTTATGGCTGCTCTTGACATGCTGGATGAACAGGCACTTATCGATATCCTTGAGAAGCCTAAGAATGCGCTTACCAAGCAATATCAGAGACTGTTTGAACTGGATGGTGTGGAGCTTGAGTTTGATCCTGAAGCACTCAAGGTCATAGCACACAAATCATTTGAAAGAAAAACCGGAGCCAGAGGCCTTAGGTCTATATGCGAAAGCATCATGATGGATGTCATGTATGAGGTTCCGTCCAATATGACTGTACAAAAGTGCATTATCACAAAGGAAGCTGCTTTGGGTAATGAGAAACCGCAATTGGTATATCTTCCGGACGGTCTTAAGAGGAAACCGGTTTTAAGAAACAGGACGAAGAAGAAAGCACAGGTTTCATAAAATGGGGGGCTGTCGCAGTAATGCGGTAGCCCTTGTTCTTTACGGCTCTGTCCGGGCAGCTCCCGGACGGATTTGCGTATCGAGATAGCTCTGTCCGGGCAGCATCCCGGACGAGATTGCCGCATCAGGCAATTCGTCTCGGGAGCATGCCCGTCACGAGCCTGACCGCAAAAGACAATCTGTCTCGGGAGCATGCCCGTCACGAGCCTGAACGCCAAAGACAATCCGTCACGGGAGCATGCCCGTCACGAGCCTGATCGCCAAAGACAATCCGTCACGGGAGCATGCCCATCACGAGCCGTGACCGCGAAAGCGACAGCCGCATTTTATAAGGGGGGGGAGAAAGAATGGTTATTAAGAAAGCAGAACTTGAGACAGTATGTGGTGTTACCAGTACCTTGCCGAAAAACGAGCTTCCGGAGTTTGCTTTTTCCGGGAAATCGAATGTGGGTAAGTCTTCCCTTATCAATGCTCTCATGATGCGTAAGAACCTGGCGAGGACCTCGGGGCAGCCGGGAAAGACACAGACCATCAATTATTATAAGGTGAATGATGCCTTTTACTGTGTGGATCTGCCGGGATACGGGTATGCCAAGGTTTCAAAAGAGATAAAAGCCAAATGGGGTAAAATGATCGAAAAGTACCTGAGGACATCCAAGGTACTTAAGACCGTTTTTTTACTGATAGATATCAGACACGATCCGGGTGAGAATGACATAACCATGTATGAATGGGTAGTGGCCAATGGGTTTAAACCTGTGATCATATGTACTAAAGCCGACAAGATCAGCCGTTCACAGGTACAGCATCAGACAGCTGTGATAAGAAAAGTGCTTAAGGCTCCTTCTGATACAAAAATCATCCCGTTCTCCGCAGAAACAAAGCAGGGAAGGGATGATATATGGGCATATATGGAAGAAATGATGGCTCCGGAAAGCCTTCCCATTGAGGGGGTAGGAGATATCGACACACAAAGTGTCGGAGTCGAACGCTAAAGCATTCGGCGTACGATGCCCTTCATAACGAAGAAAATGGGATAAGCAAAGCGGTGGATGAGGTGAAAATAATTTAGCCCAGCAGTTTTCCGATGATCATGGGGTAGAGCTCTTCACTGGCGTTTTTCCAGCTTGAGCAGATTTTTTCGGCAGCTTCTTCGGTGGTGGAGTTGATATTCATTTCAAGTATCTTTACTCCGTTTTCTTCGATGTACAGATTGGAGATATACTGGTTTAAGCCGAACTGGTAATATCTGCTCTGTACGGAAAAGTCCTCATGCATGGAGAATTTGTTTTCTTTTATGTATGATTCGATATCTTTTTTCATGGCATCGGATATCTCCGATGAAAGCAGCGTGATGGCATTCCGGCCTTCGGGGGTGATGGAATACAGCGTTTTCCCGTGGCTTTCTGTACTCATGATATATCCGTCACAGAGAAGTTCGCCTAAGTCCTGCTGAAACGTGAAGTAATCGGTATAGTCGTCTTTTAGCAGGAAAAAGCTTAAGCGGTTAGTGGTAAGCGGCATATCGACTTTTGATAGCATATATAATACTGAGAGTTTGTATACTTTGTTTGTTTCTTTCATGGTATTGCCTTTCGGGGATTATTACATGGGTCAGTCAGGAATATTTTGAAAATATCAAGGTATGACTGATCTTTAAATCATGATACCACGAAATATATTAAAGTGCAAGGTCAATCACAGAACCGTCCCGATGATCGACTGTACGGAAAGGAGGCACATGTTTCAGATAAATCTGCCTGAAGATGTAAAATATATCCTGAACATCCTGCGTGCGGCAGGTTATGAAGCATATGCAGTAGGCGGCTGTGTCAGGGACTGCCTGCTCGGAAAGCTTCCTAAGGACTGGGATGTGACCACTTCGGCTTTGCCGGAGGATGTAAAAAGACTGTTTCCGCGCACAGTGGATACGGGTATAAAACACGGGACCGTGACCGTGATGGTTAAAAGCGAAGGCTATGAGGTGACCACATACAGAGTGGACGGAGAATACACGGACGGAAGACATCCCGAGAGTGTTTCGTTTACTGCCTGCCTGGATGAGGATTTAAAGAGAAGGGATTTTACGATAAATGCACTCGTATATAATGAGGCAACCGGGGTAACGGACCTTTTCGGCGGGACAAAGGATCTTGAAAACGGGATAATTAGATGTGTCGGTGTGGCTGAGGAACGATTCGGAGAGGATGCACTCAGAATATTGAGAGCCGTGAGATTTTCGGCACAGCTTGGATTTGATATAGAAAAAGATACTTATACGGCAGCGGTAAAATTAGGCAAAAATCTGGCAAAGGTCAGTGCCGAACGGATAAAAGCGGAGCTGGATAAAACCCTTGTATCCGATAATCCGGGACACATATGCCTGCTAAAGTCCATGGGACTTGACAAAGTGATACTTCCGGAATTACAAAATGCCGGTCAGGAGTTCTTAAAAGCCGCACTTCCAAGATCAAAAAAGGAACTGACCGTGAGATGGGCTGTCACGTGCCTTTCGATGGAGCTTGGTGCAGAGCGAAAAGATGGGGATTATGAGCCTGAAGATACGGATGGAACTCATAATACACCGGGAGCCTTGAGTTTAAAGGTACTTCACAGGCTGAAGTTTGACAATAAGACTCTTGACAGAATAGTGCTTTTTATAAGGACTATAAGGAACGGATTCCCGGGAGAAGAGGATGAGCATATCCGCATCCGTTGCAGAAGGCTTGCAAGTATACTCGGATGGGACAATACGGATGATTTCCTTAATTTCTGTGAGGCTGTCGATTGTGGTATGCAGCATGCGGACATTGGGGAAAAGTTTGAGTTTGTACCTCAAAAGTACTGTTTGGACAGCACCGGTTTTTTTAAGAATGTTTCAAAGTTTGAAGTGATATATGCAGAACTTTTAAGAACAAAACAGAACGGAGAATGCATATCGTTAAAGGAACTTGCGGTAAACGGCAGGGACCTTATGGAATGCGGGATAGAGTCAGGAACAGAGATAGGAAAAAAGCTGAACGGACTTTTAGAGCTTGTACTTAAAAATCCTCTGATGAACACAAAAGAAAAACTGCTTGAAGCGGTAAAAAAACGTAAATAAGTAAGAAAAGGAGGCCGGGATGGGCGGTAAATCGGATTATAAAAAGATTATGATATTGTGCGCCATTCTGGCTGTCGGCATTATAATCATATCTGTAATATTCGCATTGAAAAGTGACGAAAAAGAAGGGCATGGTACCCAAAAACCGGCGGATGGTACCGGGATTACGGCCGCCCCGGAAGAACAGCCTGCATTAACCTGTATGATACTTGATGTTGACCTCGATTCCTCGACGATAACGCTTAAAAACTTACAAAACGGCGAAAAGACGGAGCTTATATATACGGGCGGTTCTGATATCAGGACCAAGAGCGGAAGGCTTGTATCGGCTGCCATGCTGAAAAAAGGCAACATTGCAAAGGTGAAGACGGGAGATGACGGGAAACTGCTTTCACTTACAGGCGCTGACGATGTGTGGACATATAAAAACGTCGAAAACATGAAGATGTATGATGATCCGGGAAAGATTGAAGTCGGAAGCAGCATATATCATATGGATGACTTTTTGGAGGTATTGAACGGAGAGCAATTTACCGGGAAGGAGACGCTACTCACAGACGGCACGGATATACTTGACCTATACGGGATAGGAGACCGGGTATATCTGATAAAGGTAAATGCCGGACACGGATACCTCAAGCTGGAGAATACAGAGAGCTTCGAGGGAGGCAGTATTTATTACGGGCTGGGAAGATCCGATGTAGTGGATGATGATCTGCGCCTTACATTAAGGGAAGGTGATTATGCCATAACGATAGTGAAGGATGATCTTACCGCTGAAGCTACCATCAGGATAAAAAGAGATGAGGATACTTGTTTTGACTTGCTTCCTTTCAGCCCTGAACCTGTAGAATACGGAGAGGTTAAGCTAAGTATCAGTCCTAAGGAAAGTGAACTGTATATAGACGGAGTTAAAACGGATAACGATGGGTCATTAAGCCTTCCTGTAGGAGTACATGACATAGAGGTATCACTTGGCGGATACAACAGCTATAAAGGCACCATTGATGTCGGTACTGCAGGAGTTACGAAAAGTATTTCTCTTTCGGAGGCACCGGAGGATGTTCCGGATGATATAATATATGAAGAAACAGTACCTGAGACTGTTACGGTGACTGAGGCTGTAACGATCACACCCAAGCCGGTGGCACCGGATATTATACCGGATGACAGTACGCTGCCTGCGGATTCCGACATACCGGACAGCACGAGTGACAGTGGGAATGATGGCGATATCGAAGTGGTGGACGGAGATACCGGCGTGCCGGCCGTAACACCGGTCAGCAGTACGGGATATGGTAAGATAACGGTGTATTCAACAGAAGGGGCTTCGGTATACGTCGACGGAGTATATAAGGGTGACATATCGGGTGGAAGCCTTACCTTTGACAAGCCTTCGGGAACGATATCCTTAGAGCTTAAAAAATCCGGGTATGTTACGAAAAAGTATACACTTACCATGGATGATGATGAAGAGGAACAGATATTCCGTTTCCCGGAGATGACAAAGTCATAACAGCAAAATATCGTACCGTATTTTGACAATAAAACGGTGGAAAGATAAAAACGATATGATAATATTTACTATGTAACTATATAAACGTTTTTTTCGAGAATGCAGCAGCAGGGGGCATTCCGAGTACACACCTGCCAAAAGGAAAATGAATGAACTATAGAAATCCCAACCTTGATAATTACAAGGGACTAATCAAATGGGCGGTGATCATTATTATCGCCGCGATACTGATATTCAACTCGTTTTATACTATAAACGAGCAGGAAGCAGCCGTAGTTACTACATTCGGTATAGCTTCGGCATCCACAGAATCGGGTCTGCACTTTAAGATACCGTTTGTACAGCGGGTGACCAAAGTGGACACCACCATCAAGGGTTTCCCTATCGGTTATGATGCACATACCAATAATTCCATCGAAGACGAATCTCTTATGATCACATCTGATTTTAACTTCGTAAATGTTGACTTTTACGTAGAATACAGAGTAACAGATCCTGTAAAGGCACTGTATGCTTCGGAGAATTATGAGGCTGTATTAAAGACCATAGCGCAGTCAAGTATCAGAGCAGAGATCGGTTCATATCCGGTTGACAGCGTCATCACTACCGGTAAGAGCGAGATCCAGGCCAATATCAAGGAAAAGATATCACGTCACCTTGAACAACATGATATCGGAATAACACTTATCAATATAACCATACAGGACGCAGAGCCTCCTACAGCAGAGGTTCTTGAAGCCTTCATGAACGTTGAATCAGCTAAACAGGGGGCCGAGACTGCGGTAAACAATGCCAACAAATACCGTAACGAGCAGATACCCGCTGCTGAGGCAGAAGTGGATAAGGTCTTAAAGGAAGCCGAGTCTACAAAAGAAGCCCGTATCAATGAAGCACAGGGCCAGGCATCACGTTTTAATGAAATCTATAATGAGTACAAGAAATATCCGCTCATCACCAAACAGCGTATGTTCTATGAGGCTATGGAAGAACTCCTGCCGGATCTTAAGGTCATAATTGACGGCAGTGAAGGCGGAACGGAAAAGATACTTCCCATAGAACCGATCATCAGTACCGGGACAGCCGAGTAAAAAAATATTAAAAGAAAGTGAGAATAACATGAGCGAATATAATAATGAAAAACAGGCAGGGGATGAGAAGGTTGAGCGCATACGTCAGCCCAAATCCAAAACACCCCTCATTGTTATTGCCATCATCATTTTTATCGCAGTGGTCGTACTGCTTAATTCCATGGTAGTAACAAAAGAAAACGAGTATACACTTATCAAACAGTTCGGAAAAGTAGAAAGGATAGTGCCGAATGCGGGACTTTCTTTCAGGATCCCTTTTATACAGACTACCGATACACTGCCCAAGACCATGCTTCTTTATGATCTTACCGCATCAGATGTAATCACACAGGACAAAAAAACCATGGTGGTTGACAGCTATGTGCTCTGGAGGATCACCGATCCGCTTAAGTTCACCCAGACACTGACCAACATCACAAATGCAGAGGGCCGTATCAATACCATCGTATACAACTCTATGAAAAATATCATAAGCAGCATGAGCCAGAGTGAAGTCATAAGTTCACGTGACGGTGCACTCAGCCAGTCAATCATGCAGAATATTGGAACAAGTGTTGAACAGTACGGGATCCGGTTTGTAAGCATAGAGACCAAGCATCTCGATCTTCCGAGTGACAACAAGGCAGCAGTATATGAGCGTATGATCTCCGAGAGAAACAATATCGCTGCATCATATACGGCTAACGGCGAGTCTGAAGCAAAGATGATCCGCACCAAGACAGATAATGAGATTGTGGTAAGCGTATCGGAAGCAGAGGCTCAGGCTGAAAAGATTATAGCCGAAGGTGAAGCGGAATACATGAAGATACTTTCCGAGGCATATAATACACCTGACAGGGCTGAATTCTATACCTTTGTCAGAGCTCTCGATGCAGCCAAGAAATCCATGAAAGGTGACAAGACGCTCATCCTGCCCAAGGATTCACCTCTTGCGGAACTTTTTGTAAAAGTCGAATAAAGGACATAAAGTTTTCACATACTTATGGTAATCTTTAGATATATCTGTCATCCTGAGGACAAAGCCCGAAGGATCTTAGAGCAGTATCTTAAGTGTCCGGGATGACACATTATTAATTCAGAAACAGAATTCGGAAGGAAATGAAAATGAAAAAAATAGCAGTTATTTTCCTTATGGCGGTAATGGTTTTATCTCTTGCTGCTTGCGGGAAAAAGGATGAAAAGGTTGAAGAAGAAAAGCCCTTCTTTCAGAGGGAAGACGGAGCACATATCATCACAGGATATAAGTCAGGCGATGTAAAGCTTGGGCAGTATACAGGACTTACTTATAAGCCTGAATCTGTAGATGTCAGTGATGAAGAGATAAATGCTGAATTTGACAGCTTCGTTTCATCCTGGAAGTCGTTGACGGAAGTAGCTGATAGGACAGTGGTACAGGACGGGGATGTGGTAGATATCGATTATGCAGGATACAGGGACGGTGTCGCTTTTGAAGGCGGTACAGGCTCCAAAAAAGACCTTCGTATCGGGTCAGGTGCTTTTATACCCGGTTTTGAGGATGCTCTTATAGGGCATGAGAAGGGTACTACGTTTGATATCAATGTGACCTTCCCGGAAGACTACCATAATAAGGACTTAGCCGGTGTGGATGCGGTGTTTACCATCACGCTTAAGGGCTTATATTATTATAAATATCCTGAGGTTACGGACGCTTTTGTAGCAGAAAAGACAGATAACAAATATGCTACGGTAGATGCTTATAAGGAAAATATCAAGCTTCAGATAAAGAGTAAAAAGGAAGAGGCAGCAGAGCTTGCAAAGCAGGATGAGGTGGCAAAAAAGGCTATCGAGAATGCTACTTTTAATGTAGATCTGACCGAAGAAATGCAGAAGGCACTTGCCAATCTGAAGAATTATAATGATACCATGTATATGAATGCTTTCGGCGTGGACGGTGCAGGGTATTACTATATTGCGTACGGAATGCCTTCTGACCAGTACGAGGAATATCTCCGTAACATGACGGAGTTCAGCGTAAAATATGAGTATGTCCGTTCTGCCATAGTGGAAGCTGAGAGATTCGAAGTAACTGATGAAGAGATCAAGGAACTTGCCGAAAACCTTATGAAGCAGTCTAATCTGACTGATATCAATGCACTTTATGATGCCATAAAGAAACAGAACGGAGTAGAGGGGCCTGATTTCTTAAGAGAGCAGGTAAAACTCAACAAGGCAAGCGACCTCATGTTTTCTACCGCCATCCCGGAATGATGACAGTTATTTAAGCTGATGATCTGTCCCGAAAAATAAGGGTTGACAAGAAACAAAAAAAGATGTATCATCACACATATATTTGAAATGCGCAGACGGAGAGGATTAGTTAAACGGAAGTGTCAGAGAGAACGGTTCATGGCTGAAAGACCGTTTCATGAAAGTTTAATGAAGGTAGCTCCTGAGCAGTGTTTCTGAAAAATACCGTTTGGTCCCAAGATATCTGATGACTGCGAAAAAAGGTATATGATCCTTTCAAAAACAAAAGGATGGGGAATACGAAAGGTAAGTGTAGGAAACAACGGGAAGTCCCGTTACAGACGAGCAGCTTGTTAGAGCTTGCGTAATGAGACCGGATAGCGGGTAAGATCGTTAAATAACTGCTTCTCCGGTGAATTAAGGTGGTATCACGATAGCCCTCATCGTCCTTATACGATGGGGGCTTTTTGATTCAGAAGGGAGAAAATTTGAAGGAACCCTTCAAATTTTTCATCGGTGCCGCTGCAGGCACGACACCGATGGGCACCATGCCTGCGGCAAGGTACATTATATGGCAGAAAAAGAACTTATGGCTAAAACCTACGATCCTAAAAGTATCGAGGACAGACTTTACAGTAAGTGGGTAGAAAAAAGATACTTCCATGCAGAAGTAGATGAAACAAAGAAACCCTTCACCATCGTGATCCCGCCCCCCAATATCACAGGACAGCTTCACATGGGACATGCACTTGACAATACCATGCAGGATATCCTTATCCGTTTCAAGCGTATGCAGGGATATAATGCACTCTGGCAGCCCGGAACGGATCATGCTTCCATCGCTACAGAGGCTAAGATCGTTGAGACCTTAAAGAAGGAAGGAACATCCAAGGAAGAGCTTGGACGTGAGAAATTCTTAGAGCGTGCCTGGGCTTGGAAAAAGGAATACGGTGGAAGGATAGTAAGCCAGCTTAAGAAGCTCGGTTCATCCTGTGACTGGGAACGTGAGAGATTTACCATGGATGAGGGCTGCAATAAGGCAGTTACCGAGGTATTCACAAAGCTCTATGATAAGGGTTGGATATATAAGGGCTCCAGGATAGTTAACTGGTGTCCTGTTTGCCAGACATCCATCTCTGATGCAGAGGTTAATTATGAGGAGCAGCAGGGACATTTCTGGCATATCAAGTATCCTTTTATCGAGGCTGACGGATCGATATCCAAGGTAAGATTCCTGGAGTTTGCTACTACCCGTCCCGAGACCATGCTCGGTGATACTGCTATAGCAGTTAACCCTGAGGATGAGAGATATTCGGATATAGTAGGCGGATATGTATGGCTTCCTTTTGTAGACAGGAAGATACCGATCATTGCCGACAGCTACGTTGAGAAGGACTTCGGAACGGGCGTAGTTAAGATCACACCCGCTCATGACCCTAACGACTTCGAGGTAGGAAAGCGTCACAACCTGCCTGAGATCAATATATTAAATGATGATGCTACCATCAACGAGAACGGCGGAAAGTTTGCCGGCATGGATCGTTATGAGGCCAGAAAGCAGATAGTAAAAGAACTTGACGAGATGGGACTCCTTGTAAGGATCGAGGACTACTCTCACAATGTTGGTACATGCTACCGATGCCACTCCACAGTAGAGCCCATGATCAAGAAGCAGTGGTTCGTAAAGATGGACGAGATGATCAAGCCTGCAGTAGAAGGTGTAAAGAACGGTGATATCAAGCTCGTTCCCGAGAGAATGGAAAAGACCTACTTTAACTGGACCGACAATATCCGTGACTGGTGTATCTCGCGTCAGCTTTGGTGGGGCCACAGGATCCCTGCTTATTACTGTGATGAGTGCGGTGAGATCGTAGTATCAAAGGATGCACCTCATAAGTGCCCTAAGTGCGGAAGCACTCATCTTACACAGGATCCCGATACATTGGACACATGGTTCTCTTCGGCACTTTGGCCTTTCTCTACTTTAGGCTGGCCCGAGAAAACAAAGGACCTTGATTATTTCTATCCTACAGATGTACTTGTAACCGGTTACGATATCATCTTCTTCTGGGTTATCAGAATGATATTCTCAGGATATGAGCAGATGGGAAAGAGACCTTTCCATACGGTTCTGTTCCACGGACTTGTAAGAGACGATCAGGGAAGAAAGATGAGCAAGTCCTTAGGAAACGGTATCGATCCTCTTGAAGTAATAGATAAATACGGTGCAGATGCACTCAGATTTATGCTCATCACCGGTAACGCACCCGGAAACGATATGCGTTTCTACTGGTCTAGAGTTGAGGCAGCACGTAACTTTGCCAACAAGGTATGGAATGCATCGCGTTTCATCATGATGAACATGCAGCAGATGAAGGATGCGGGAATAGACGTTGATTTCGAAGCTCCGATAGATTCGATAAAGGGTGCCTTAAAGGATGCCGATAAGTGGATACTTTCCAAGATGAACGATGTAACAAAGGAAGTTACCGACGATCTTGAGAAATTCGAGCTCGGTATAGCTGCCCAGAAGGTTTATGACTTTATCTGGGAAGAGCTCTGTGACTGGTACATTGAGATGGTTAAGCCCAGACTTTACGGTGAGGATATCGAGACCAAGAAGGCTGCCATCTGGACATTGAACAGCGTACTTACAGATGCATTGAAGCTCCTTCATCCCTTCATGCCTTTCGTAACAGAGGAGATATTCTGCAATCTTAAGGCTGAGCAGGGGCTGTCAGACAAATACCAGTCTATCATGATCTCGGAATGGCCCGTATATAAGGCTGAGTATAATTTTGCGGCAGAGGAAAAAGCAGTAGAGCTTATAAAGGAAGCCGTAAAGGGTATCAGAAACGTACGTACGGAGCTTGGCGTAGCACCTTCAAGAAAGGCAGCTGTATACGTAGTATCCGAATCTGAGGAGGTTAAGAATATCTTCTCTAACAGCCGTGTATTCTTTGAAGCTCTCGGCGGAGCATCATCCGTTACCATCCAGTCTGACAAGACCGGCATCGGCGATGACGCAGTATCTGCAGTTATCCATGGTGCAGTTATTTACATTCCTTTTGAGGAACTTGTAGATATCGCAAAAGAGATCGAGAGACTTGAGAAAGAAAAGACAAGACTCGAAGGTGAGTTAAAGCGTGTAAACGGCATGCTCAGCAATCCCAACTTCGTAAACAAGGCTCCTGAGGCTAAGCTTAATGAAGAGAAGGAAAAACTTGCTAAGTACACAAACATGTATGAACAGGTTAACGAGAGACTTGCCGCGCTCAAATGATAAATATGAACTATGTCATCCTGAACGAAGTGAAGGATCTTTAAGATTCTTCGCTTTCGCTCAGAATGACAATAAATATGTCACAGATATGGCATAAAATGACGGTTTTGACACAGCGATTCCCAAATCCTGACAAAATTCTGACACAAAGAATCCTTTTTTGTAAATTTTTTGCGAATTTAATAGAATACTCATTGTATTTAAAAACGAAATACACTATAATGTATATTGAGGTTGAACCGACCGGATATATTGTAGTGTATTTTTGTTTTTGTATTATTGGGGGCGATGAGTTGCTTTCGTTGAAAAACAGATTGTTTTCAATGCTCCTGTTGATACTTTTTGCGGTAAGCCTGATGCCGTCTCATACTTTGATAAGTGCGGCAACGGATACGGCCGCGCAGCAGTTTTCATTAAAGTCTGCATCAAAGGTATTGTATCTTGGCGGCTGCAGCGGGAAGACCGCTTCCGGCAAAAGTGCAAAGTATTACAGCAGGGTTAAGATAAGAAATCTTGTAGATGGATTCGATAAAAAGAATTATTATATAAATCTCAAGTCTTCCGATGATTCGGTGGTATATGTCGACGATTCAAAGGATATTGTATATGCAGCAGGCATCGGAAAAGCATCCGTTACGGTTACGGTAAGAAAAAAATCCGGAAAAAAGAGGGTATATAAAGGAAAACTCAGTATCACAGTCATGCAGAATGCGGATCCTGACACCTTTATAGTGGAGGGGATCACGGACGGACAGACGGTATATGCAGGGGACACCCTTAAAGTAACACTCCCGGGCACCTATACCGACAAAAGCGTGATAGAATGCGAAGAAGAAGGTGCGGTCATCACACCTCTTGCGGATGGAAAAAGCTTTGAGATCACCTTTGAAGAAAAAGGCGATTACCTTATCACTGCGGCTGCGTATCAGAGCAAAAAGTACAACGGGTTTACCGCATATAAGGATTTTGATATAACCGTAAAGGGCAGAAAAGCCGAAGTGACCCAGGCAACTGCCGACAGTGTCCTTTTAAAAGGCGAACTGGTTGATGAGGATATAGAGCAGGGTTCAATAGTTCTCTATGAAGAAAATGACGGTGTCATGGTATTTTTCTCTTATGCATCGGGAATTGTTTTTAGAGATGATGATGAAGTTGAGATATCGTTTTTTGAACCATTAAGAAGCCGGAAAAAATACCAACTGGATTATGACGGGATAACGTTTGAGTTTATCTCGGGATGCGAAGAGATCGGTGATGTAGCGGATTTTGAGATTGTCGAAAGAGAGATCAGAACAGGCGAAAACATATCCTTAACGTTCCGTTATTATAACACGGATGGAATGGACATAACTGCCGCTGTAAAAGAAATCCTTGATAGGGAAATAAAACTGACGGTAAGTCAGGAGGATAGTTTAAAAGCTTTTATTAACGGCGGCAGACTGCACATTGTTGAAAATAACAATATAGTAAATGTATCGGCTGTTCTTGAGATACCGGATAACAGAGAAAACGGTAAGAAGACTTTGACGACATCGGCAACTATCAAGTCTCTTCCGCCTAGAGGAACCGTTCTGACAGACAATATGATCTTTTCTTTAAAACAAGAGGGAGAGAGTTATATTGTTCCGGGCGAAAAAACCGTCAATGCCGTACCGTTGGGAGACAGTGTTGTTTTTGAAGGTCTCTTTGAAATGGATGACGGAAGTTATAAAAATCTGACGGATGCAGGCGTTACATCAATTCTCGTCGGAGACCAGAAAATTGCACTTGCAGGTGGGAAAACCGAAGACGGCGGATACAGGCTTGTACTTAATAAAGAAGGGAAGACGGGGATTATCGTTTTTCGGGAAGAAGATGTACTGGGTACTTTTTCGATAGAGGTGCTTCCTAAGAGAAAACCGGATAAGATATCGTTAAGTATAAGTAATGAACGTTTAAATACCAATCAATTAGTTGAAGATTACATACTGATCAAAGCTGACCTTATAGATCAGTATGGGGATGTGATCGAAGGTGCGGACTTTACGGCTGAAGAAATAGTATCAGGTACAGACGACAATAAAAAACTTGTATTCCATGATATGGCTCCGGGAAGATTTATTGTTTATGGCTGGGAATGTCCTTCTACATCTGAACCGGTTGTGGCAAAAGCCAGGATTTCTTCTTCCGGTATGTCTGAGGATTTCAAGATAACGTTATGTGATTATCCTTATAATCCGAAGGATACTTCATATAAATACAAATTGGAATCCGAAGGAAGCCTGATAATTGACAATTCGGTAGGACTTGGGAAAAATGCTCCCAAAAGCACATTTGTTACAGTGAAGATATCCTATCTGGGCTTCTATATAGGAGAAGGCACGGGTTACCTGTTTGAAAAACGACCGGATGTCCGCTGCAATGCCGAATATTTTGGAGTGGATCCGGGAGAGTGTTTTTATGGGATTACCATAGAACATACATCTGAAGATGGTAAAAAAACATATTTAGGAGATAATGATCCTTGCATTATACCATCTTATATGGATATTGAAATTGTTCCGTATACTGACGGATTCCGTCTTTTGCCGGGGACTTATACTATAATGGTCTACAGAATCAAGGCCGGGGAAAAGACTTCCGAGATAGATATCTGTGATACATTAAATATACATGTAGTTGATCTGTCTCAGGATATAGAAGTAACCCAGAAACTACAGTCATACAGTGGTAAAAACTGGGGTAATGATGTTACTTCGTACTTCAGCTTCTTTTTTGAAGGTGAAGACATAAGTAAATATATAACAAAGGTTGACTGTGCTGAGTCGGCCACCGGAAGCGTTTATATAAGAAGTGTGGAGTTCCTGATTCCCAATCCATACTTCGGGGAGTATGTAAAAACCGCTTTGGTTGACAGACTTATCACTAAACAATAGCAACAATCAACAAAATGGAGGTAAAAAATGAAAAGAGCAGTAAAACTTTTGGCGCTTGTTCTTGCACTTGTTCTTGTTATCGGTGCAATACCTGTACAGGCTGCCGAGAAAATTTCCTTGAAAAAGTCTTCCAAGATCCTTTATCTCGGAGGCTGTGTAGGAAAGAAAGCAAACGGAAAGAAAGCTTCTTACTATAGTTTTGTTAAGATCAAGAAACTTCTTAAAGGTTTTGATTCAAAGACTATGGATGTTAAGCTTGAATCAGAAGATCCTTCCATCGTTTCCGTAAGCAACAAGACATGTAAAGCCACAGCAAAGAAGAGGGGCGAGACTGAGGTCGTAATCATTGTCAGAAACAAGAAAGATGAGACTACGATCGCTACAAAGATTCTTTCAGTTACCGTTAAGAAGAATGCTGATAAGAATTTTGAAGTAAGCGGTATAGCTGATGGCAAAGAATATAAGGTCGGTGATTCAATTACCGTAAAGATGCCCAGAACAGCTGATGATGATTACAGAAGACTTACATGTTCATCATCTAACGTAACTCTTAAGAAGACAGGTTCTTACGGAACAGAATATAAGGTTACTTTTGATAAGGCCGGTACATATACAATCAAGGCTGAAACTTATCAGACATCTACCTATAAGGGAACCATTTATTCAAAGAGTTTTAATGTTACAGTTAAGGGTGAAGATAAGCCTGTTCCTACAGTTACACCTACCCCTACTCCTGTAGCCACAAAGTTAACAGTTAAGCAGTCGGCACTTGATACCATCGTTGTTTCGGGTATATCTAATCCGGCTAATATTAAAGCTTCCGATCTTGAAATCTATTATGAGATAGGTGATGTTAAGATCGACTTTACATTGATCAAGGAAGTAAAGGCAGATGGCGACAATCTTATAGTTACAATGTATTCTGATTTTGCCGGAGACCTTACATATAAGGTAGCTCTTAAGGGTGACAAGGATCAGGTGGCTTCCTTTAAGGCTATTTCCGTAACAGAAAAAGATATCGCTTCATTAGGCATATCCACCAATCTTGTTCAGGTAGATGTTCCTACAGAGTTGGATATCAAGTATTATAATAAAGATAAGATTGATATCACAAAGAGTGTTAAGGATAAGGTATTCCCTTCTATTTCACTTATAACAGATACCTATGACGCTTATTCATCAGGTTCTACAGTTTGTCTGCTTAAGGCTAATAAGCCTGTAGTATTTGAAGTAAGTGTATATATCGGACAGGATGACCGTGGTGAATCGATATTTGTAAAAGAAAAGTTCACCGTAGTCGCTGATGAACCTAAGTTCCAGAACTTTATTTATACTATAAAGGAAGATAACGGAACATATCTTAAGGATACCGATACTCTTGGCACTTCATTCTCAATGAATGCTGCTAATCCTGTAATCGAAGCACTTTTCAAGTACTATGATGCTGCAACAGGTAAGACCACATATCGTACATTTGCAGAAGAGGGAATCACAAAGATCAAGCCTGCTGATGAATCAGTTCTCTTCATCGGTTCGCAGTCACCTACAGGTGGTTTTTACTTAAAACCCAATAAGACAGGTACAACCGCACTTCTGTTCTATAAAGGAGATACCCTTGTACAGAATGCTTCAGCAAAGGTTACAGTATTAGGAGAAGCAAAAGCAAGTGCAGTTACGGCTACAATTTCAAAGCAGACTCTTAATGTTAATCCTATAGCTGACGATAAGTTAGAGATCAAGGTTACCGTTAAGGATCAGTATGGTAAGGAGATCAAGGATGCTCCCATCACCATTGAACAGACAGATCAGACCAAATCAAGTACCGGTATAGCTTCTTTCGGCACATTTGTAGATGGTGTTCTTGTAGTTAAGGGTTCAAGTATCGCTCTTAACTCAGGAAGGAAACAGGGTACGATCACTGTAATGATCAAGAGCGGTTCAGGACAGTATAACTTATCATTCCAGGTAGCTGATGTTGATTCAGGTAATGTTGCAATACTTACTTCAAATCCTGAACAGTCGGCATATACATTAAAGACAGGTATTAAGCCCGGAAATGTTAAACCTGAAACATTTACACTCAGTATTCAGTCCAAGAGCGGTGCATATACTGTTAAGAACGAGACCATGAGATTCTATGACAAGCAGGTTTCAGCTCAGATCAAGAATACAGATTTAGGTGTAGCTGATGGCGCAACAGTATATCTTTATACAATCCGTTATACAGGAAGTGATAACCAGACCAAGTTCCTGACTTCTCTTCCTTCACTTGTAACTGATGGTGTAACAGAGGTTATTTTCAAGGCATATGATTTAGGTACCAGACTTGATGCAGGTACATATATCATTAATGCATACAAGGTAGTTGCAGGAACCGCTAACTCTAAGATCGATGCTATCGGACAGAGAACTATAAATGTTGTTAATGATCAGCCTCAGATAGCATATAAGCAGGTTAAGTTTACATCTACATTGCTTGATCCTGTAGATGTAGCTAAGGAATGCTTTGAATTCTACTTTGATGGTAAGAAGCTTGAGACACCTGATATACCTGTAGTTGAAATGAATACTTCAGCAGATGGTACCAAGTTTATAAAGAGTGTTACTATCAGAATAAGCAATGATATTTACGGCCTTTATGATTTCCTGGTAAAGACCGAGGATAGCAAAGTTATCAAATAAAATGACATATAATTGTCGAAAATAAAAACTCCTTAAAAAATGAGCCCCTGTCATCGAAAGATGGCAGGGGTTTTGCTGTCATTCTGAGCGTGGCGAAGAATCTTTAGTTTCAGCCTTCGGCGGCTTAGGTCCCATAAATTCATACAGGTAACTCTTAAGCATTCCGTTGTATATCTTTCTGTTTTTATCGGCCTTACGTCCGATATACTTTTCGGCATCTTCGAAGCCTGTGATAACGAAGCAGGACCAGGTATCAAGTCTTGTCATGGCGTCGCCTATCATCTGGTAGATGGGAGGCATAGCACTCTTTTCTTCAAGACGCTCTCCGTAAGGCGGATTGGTTATGATAAAACCGTACTTCTTTGTACTGGTGAGGTCCTTGATATCTCTTGCCTGAAAATGGATCTTGTCGTCTACTCCGGCGAGTTTGGCATTTTGGCGTGCAGCGGAGATTATATCGGGGTCTAAGTCATAACCCTGTATATGGAGCTCGGTATCCTGTTTTATAAGTGAACGGGCTTCTTCTCTTGCTTCGTTCCAGATATTATTATTCAGGAAAGAGAACTGCTCGGCTGCGAAACTCCGGTTAAGTCCGGGAGCGATATTGAGACCGATAAGTGCAGCTTCTATGGGGAATGTGCCACAGCCGCAGAACGGATCGACAAGCAGGCGGTCAGCCTTCCACGGAGTGTGGAGCAGGATAGCTGCAGCTAAGGTCTCGGTAATGGGAGCTTTGCTTGTAAGCTTCCTGTAACCGCGCTTATGGAGTGACTCTCCGGATGTATCTATACCTACGGTTACTTCGTCTTTTAGTATTGATACTCTTACCGCATAATCAGCACCCGTCTCGTCGAACCAGTTTATCTTGTACTTTTGTTTAAGCCTTTCCACCATAGCTTTTTTCATGATGGACTGGATATCCGAAGGGCTGAAGAGTGCAGACCTTACGGAGTTGGCTTTTGTTACCCAGAACTTTCCGTCCTTGGGGATGTAATTTTCCCATGGTAGAGCCTTGGTACCTTCAAACAGTTCGTCAAAGGTGGTCGCCTTGAAGCTCCCTACTTTTAAAAGTATTCTTTCAGTGGTACGTAAAAATATATTTGCACGGGCAAAAGCTGCTTCATCTCCGGCAAAGGTAACCTTGCCGTCTTCAACCTTTACTATCTCGAGGCCGAGTGCCAGTATTTCCCTTTTTAGGACCGCTTCAAGTCCGAAATGACAGGGAGCTATAAATTCATATCTCATATAAGTTCTTATAGTCTTTCTTTTGATCTTTAAGTTTATTTGTGTTTCTTCTTCTGCTTGGAGGAGTTCTTGCCTGAGTTGTTACTCTGCTTTTTAGCGGAGGTTTGCTCTTCCTTCGGAGTTTCGGCGGGTTTTTCATCCTCTTCTTTTTTGGCCTTTAACTCCTTTTTCTCAAGTTTCTCCTTTTCCTTCTGTTCTTTTTTTGCTCTTTTGGCATCTTTCCTTAAGGCAGCTTTATCCTTTGCGGATGTCTTTATCTCCTGAACATCGGGAGCATCAACTTCATCGTCACTGCCAAGGCTATCCAGATCGTCATCATCGTCGTCGTCCATGATGATGAAATCCTCATCTTCCTCCTCTTCATCAAGAGAGTCCGCAGTATTGCCGGCCCCTCTGTTGAAATATCCCATATCCTCAAGGAAGTCACTGTCATCGCCTAAATCGTCTGCCTGGATGGAGTCTTCAAGAGTATCGTCTATATTATCGGAAGCATACCCTAGAGCCGATCTTGCAGCCTCTGCCGCGGTACGGTTACGAGTATTACCTTTATTTTTCTTTTTCTTTGCCCGGAGAGCGGCAGCAGCACGGAGCCTGCGGTTATCCATTGCTTTATTCAGCCACTCCAGGATATCCTTTATGATCTCTGCGTTATTGGTCTCGTGGAGAAGGTCATGCCTGCATTCATCATAGATAGTACAGTCTACGGCAGTAAAATGATATCGCTGGAAGGTATCGAAAAGCTCTGCGGTATCCTCGCCGTAGTTGACTACAGGATCATTTCCTCCGGATATTAAAAGTATCGGAAGGTCATTTTTTATCTGCTTTAGGTTGGTCTTCGATACGGCTTCGTCGGTCAGGTTCACTATATCATTATAAAAAGATACGGTACCTAAAAATCCGCATAGAGGATCGCTGATATAGGAGCCTACGAGCTGATTGTCGCGGGATACCCAGTCAAAGGTGGTCCTGTTGGATATCTTTGAAAAGTTCTTGAATTCGGTAAGCTTTTTACAAAGATATTTGGACCTGTATTTCGGCTTTTTTGAAAGCCTTATAAACTTTATGGTTGTAAGCAGTGAATTGATCTTTTTCTGGGGCGGATTGGGAGAGGCACAGAGTATGCAGGCACTCAATGAATCAACCGCCTGTATGATGCACCTTGCGATAAGCGCACCCATGCCGCAGCCGAAAAGTATGAGTTTTCTGCCGCGGTTAACCTTCTTTATGTACTTTAATACGTGGAGCGCATCGGAGATGAGGAGCTCATAACCGTCATCATCGGCGATATATCCCAAGTCCTCATAGCGTATCTCGGCTCCGTGGCCTCTGTGGTCATAGGTGTAGGTATCATAGCCCTTGCCGTTTAATATCCTGCAGAAATCATCGAACCTGCCATGGTGCTCGGCCATGTCGTGCAGAAGCAGTACACTTCCGAGCGGAGTCGAAACATCGGCAAGATTACCGTAGACGGTAGTAGAAGTTTTATCTTCCTGAATTAAGGTTATCCTTGTGGTTTCCATATATGTATATCCGCAAAAAGCGGGTCCTTTCTGATGATAGGCTGCAGGGGAGATCCGGCAGCCGGCGTGTTGTCCTAAAACTATGCATTGATTATATATTTTTTTACTTGAAAATGCAAGTGTTATGAAGTAAACTTATAAAGATGTAGAGACTATGCATGTTGTCTGAAGATCAGCAGGGATAGAACCCCTGACTGTCATTCTAAACGTAAGCGAAGAATCTAAAATAAAAGAGGTGTAACAGTAATATGCAGACAATAATATTTGCCACAGGAAATAAGGGAAAGCTCCGTGAGATAAAAGAGATAATGGAAGGGCTTCCTTACAATATAGTATCCATGAAGGAAGCAGGTCTTGAGACCGATGTTGATGAAACAGGTACAAGTTTTGAGGAAAACTCGGTATTAAAAGCCAGGGCTGTAGCGGAAAAAGCCGCAAAAACAGAAGAGTACCGTGATGCGTTAGTGATGGCCGATGATTCGGGATTTGAGGTGGATTACCTGGGTAAAGAACCCGGGATATATTCCGCAAGGTACATGGGCACGGACACACCGTATTCCATAAAGAACCAGAATATACTTGACCGTATGAAGGGCGTACCGGATGAACAGCGTGCAGCGAGATTCGTGGCCGCCATCGCATGCGTATTCCCGGACGGGAGATGCGAGGTAGTCAGGGACACCTTCGAAGGAAAAGTAGCTTATGAGTCAAAGGGTATATACGGCTTCGGATATGACCCTATCATGTATGTACCCGAGAAAGGCTGTAATTCTGGAGAACTTCTGCCTGAAGAGAAAAATAAGATAAGCCACCGCGGAAAAGCACTTATGAAGATGAGAAAGCTGCTGGAAAAGTAAACAAGGCTGACTGAAGAGGTGTTAAACGTGAAAAATGTCGATAAATACGGGATCAATTATTTCCCGGTGGGAAAAGAATACAGTTCATGGGCAGATAAAGACCACATAGAAAAAGCGCCGGTCTGGTGTAGCGTGGACTTAAGGGACGGCAACCAGAGTCTTGTCATCCCCATGAGCATAAAAGAGAAAACAGAATATTTTAAAACCCTTGTACAGGTAGGTTTTAAGGAGATAGAGGTTGGATTTCCCGCCGCAAGTGAGACAGAGTATGAATTTGTGCGTACGCTTATAGACAAAAACCTCATCCCTCAGGATGTGACCATACAGGTGCTTACCCAGTGCCGCGAGCATATCATAAGAAAAACCTTTGAGGCCTTAAAGGGAGCACCTCGTGCTATCATACATTTTTATAATTCCATAAGCTTAGCACAGCGTGAGCAGGTGTTTGAGAAGTCCCGGGAAGAAATGAAGCAGATGGCGGTTGAGGCCGCAGAACTTGTGGCAGAACTGGCAAAAGAATACGGTGGTGATTTCAGATTCGAGTATTCGCCGGAATCATTTACCGGAACGGAGCCGGAATACGCCCTTACGGTCTGCAATGCGGTGCTTGATGTGCTTAAGCCTTCTAAGACCAACAATGTCATAATCAATCTTCCGGCTACGGTTGAGATGAGCATGCCCCATGTATACGCTTCCCAGATAGAATACATGAGCAAAAACTTAAAATACAGAGAGTACGTGACGCTCTCAGTTCACACTCACAATGACAGAGGTACCGGTATAGCCGATACCGAGCTTGCACTTCTTGCGGGAGCTGACAGAGTAGAGGGCACATTGTTCGGGAACGGCGAAAGGACCGGAAATGTTGATATAGTAACGTTGGCACTTAACATGTATACGCACGGAGTCGACCCGAAGCTTGATTTTTCAGACATTGATGCGCTTATAGAGAAGTATGAGAAAAGCACCGGCATGAAGGTATATGAGAGGTCGCCTTATGCGGGAGCACTTGTATTTGCCGCTTTTTCGGGCAGCCACCAGGATGCCATTGCCAAAGGTATACATTACAGAGAAAGAAACAATATACGCAAGTGGGCAGTGCCCTATATCCCTATCGATCCGAAGGATATCGGAAGGACCTATACCATGGATGTTATCCGGGTCAATTCACAGTCCGGGAAGGGCGGTATAGGATATGTGCTTGAGCGTACTTACGGTTATGTCCTGCCTCGTGAGATGCGTGAGCATTTAAGCAGGCTCTGCAAGGATCTTTCCGATCATGAGCAGAAGGAGCTGCGTCCGGGAGATGTACTTAAAGTATTTACCGACAATTACCTGAATATCAAGGGTGATATAGAGATACTCGATTTCGAATTCATGCGTAATAAAGGTGATGTAAAAATATATGTCACCTTTGCAAAAGACGGTGTGGAAACACCTATGCAGGCCGAAGGAAACGGTTCTCTGTCCGCAGTGAGTAACGCACTTAAAAGCTTTACCGGGAAGGATTACACACTTCAGGTATTTACCCAGCACAGTATGCAGGGTAGGGGCTCACAGAGTGTGGCTGCTTCATACATAGGACTTGAGGATGAAAAGGGTACCATGTACTGGGGTGCCGGCACCGACACCGACGTCATAAAGGCCAACTTCAAAGCGCTCATGAGTGCATTTTATAACATGACACATGTGGAATGATATGACACACGCGGAATGATATGACACACACAGAATGATATGACACACGCGGAATGATATGACACATGCGGAATGATATGTCACATGCGGAATGATATGTCACATGCAGTGTAATATGACACCTGTTAAGGCTTCCCCTTGAGGGGACATATCGATACACGAAGTGTGTCGATGCCCTCCCTGGCGAAGGGAAGCTGTCAGCTTTGGCTGACTGATGAGGTGTATAACAACAGGAGGCAGGAATGTATCTTACAGGATCCGAAATAGTAGTAAGAATACTCTTAGAACAGGGCTGCGATACCGTATTCGGGTATCCGGGAGGCCAGGTTCTGGACATATATGACAGCCTGTACAGGCACAGAAAAGAGATAAAGCATGTCTTAACTGCCCATGAGCAGGGAGCGGCACATGCTGCAGACGGCTATGCCAGAGCTACGGGCAGAGTGGGCGTTGTTATAGCTACCTCCGGTCCCGGTGCTACCAATCTTGTAACCGGGATAGCTACAGCCTATATGGATTCCGTACCCATGGTAGCCATATGCGGAAACGTACCTACCACACAGATAGGTACCGACAGCTTTCAGGAGATAGATATCACGGGTATCACCGTACCTATTACCAAATACAACTTCTTTGTAAAAAGGATAGAGGATTTGGCTGACGCGGTAAGAAGAGCATTTGTGCTTGCAAAAACAGGCAGGCCCGGTCCTGTTCTTATAGATGTACCTAAGGATATCCAGGAAGCAAAATACCAATATGAGGAAAAACTGCCCGAAGCAGGCCCTGAACCCTTTGCGGCAAAGGATGTCCGTATAGAGGAAGCTGCGGGTATGATAAATGCGGCAAAACGTCCTTTTATATATTTTGGAGGCGGTATCGTTTCCTCGGGAGCAGAAAAAGAGATGCAGGATCTTGCACGCAGTATAGATGCACCCATAGCCTGCTCGATGATGGGACTTTCCGCTATATCTACAGATCATCCGGGCTTTTTGGGTATGCAGGGTATGCATGGGCATTACGCTGCTACCGCTGCCATGCAGAAAGCTGATGTCATAGTAGCCTTGGGTGTAAGATTTAACGACAGGGTTACAGGAGACAGGACCAAGTTTGCACTTAAACAGAAGGTAGTACATATAGATATAGACGGCTCGGAGCTTGCCAAAACAGTGGATGAGGCCTGCTCCTTAAGAGGTGACCTGAAGTTTACATTAAAAAAGCTGCTCCCTCTGATCCAAAAGTCGGAAAAGCCTGCATGGAAAAAGCAGGTTGAAGAACTGAAGGCAAAAGAACAGGATATGACCGGGATACGGGAAGGCTTTACTCCCCGGTGTATCATGCGGATGATAAACAGATATACAAATGAGGATACTCCTATAGCAACAGATGTAGGCCAGCATCAGGTATGGGCAGCACAGGAGTTGAAGTTCCGGACTCCGAGGCGTTTCATCTCGAGCGGTGGTTTAGGTACCATGGGGTACGGATTCGGTGCAGCCATGGGAGCATATTTCGGGACAGGAGAGAGGCCTGTGCTCATCACCGGTGACGGCAGCTTCGGCATGAGCTTAAACGAACTGGCTACTGCAGTAACATATAAGGTACCGATAGTTATCATCATCATAAATAACGGTGTCCTTGGCATGGTAAGACAGCTGCAGGCAGAACACTATAAAAAGCATTATTCCTCCACGGTACTTGACCGTAAGACGGACTTCCCGGCATTAGCAAAAAGCTTCGGAGCGGACGGAACGACCGTATCTTCGGAAGCTGAGTTAGAATCTGCCTTAAATAGGGCTTTTGCAGGGAAAATGCCTTTTGTCATCGACTGCCGTATAGATAAGGATGAGGAAGTAACATATAATAACCTTTCCGAATAACCGGATTTTATGGGATTTTTGGGAGAAACAAACGGATTTTTTTGGTATTTTTTTTGAAATATAAAAAAAATGTTGACAAGTGGAAAAAGTCGCGATATAATATCCCTTGCGTTGTGAGAAAGACGTGTTTCCTGTTAGGTCTCTGACGATCTTTCATGCGCCGTTAGTTCGGGGTGTGGCTCAGTTT
>JAFRSU010000037.1 GCA_017427415.1 Lachnospiraceae bacterium | reverse complement strand
AAAAATATATATACTATTACAATAACGAGAGAATCCAGGCAAAAACAAAATGGATGCCTCCTGCAAAGTACAGAGAAGCATCCATGTGTTCAGCCTAATTGATAAACTAATGTGTCCAGGATTCTGGGTACATATCAAACCTTGGGATGGGCGGTTGCTTTTTTTATGCTCAAAATGCTCTATCAGTCTCAACACAAAGAGTCCGGTAGACGAAGTCGCCCCCACGACTCAAGAACACCGGTTGTGTCATATTGTAAAATCATATATGTTACTATCTATAATTGACAAACCGTGCATAATCAAAATCCTCCTTTAGTTTGACCACCCCATCTTTACCTGACCGATTCTTGGCTATAATGATATCGGTCAATTGATCTGCCGCCTCACTCTTCCTTCCATTCTTCTGCTCCCGGTACATAAACAGTATTACATCCGCATACTGAGCAGTAAAGTCCGAGATCCTTAAGTCAGTAATCTCAGGACGCTTGTTCTCTTCAAGATTTATCAGCTCAGGCAGCTTTGCTATCACTACTACCGGACAATCCATCTCTACCGCCAGTTTCTTCAAGCTGCTGATAATATATCTTTTTATCCATGCTGCGGAATGATGTGTACACTTTTTATCCGGTGCGACAAACTGAAGGCTGTCTACTACTATCAGGTCTAATCCGGTCTTCTTTTTAAGCTCCAGGCACTTGGATCTCATCTCGCCGGCGGTAATGTACGGACTATCATTTATGTATAGAGGTGCATCCGCTATCACTCCTGCACTCTTTTTCAACCTGAGCCAATCATCTTTATTAACCTTTCCTGCTGCCAGATCGTATATCTTTACCTGTGCATCCATGGAGAGCAGGCGTGTGGCTATCTGCTCACCGGATATACGCGGGCTGAAATATGCGACCGCTTTGTTCTCTTTTTCTGCTATGTACCGGCAGATACTTAGTGCCAGAGCCGTCTTCCCCATAAATGCCCGCCCGGCTAAAAGTATCAGGTCACCCCTTTGCAGACCACATAACTTATAGTCCAAGTCAAAAAAGCCTGTCGGTATACCGGCAGGTATGAATATGCTACTACCGGATGTATCCCGGTATGTCTTTAATACGTGACTAAAAACTGTTCTCTTGTCAATAAAATCCGCTTTGCTTTTCATGTTAACCTCCATCATTTTCTTCTCTTTCTCTTATTGCGCACTATCTTCATGATCCCGGATATCCAAACATACGCCAGGAATATGATTCCGGCTATGATCCACCCTTCGGGATCGTTGTGGATGCTGCTTATAATGTCTTTTGCCATAACATCGCCCCCTTTTGGTTACTGTGGCAGTATCATTAATGAGTACCTTGTTTTCAAGGTGGGAATATTATAGCATTAGGAGAATGAAGGGTATAAAAATGGATTCCATAGTTAAAATAAATGGACAGTCACTTTCAGACTGTCCATTATATTATTGAACTCCAATATGCTATACCTAAATATTATTATCAAAAAAACAATTACTAAAGCTAAAATCAATATTAACGTGCTATTCCCATCGTCATATTTATTCTTGGCATCCTTTGAATCATCATCAGATACTTGTGTTATATCCGACTGTTTAGTTGGTTTCTCTTCAGTATTATTATCTATTTCATTTTTATTTGTATCTCTATCCACATCCTCTATTGATGTTAAAACTGGATCATTTGCCGTTTCTGTTTCGGAGCTTGCCAGATTTAAATCAACATAATAACTGTAATCGTTTGCACATAGATAAATGTAACCGCCATCCAAGATAACAGAATCTATTAGTTTTAAATTATCTTCTTCCGAGATTTTATCAATAATAGCAGATGTCCCATCCGTATAACTAACTTCAATTACTAGTCCATCAAGATCCTTTTTACTGATTCTTTGACCATCCTCAAATACTTTTTTTGAGAAATCAAGTGAACTCCTGTCTTTTAAAACCTTGATCAAGCTTATACTTTTTCTATTCGTTTCAGATTCAATATTTTCAGCGAAAGAAGTAAAATGAGTCTTGTATCAAATTTATTATACTTAAGCTTTCCGTTTTTAGTCTCCACCGAGGGCAGTTCCACAGTGGTTGTCAGGTATGCTTCATTTCCGCAGCGCATACACTTTCCCAGTCCCGGGACATTAAAGTAATCTCTATTCAGACACTCGCTTTCGATCTTCTTGTCCTTATCCCGTCTGGCAGCCCAATCGATATGAAAATACATCGCTCCCATTAATGCGAATATAAAAATCACCAGTATTATCATGCCGGTATTCATCTGTATGCTCCTTTCCGGTATTAATCATCCTCAGCCTAATACCTCTTGCTGTGTTTTTCTGTGTTGCTGATTGCATTATAGCACCATAAAAATCACTGATATAAAAACGGATTCCCGTGCTCGGATTGAGTATCTTTTCTTGCTGCATCCGGGACAATATAATATATTTTATATATCGGCATAATCTAATGTTTACATTAGTTAATTTTAAAATAAGTTATATATTCATTTCAAATCCCCTATAATATTACCCATAAAGCACTAAAATACTAGTAACTACATGGAGGCATGCATGATAAAGCTCCGTATCGCAGAGATATTACAGGAACAAGGTCACACCAAATATTGGCTATATAAGCAGCTCGGTCTCAGCTATCAGAACCTTTCTAAGCTCATGAATAACGAGACTTCCGGGATCCGTTTTGAGACATTGGATACCCTGTGCAAGATCCTTAACTGCTCCGTAGGGGATTTGTTCGAACATACTCCTGATACTGACGAATAAAACATTATTTACATCCCATATGCCGGACTGTATTTCTACAGTCCGGCTTGATTTTTCTCACTTGTCTTTTTCTGCCAGCTTCCTGCACTCTTCCTCTGTCAAAGGTATCCCGAAGGTCTTTCCTATTTCTTCCGCACTGCTTCCACCCTTGATCATCTCTATTATCTTATCATGATTCTGTTTTACTATCTTGTACCTATTTGTTCCGTCCGGTCTCCAGGTTATCGATATATTCACATCGTTCGGTATGATGATGTCATCCGGACCGAAGTCAGAGTCGAGCCTTACCTTAGTCGTCATCTCTCCGGCCTTTTTTTCGTTTGCACATACCAGGAATATGGTACCGGCGGTCTCATCCGCTATGGTCAGCCCAGCGCAGTATAAGCCTTTGTTCTCCCATCTATTCAATATCACATCCCTTAGTGCAAAAGATTCCAGATCTTTTACTGCTGCAAAAATAGCTTCAAATAACATGTCTCTTGTAAGTGAATTACATGTTGTAAATGTGTATCCTCTCATCTTGCTGCTCCTTATGTGTTTGTTTTTTTCTTTGTTGCTGGATGCATTATAGCACCGGTTTTTTACGCGATTTAAAAATGGATTCCGAGGGAAAATGGTTCTTTTCATATTGACAGATAAACCCTGTTTTTCTATACTGAAATCAGAGGTTTTACACCTCATCCTACGTCGAATGCTTTAGCGTTCGACTCTAACACCTTCCCCTCGAAGGGGAAGGCTTATAAGAGAAGGCTTATAGGGGAAGGCTTATAGGAGACATGTTACATGAATGCTGATAATTATACCGAACTTACCATAGATGAATATACCGATGACATATATAACGAAGCCTGCTTCGGTGAGCCGGTGGAGCCGGATAACGCGGCCGCACTTATAAAAGGGATAGAGCTGGGGCTGCGTGTGGAGCATCTGCCTCTTTTCCGTGAAGGGCTGGCGGAGCGGCTTACAAAGTTAGGTGTCAAATGCGATAAAGATGATACTGAGCTGATGCTCTCAGAAGTGAAGGACAGGTACAAAAGGATATTAGGTAAAGCCTGTCCCCGTACGGTCTTAGAGTGGGTACGCGGTACTACCCCGGGTACCACCAACAGGCTTAACAACTACGAGCTCTGCTTCTCTCTTGAGATGGATTACAAGGAGACGGCTGTATTTTTCCAGAAGCATTTCCTTACCATTCCCTTTATCCTAAGGAGCCGGCTCGATGCTATCTTCTTCTACTGCCTGTATCATGGTAAGCCCTACAGCACTGCCGCTCAGATGCTTGAGTCATCTGAAGCCTTCGTTCAGCAGGATACCGTGGATACCGCCACTATGGAGATACGCTCGAAGATCAGAGATATCGATGATGATACTCTGTTCCTGCATTACCTCTCCACGCACTGTTATGGCAGCCGGCAGCAGTTCCAGATGGCCAAAAGCCTCATACGTGACGAAATAGAGCAGATAAAGAAGTATATAGTAAAAGAATCCGTGGACGAGCTGTCCCCTGAAAGGCTTAACAGGATGACTGTATTTACCCTGCTAGGCTATAAATACGATGGCCGCCAGGAGCAAAAGGACCGTTTGCCCAAGCGTTTCACCGAGTCGCTTCCTAACGATGTCACCTTAGGGAAGATAGTTAATGATGAAAACGTATCCTACGAGCTTCTAAGGAAAACGCTGATGCTCCTTAAGTTTTACAATTTCTACCACGAAGCGGATAATTCGAACCGGAATGTCATATGTGAGAACCTCATGGACTTTAAAGATGAGCTGAATGGCACGCTTAACTCCTGCGGATTTTCTCTCATATACATGCTGCATCCGTTTGACTGTCTGCTCATGTACTGTGCCAACTCCGAGGACCCGATACCTACGCTGTATTCGATCATAGTCATCGGTCGGGACTAGGGAGCGGAATCGATTTTTAAAACACTATACCCGGATGGTGTATCATAACGGATGAAAGGAGGACAGGCACGATGTTAGAACCCGGATATATATTAGAGGCCGATGGCCGTACATACAGGATAACAGAACTTATCGGCAAAGGTGCTAACACCGCAGCATATCTGGCCGAACGCATAAGCCATGGGCTTGTGAGCCGCTGTATCCTTAAAGAGTATGCACCGAATAATAAGAACAAACTGACCGCCGAGGAGTTTGCCTCCGGCAAGTCCCGTTTTATCGCCTCCGGTAAGCTGCAAAATGACAAACGCCGTACCGGGTCTCTGACCAACCAAACTCCGCCTGTCAGCTGCATATTTGAGGCTAACGGGACGGCTTATATAGATGTGACATGTTATGGCGGGAATACCTTAAGCAGGCTGCAGGATCTGTCCTTACAGCAATATATGGAGATATGCCGCACGATAGCAAAGACTGTAGGATATTATCATAAGGCAGGATATCTCTGCCTCGATGTGAAACCGGAGAATATCTTCGTCCTTCAGAATGCTCCGGATGATACTGTAACACAGTTGGTCGAGTTTATAGATTTTGACAGTATACGTAAGATCAGTGAATTAGGCGAAGGTGCAGCTATCTCCTGTACCAAGGGCTGGGCTGCTCCTGAGCAGCTTAATGCCTACTCTTCTGCCGGTATCGGTATCAGGACGGATATCTATACCATAGGGGAGCTTGTCTTCTATTTTCTCTTTGGCAGGCATTCGGCAGAATCTGAACACAGAGGATTCTCCAGATACGATTTTTCTGGATGCAGGAAAGATTTTAAAAAATATGTTGCCCGTCCTGATATTCAGGCTCTTTTTACTAAGATATTCCGTGGGACCATACGCTCTTCTGCTGCTAACAGGTTTAGTGATATGTCGGAAGTGGAGGGGCTTTTGTCCCGGCTGTTGGAGGCGCTGTACAGGAAGGATTATGTGGTCCCGAGACTACCTGCTGTCTCACCCGTCTTTTTAGGCAGAGCCTCCGAGCTGAAGACTGCAAGGACACAGTTAGAGGCGAGTCATGTATTTTTCATCTACGGTCTGGGCGGGATAGGCAAGAGCACTATCGCGAGGAATTATATACAGTGTTATAAAGCCGAGTATGATGTTATCGTATATATGGAATATACCGGAGATATCATCCGGACCTTTGCGGATGACAGACAGCTGCAGCTGAGCAACTTACGAAGACAATCCGATGAGGGTATAAAGGATTATTTTGACCGCAAGCTAGCCGCTTTTTCCGATATTTGTACGGATAAACGTGTGCTTATGGTGATAGATAATTTCTCCGGGCTGATAAGTAAGGATATGAGCCGGATGCTCGATTACGGTTATGATGTTATCATCACTACGAGGAATGAGCCGCCGAAGAACAGCTTTGCCTCGTTAGAGGTCACTGCCATACCGGATACTGCCAAGCTTTTTGAGCTTGTATCGCTCAATATGGGGCGTACTTTGGTAAAGGTAGAACGTGAGTGCTTTGAAGAGATTTTCCGTCTGGTACACGGACATACGCTTACATTAGAGCTTATAGCAAGGCAGATAAATGCGGGACATATGGATGTACAGGCTGCCTTGGAGCTTATCAGGGCGAATGGATTTTCCCATATCTCTGATGATAAGATCAGCAACTATAAGGACGGCGAGGAAAGCTATGGTACTTTGTTCCATATCATCTCCTGTCTGTTCGATGCCGGCAATATGTCTTCAGCTGCCCGGATCGTCCTTAAGGTACTGTCTATGATGGATGTAATGGGGCTTGATAGTTTTGTTATAAGTGATTATCTGAAGCTGGATATGGATGTGCTGCATGGGCTCGTGCAGGATGGCTGGGTCTATGAGGGCACATGGCTTGGCAGCGGCAGTTACGTCCGATTGCATCCGGTGATTAGTGAGACCGTGAGGAACTGGGACTGGGACGATGCAGCTAAGCCGGGTATGAACCGTGACCCGGATGGTGCAGCTAAGCGGGGCAAGAACGACAATCCGCATAATGCCAAAGTAGGGAATGATACCTCGACCCGGGTAAGTATCACAGGAGCGGATGGTATCATAAGGCCGTATGATCTGGCCGTCATGAAGTATTATAAAGATATGGCTGATGTATACGTAGGTGCAGGTAATGCCGGACAGCTTGACCTTATCTCAAAAGAAGCGGCACGTTATGCCGAGCTGCACCCGAGACACATAGTAAAATCCGTCTACCATGATATCCACTGCAGTTATCTGGATGTTACCTGTGTGGAGTATGTCCCGGAAAATGCCGAACAAGCCGACCATATCGTTGATACGATAAATGAGATGTTTACTGCGATAGATGAGGCTGAGGCTTCAAGTGACAGTCTTAGAGAAAGATATCTTGTAAAATACTATCTGGATCTGGCAATGCTGCTGATCAGAGGTACGCCTGACGGAGGCGATGAGGCTGCTGCTCTCCTTAGTCAAGCATATGACCTGATGGCTAAGATAAATGAACCTGATATCAGTGACAACAGATGCTACTATAACATGATATCTGCCTGGTATCATACCCTGATAAAGCCTGACTTATGTAAGACCATAGAGCTGACCGGTAAGGCCAGGGAGATTGCTTTTAAAGTATTTCCTACAGAACTTGAGATCATAGATATCATCTATATTCCGACCGCAAACTGCCTGTATTTTCACGGCGATCTTGAAGGTGCAGTTAAGGTCTTAGACGAAGCAGTATCCATATGTAAGAAGTATGCGGATACTGTCAGATACATGGATAAACTGCTTGACTTGTGGAGCATCGAGATAAACGTATATATGGACCTTGGCGATATACTTAAGTGCCGTCATCTGCTCTCCGAAATCGACCGGATGAATGATATGTATAAAGATATCGGAGTATTCCTGGAGATATCAAATGAGATACGTGAGAAGCTTACATGACGATGGTGACAATGCTCTGTAGCTTTTCAATAAGATAAATACATTTAAATAAATTTTTATTGACAAACACACATTCGGATAGTATTATAAAGATAAGAAAGGTACCGCCTTTAAACAGACTTTACAGACGGTTTGCCTTGGTTAATAAGTTACTAAAAAAAGCAACATCATCCTTGGTTTGATATGTACCCAGAATCCTGGACACATTAGTTTATCAATTAGGCTGAACACATGGATGCTTCTCTGTACTTTGCAGGAGGCATCCATTTTGTTTTTGCCTGGATTCTCTCGTTATTGTAATAGTATATATATTTTT
>JAFRSU010000036.1 GCA_017427415.1 Lachnospiraceae bacterium | reverse complement strand
TGCCTATCTGATTTATAGTAGCATATCTTGTTCTACACTTCAACATTTTTTTAAAAATATACAGTTAGAAATTTCACCTTAAAGATATGCTATTATTTGTGCAATTTTGAAAATATACAGGCATCCCGAATTATTTTCTGATAAAATGCGCCCAAGGGGAATTGTCCCAGGATTGAAACAAAAATGTCATCCTGAGGAACTTTGGTGACGAAGGATCTTTTACTTTAGATTCTTCGCTTCGCTCAGAATGACATTATATTTCAATATCAATACCCCTCCGGATTGTTTTTCTGCCATCTCCAGGAGTCTTCGCACATCTCCTCGATGCCGTATTGTGCTTCCCAGCCGAGTTCTGCTTTTGCTTTTGATGCATCGGCGTAGCATGTGGCGATATCACCGGGGCGGCGTGCAGTTATCACATAAGGTATCTTTACCCCGCTTGCCTTTTCAAAGGCTTTTACGATATCGAGCACGCTGTAGCCGTGACCGGTACCTAAGTTATATATCTTAAGTCCGTATTTTTCTCTTATCTTATTTAATGCCTTTACATGACCTATCGCTAAGTCCACCACATGGATATAGTCCCTGACACCGGTACCGTCATGTGTATCGTAATCGTTTCCGAATACATTTAAATGGTCTCTCTTTCCTACTGCCACCTGTGTGATGTAGGGCATAAGGTTGTTGGGGATACCCGAAGGATCCTCACCCATGGTACCGCTCTTATGAGCTCCTATGGGGTTAAAGTAACGGAGAAGTATGACATTCCATTCCTTATCCGGTACGGTTAAGTCAGACAGTATCTGCTCAAGCATGGACTTGGTCCAGCCGTATGGATTGGTACATGTCCCCTTAGGACATTCCTCGGTAATGGGCACAAATGCAGGATCTCCGTATACGGTAGCCGAGGATGAGAATACGATGTTCTTAACCCCCGCATCCCTCATAGCCTCAAGCAATGAGAGGGTTCCGTGGATGTTATTGTCATAATACTCTAAAGGCTTAGCTACCGACTCTCCTACAGCCTTCAGACCTGCAAAATGGATGACCGCCTCTATATCCGGGTTCTCTTTAAATATTTTTGCAAGTGCTTCCTTATCCCTTAAGTCAGCATTGTAAAATTTAGGTCTTTTGCCTGTTATGGCTTCTATCCTGTCCAGCACCAAAGCCTTGGAATTACTTAAATTGTCAACGATCACAGCCTCAAAGCCTGCATTCTGCAGTTCTACCACCGTGTGGCTTCCTATATATCCTGTTCCGCCTGTTACCAATATCGACATGTTGATCTCCTTTCTCGTGTCATTTCCACAACTTTTCAGGATACACGCCCTCAGCTATAAGCTTCCTGATGGCTTCTACTACCTTGGGTCTGTCCTCTTTGTATGTTACACCGAACCACTTTGCATCGGTCTCTAAGAGCTTAACCGTAGCGGTACCTGCATCTATCTCATCCTGTACGGCTGTGAGCAGGTAATACTCTGCTTTGTTCAGCTTCTCACCTTTATTTTCATCAAAAAATCTGACGAGTCCCTTCTCCAGTGTGCCGAAAAACTCAGGTGTAAATCCCCAGCAGTTCATGGATACATGAAGGTTGTCGTTAAGTTCCTTCAGTGAACCGTCATCTTCTGTATTTACGAGCCTTCCATCGGGAAGTCTCTCTATCTTCGTATGCTCTGTGATGGATGTTAAGTTCATGTCCTTATCCAGACACACTCCACGGGATACGGACCCGTTCTCTGTAAGGGTATTTTTCAGCATATATGCTGCCATGCAGTACCTGTGGACAGGATCACATCCTGTTTTTTCCGGCTGTGTGTTTTTGTCTGTATTTTTACCATCCGGAGTCTTCAGATAATCAGCCAGGCACTTAAAAGCTTCAGCTCCGTAAAAATCATCTGAGTTTATAACTGCAAATGGCTCGTCCACAAGCTTTCTGCAGCAATATACGGCATGTGCGGTACCCCAGGGCTTTACACGGCCTTCAGGAATGCAGCCGTTTTCGGGGATATCGGCTATATCCTGGAATGCATATTCCACCTTTACCGCTTTTTCTATACGCTCTCCGACCGTCTCGCGGAAAAGCTCAAGATTTTCTTTCTTTATAACAAACACTACCTTGTTAAAGCCTGCCTTTACGGCATCATAGATAGAATAATCAAGCAGGAATTCCCCGCCAGGTCCTAAAGGATCGAGCTGTTTCAGCCCGCCGTATCTGCTGCCCATTCCGGCAGCCATGATTACGAGTGTCATGATATTTTTAACCTCCGATTTTGTATTTTTCCACCTCATCAGTCTGCTTCGCAGACAGCTTCCCTTCGCCTTGATAATCAGCAATTTAACTAAGAAGTATCTCTACACCGCATCTGGCCTGCTCTTCAAGCATCCTGATGCCTTTGACGGTTCTCACTCCCGCTTCCTTTGCCTTCTTTAACAGAAGCGTTTCATCAGGATTATATACACAGTCTGCAACTATCAGGTCTTTTCCGAATACCGTATCATCAGGTAACGGCAGTTTAGTCTCACTTCCTCTTCCGTCCAGCATGCCCAACGGAGTGGAATTGATCAGGATATCCGCATCCGTTACCGCTTCCTGCATCTTCACGGTATCGGAGCTGTCGATAAATGTTATCTTCGTTTTCATCGTTCCGGATGCATACAGCTTCTCTAACAGTTCCAGTGTGATACCGATATTCGACGCTTTCTCAAGTCCTTCTTTTTTCATGCCCGGGATAAGGCTGCCGGCACCCCTGCATACTATATCTATCCGGGCTGCCCCGCGTAGTACCGCTTCAGCTATGATGGAGCGAGCCGCTCCTCCACACCCGAGCATGACTGTATTTTTATCCTTTATATCGCACCCGGTATCAGCCTTTATGGCATTAAGCATGCCCCGGCCGTCGGTGGAGTCACCGAACAGCCTGCCATCCTTCGCAGACACCGTATTTACCGCGTCCGTGATCCTGGCTGTCTCGGAAAGTTCATCCATATATTTTACCATGTCCGTTTTCCAAGGCATGGTGACATTACAACCGCTCCATACCCCTGATCTCATATCCGAAACAAAGGCATGGAGCTGTTCTTTATCTGTTATTTCATTTATCAGGTACTCCGCATCCTCACCGTACTTTAAGCCCTTTTCGGTCATAAATCTTTTAAAAAGTACGGGGGACTTGGAGTGCCCGACAGGAGTTCCTATTACACAATATTTTTTCATATTCCGTATCATACCGCAGGCATGCTTGCACATCGGTGTCGTGCCTGCAGCGGCATCGATGAAATTTTGGAATTATTTTAAACTATTATTCAAAGATGAAGCACTGTACGATCCTGTACTCGCCGTTGTATTTGCCTACATATACAGTCTCTGTCTGATCCTGAGTCTCTTCGCCAATTTCCATATGGTATTCGATCTCATATTTTACAAGGTCTGTGACACTTTCAGCATTTTCTAAGGTAGGGCAGTTAATACGGATATCGTTTAATTCTTCCTCGGTAGCAGGTACAGCCTCACCTCTTTTTGCAGTAACAGTTATACTACCGGGTATGGTCTTTGCTAATTCAAACGTCTCTATGGCATCGTCGTTATCCTCGACTGCATCGATATAGAAGCTGTCATCTATGGCTATACATGAGATCATGGTGTAGAAATCAAAATCTTCAAATGCCTTGTTAAATGTATCTATGATCTCGTCGGGAGTCTCATTTCCGTTAAACTGATAAAGCTTTCCCTTGATCTCCATAAGTATTTCTTCGTCTGTCTCGGGATCATCAGGATCGTCTTCTGTATCTATTTCATCATAATATGCAACGGTGATAACCTTGTACTCTCCGTCTCTTTCAGCTACTATTATATTAATTCCGCCATCTAAAGGATTCCCGATAAGCGAAATCAATTTACCCTTGATCTCGGTGGAGAAAATATGATAATCCTCCCATTCCATCGGGTCGTTTATATAAGTATCATTGATGAACAGATTCTCTACGGCAGTCTTTTTATCAAGTCTCATTCCGCCTACACATTCAAGATAAACAAGTTCTTCAAGATCGATATCCGCGATAGCAAGATCATATTCGGACATTTCATCAAGCACTGATTCTTTAATCCCCTGAAATCCCGACAGGTCCTCGGTAAGTTGATCCTTTTTGTCTGCATCATATGCGATGGTATTGAGTATCCCGTCTTTATCACCGGTGATGAATGCATTTCCGAACGCCTCAGCTATTTTCTTTGCTGCATCCTCAGTATCCGTATATCCTATAATTTTTTCTTCATAAACAAAACCATTATCATCCGGATTACCGGTAATAACGGGTTCTATATCTCCTGTAGGCTCCGGCTTACCGGTAGCAGGCATATCTTCATCATCGCCTTCTTTTTTCTCATCATCACCGCCGGATATAACAACAGGTGTAATGGCAGTTGCAGGCTCCTTAGTGGGAGTGACTGTAGGTTCAAGTGTCAATACAGGATCTGAACCGGGTTCGGGTGTAACCTCCGCAGCTGGCTCTTTAGTGGGCTCAACGGTAGGCTCACTTGTCACGTCGGGGTCGTCCGTAGGCTCTACATTTTCTGTACGGCGGCGTCTGCGGCCGCTCTCTTCGTCATCATCCTCATCACTCTTCGAGCATGCAGCAAGTGCCAGCATGGAGAGTATGAGCACGATCATTATCAAACTCTTTTGTAATTTTTCCTTCATTTTCTTTCCTCCGTCATAAAGTTGCGAGAAAATATTAACATTTTTCCGATTAATAGTCAATCCCCGTCATATGATGGATAACACCTGTCTATTACCGATATATGACCATTTTATTGATAGGTATTCCCATGGCGGAAAACTTCATCTCATACTCTGTCATGATATTTCCTACAGCATATTCACTGTGGTGCAGGTCATTTGTAATATCCTTTACCTTCCATCCTGCCTCCGGAGCAGCTAAGAGCGAATAATCAAAAAGCGCCCTGTTATCCGTCTTAAACTCTATGATGCCGTCATCCTTTAAAAAGCAGTCATAAAGCTTTAAAAACTTAGGCGAAGTAAGTCTCCTTAAAGCATGCCTGTCCTTCGGCCAGGGATCCGAAAAGTTAAGATATATCCTCTCTACCTCGTCCTTTTCAAACACTTCGTTTATCTCATCCGCATTAAATGCCATAAATACGAGATTTTGAAGTTTCATCTCCTCCTGCTTCTTCAAAGCCTTATAAAGCACGGTAGGCACACGCTCTATCCCCACATAATTGATATCGGGATTCTGAGAAGCCAGCGTCATTATAAAATTGCCTTTTCCCATACCGATCTCGATATGTATCGGATTATCATTCCCGAAAAGATCATGCCAGTGCCCCTTTCTCGCCTTAGGGTCCTGTTCCACATATTCACTGTTTTCCACCGCTATATCTGCCTTGGGATTATGTCTCAGTCTCATATCTACCTCTGATCATTATTATTTCTTTTTTATTATACATATTTTCCCACGTTTCGCAAGCACGGTATTTTATTGTAACAAAAATTAGACGAATAAACCTGTCATCCGGTTTCATGCCCGGCCAGAGACGTCCTTCGAACTTTTTCTCCCCAAAAGGGCTGATGCACTTATACAGCGGCACTTCGGCCTTTTTTTGTTTCCATTGTCATATATAATATAATTAAACAGGCTCGTGACGGGCATGCTCCCGATACGAATTGCCTGATGCGGCAATCTCGTTCGGGATGCTGCCCGGACAGAGCCGTCCCTTATCTTACACCCAACAAATAAAGGGCCGCCGCACCTAAGTGCGACAGCCCCGTAATAATTACTTGTGATCGTAAGGGAACACTGTCTTGATGGTCCCGTCCTCATTGTAGAAGATCTCTGTAAACTTAACATTTCTTCTGTGATTGATGCCCTGTGATATCTCACAGTCATGATAGAAAAGATACCACTTTCCATGATACTCGATGATCGAGTGATGTGTGGTCCAGCCGATTACCGGCTCCATAAGTCTGCCGCGGTATGTGAAAGGACCCTCGGGACTTGTACCTGTAGCATATACAAGGTAATGTGTGGTACCTGTGGAATATGACAGATAGTAAAGTCCGTTATACTTGTGCATCCAGGGACCCTCGAAGTAACGTCTGTCTTCATCGCCTGCTTTTATGGGCTCGCCGTTTTCATCAAGTATCTGCACCATCTTAGGAGTAGCCTTGAAGGTCTTCATATCTTCGTTCAGCTCTGCGAAGAACGGTCCGAGTGCGGGAGCATCTGCAGGGATCTCTGCAGGATTCTCTACGTATGAACCGGTCATCCACTTCTCAAGCTGGCCGCCCCAAAGTCCGCCGTTGTAGCAGTAGTATCTGCCATTCTCTTCAAATACTGCGGGATCGATACTCATACTACCGGGGATGTAATTGTCCTCAGCCTTGAAAGGTCCTACGGGGCTGTCGGAAACAGCGACACCTAAACGGAACACTCCCTGCTGATCCCTTGCGGGGAAGTAAAGATAATACTTTCCATCCTTAAATGCCACATCGGGTGCCCACATCTGCTTGCTTACCCACGGGATATCTCTCATATGAAGTGCTTCGCCGTTATCGATGCAGGGTGTAGCCTCGTCAAGGTTATCCATGGAAAGGATGTGATAATCCTCCATAGCATATTCGATACCCTCATCATCGTCAGCTCCGTCATGAGGAAGATCGTGTGAAGGGTAAACATATACCTTATCATTAAATACATGTGCAGAAGGATCTGCTGTGAAGATATTGGTAACCAGTGCTTCTCTTTGTTTAGCCATTTATAATTCTCCTTTTATTATGTTTTTCACCTTATATCATATTAACTCGAATGATTTAAAGCTGCAGTTTCCGCCGCCGCTGTATGTGAAATACAGAGCATTAACTCCATCAGGGATAGCTATGTCAGCTTCATGTGCCTCCCAGAAGTTGGAGCTGATAAGATCGATGGTACCGAGCACCTCGCCGTCCCACTTTGTCTTTACTTCAAATACTCCGTGAGAGTATCCTCTTGTGGTCACTCTTACTTTTGTGATACCCTTGCAGTCAAAATACTTAAAGCCGATGGTATCGCCGTTCTTTACATTGTATACATAGCCGAGCTCTTCGTCGCCGTCGCGTCCGTCCATGATGATCTTTGCGGGATTGGGATATCCTCCGAACGGTGAGCCTTTTACGTCTTTATTGAAAAGGTTGCAGCAGATGTATGTGGCATACTCACCCTTCCCCTCCAAAGGTCCGCCGTTAAGTCCGCACGAGGTCATCTCAACCTGCTTTATAGAGCCGTCTGCTTCAAACTTTATCTTTTCCGCACAGCCCTGACGCGAGAACCAGGTGCCGTTGGTCTGTCTGTGATAGAAGATATACCAGTCATCACCTATCTGGACTATACTTCCGTGATCGTTACCCGGAGTACCTGCCACCATATCGGCGGGCTTGTAGCTGTCTATGCCTAAGTCACAGTTGCTTACGATAACTCCGCCATACTTAAAGTCCTTATCCGGATACTTTGAAGTAGCGTAGCAAAGCTCATGCATAACCTGTGAAGAATATATGTAATAATATGTATCTCCGCGCTTTCTGATGGATGATGCCTCGAAGAAAGCATGTCCCTCGAAGCCCGTGCCCTCGCTGTACATGCAGCCGGGAACCACTCTTACGGGCTCCTTTATAATGGTGAGCATATCAGTATCAAGAACTGTACAGAATGCACCTGTCCTGGACTTATCTCCCATACCGCAGAAACCGGTATAAAGATATGTCTTTCCGTCTTCTGTGATAACACCGGGATCAAACTGGGGCTCATCGCCCTGTCGCTCACCGAGTCTGGTGCCATCCTGATAATGAACATGTCCGTAGAATTCGTACTTTCCTGCGGGAGTATCACATACTGCCACAGATACGATCGGAACCTTATCAAGACAGTAATACATGTAGTATCTGCCATCGGGACCTATGGTAACATCGGGAGCATAAAGAACCATCCTTCCGTCATTTGCGGGGTCTGCCAGTCTGGGATAGGTGATGCCTTCGTACCTCCAGTTGCCAAGGTCATCCACCGGTGCCGACCAGCCTACGTAATCGCCGAGGCAGAATGCCTGTCCGTTATACAGATCGTGCGATCCGTATACGTACACTCTCCCGTCAAATACGTAAGGCTCACCGTCGGGAACGTATTCCCATGAAGGCAGATAAGGATTAAATGCCTGTTTTTTCATTGTAAACCTCCAAATTTCCACTTTTGTCCATATGGACGCGGGAAGAATCAAAAGTGCACCGCACTATTATGATTATTATATATTAAATAATAACTTTTATCAACATTTATTTAACAAAGATTTTACAAAGATGGCACACCCTTCTCTTGATTAAACCTTGTTTTTACTGTATAATAAAGCAGTATTTACCGACCGGCAAACGTTGCTAAAGCGACATTCGCCATACGAAAGGAGACCGGCCATGAGAAATAAAAAGATAAAATATGCGCTTTTTGTTATGATCCTCTGTATCATGACCGTCCTTCTGTGTCCCGGAACTGCCGCTCTGGCGAAAAAGAAGGCCGCCGCATCCGTAAGCTTTGACAAAGAAAAGATCACCCTGTACACCGGCTGGGAAAGCTACTTAAGTGATGTATCGGGCATGGGGGAAGAATTTGATATATCATATAGGAGTGACGACGAAGAAATAGCAGTCATCTCCTCCGAGGGAGAGATATTCCCCGTTTCTGAAGGCTCTACCACCGTATATGCCGATGTGACCGAAGCCGGGGTAACGCAGACCTGCTCCATGAAGGTGACCGTCAAGGCCCCTTACAGCAAACTGACCGATTCGACAGACGCCATGTCATTAAACTCCACCTTCTGTTTTAAGCTTAAAAGGTACGGACACGAAGAGCCCGTCACCTGGACACTTCAGGGAGAAGGCTATGCCGAGATAGAAGCACAGGGCGCCACCGACTGTATCATAAAGACCATAAAGCCCGGAAAGGTAATACTTTCCGCCACCTGTATGGATAAGACCTTCACCACTGAGATAAAAGTCTATAACGGTGAAGGAACTCTGTTCATCATCAATCCCGACTCGGAGCCGTACAATTCCAATTATGTAAAATACGGCACTTATAATGATAAAACCAAAGGCTACTACCTGCTCCGTTCTTATCTTGAGAGACTGAATACCTTAAAGGGCGGCGTACTGGTACTGCAAAAAGGTACTTATACCGTAACAAATACCCTTTGTATCCCTTCCAACACGACCATCATACTTGAGGACGGTGCAAAGATAAAGAAGACGGATGATACCGGCACCAAGAGCCTGACTGCCACCGCTTCCCTGTTCCAGACCGTCTCATATACAAACGCTGCCAAGGAAGGCGTGTTCAAGGGCTACAACGGAGAACATGACATACAGATCTTAGGTGAAGGAAGGGCCTATATAGACCTTAACAATATATTATGCCAGGGCATCGTATCCTGTCATTGCAAAAACCTTACCATATCAGGCATTTCTTTTCTTAACATGAACACCTACCATTTTATAGAGCTCGATGCCTCCTGCAATGTCCATATCACGGGCAACTTCTTTTACGGTGCGTCCGAATCCGTGACCACCCGAAAGGAAGCCATCAATATCGACACCCCCGATAAAGTGACCGGCGGTTTCCACCAGCTCTGGACGAGCTATGATAAAACACCCGACAAGGACATATATATCACCGACAATGTCTTTTACGAGGTGGAATGCGGCATTGCCACTCATAAGTATTCCGAGGGCAGTGCACATAAAAACATTAATATCTTAAGGAATACATTTTTTGATATACAGACCTATGCCATAAGATGTATGAATTGGGATAAACCGATGATCAAGGATAACTGCTTCATATACTCCGAGCCCCCGGAACTTGAACTTGTATCTATCATAGTGAACGGTACGGTAAATCCGCTTATCACCGAGAACAGATTTGAGAATACAATGAGGCCCGTGAGCTTCTATCATTGGCGCAACACGGGCTATGGCAAAGAGTATTCACCTATATACAATAAACTTGATGCATCTTATGCAGACGCACTTAAAAAGAATTACCTGAAAAACTCATACAACAATTACTATGAGTACTATACGGTACTCGACGATTTTGAAGAGGATACTTTAGAAATATATCTTATGAACGGGTATCCGACCGAGCATTAAACATATCCGTTATACTTTTCCATACCGGATCGTTGTTTATGACCTCTACATCTTTTTTCCATTCGATATAAGCTTCTTCAAACACTTGCTGCTCGCGTTGTTCTATGATCTTAATGCGGGCAGCTTTTGTTCTCTCTTCATCGGAAAGCTTTACACATTCAAATATGAAAAACGCCTCATCGCTTTCAAGTATCCGGCTTATCTCATGTTCTCTGAGCCAGAATACGACACCTGCCATATCCTCCGGAAGGCGTTCCTTTAATCCGTTATAATCCACTATAAGGTCCGTCACCGTCAGATCATCGCTTTCAAAATCCTTCAATGTAGCTCCCGGGTTTTTGTCCAATGCCGACTTTACCGCCTCTATGCGGCTTTTTCTTGAAAGTATCTCTTCATCACTGTAGAACACGGTCTCGCCGGATTTATTCTCATATGTTTTCGGGAGCATGATATAGCGGAGTACCATATGTCTTACCTCTGTCTCCTCAGTAGAGGTATCAACATTTAATGTCAGATACTCATATACCTTGGTAGCTAAGAGATTATCCTCATAGACATTTTCCACCATATCCTTTGTGATGCCGTATTCTTTTTGCTGTTCTTCGGTCAGCTTCTCCATATATTCGGAAGCCGCTAAGCTTATCTCCGTCCTGTCATCTTCTGTTAAGTGTACATCCAGTCCCGGAGCCTTTCCCGCTACTACCTTGATATTTACTATCTTTTCACGGATATATTCCTGGAGTGCCTCTCCGAACAGTTTCCCTTCGGAATCCATCTTATAATCCCAGATATCCTTGCCATACAGATTATCGATCTCATCAAGTATCGGGCAAGCATACAGATTCCACTCCGCCAGGGTCACCTGTACCCCGTTTACTGCAAATACCGCATCATCCCGGAATTCAGGTCTTTCCGTTTCTTTTTCCTCCGTTTTTCCACAGGATACCGTCATACATGCAAGTATCAGAACCAGGAAATATAAAACTATCTGCTTACTTTTTCTTCTCATACTGTTTTCCAAGTCTTTAATATCCTTCGCTTTATGTAGATGCCGCAAAACGGTGTCAACTCAGCTCAGGATGACATCTTTTTCGTTACATTTTGTTCGTTACGTCCGGTTCGTTGCCGGTATTTGTTTTTGGCTCATCGGTTTTAAGCCTGATAGCCTTCATGTCCGCAAATAAGCCTCTTAACTGCTTAAATATCTCCTCAGGCTTAAAGTTAAAGGTTTTCTTCCCGCGTTCGGGTGTAAGGATATAATCAAACTTCGGCACCTTTCCGGGATACATCTTAAATGCCCCGTCATATTTCTTTATAAGCCCGGGCAGCTGAGCCACGTCAAGCATTGCTCTTTCGTACATCTCGAGTTTTACCACTGTCCCCTTCTGGGTGATCGAGGTAACAAATGCATCATGTCCCTCAGCCTTGGTGAGTGCTATATTTAACAGATTGATGACCGGTGTGGGAGGCTCGCCGTACCGGTCGGTAAGTTCCTCTTCTAAGTCCATCATCATATCGGAAGTATCGACCGATGCAATCCTCTTATACATATCAAGCTTCTGCAGCTCGTTTTGTATATAAGAAGACGGTATAAACGCATCCATCTCGAGATCTATGGATGTCTGGTAATAATCCATCTCCAACTCGCCGGGCTTTAAGTTCTTTATGGCCTGATTAAGCATCTTGCAGTATAACTCATATCCTACCGCAGCCATATGTCCGCTCTGTTCTGCTCCGAGTAAGTTCCCGGCGCCCCTTATCTCAAGGTCACGCATGGCTATCTTTATGCCGCTTCCGAGCTCGGTAAACTCTTTGATGGCTTCAAGCCTTTTCTCGGCTTCTTCCTTAAGTATCTTATCCCTCTTATACATCATAAAGGCATATGCTGTCCTGTTCGAACGTCCCACCCTGCCTCGCAGCTGGTAGAGCTGTGCCAAGCCGAACCTGTCTGCCTCATCTATGATGATAGTATTTACATTTGAAATGTCAAGTCCCGTTTCTATAATGGTGGTAGAAACAAGCACATCGATATCGCCGTTTACGAAGGAGAACATGATATCCTCAAGCTCTCTTTCATTCATCCTGCCATGCGCATAGACTATATTGGCATCGGGCAGAAGCTTCGTGAGCGTGGCTGCCACATCCTCTATGCCGGCTATGCGATTATGTACGTAATATACCTGCCCGCCGCGTGAAAGCTCCCTGTTTATCGCTTCACGCACTACTTCCTCATTGTATTCAAGGACAAATGTCTGTATAGGAAGCCTGTCCACCGGTGCCTCATCGAGCACACTCATATCCCTGATACCGGCAAGACTCATGTGAAGAGTTCTGGGGATCGGGGTAGCGGTAAGTGTCAGTACGTCCACATTGCCCTTCATCTGCTTAATCTTTTCCTTGTGGGATACTCCGAAGCGCTGCTCCTCATCCACTACCAAAAGACCTAAATTCTTAAATGAGATATCCTTCGAAAGCAGCCTGTGGGTACCTATGACTATATCCATAAGACCGTTTTTCACCTTTTCTATGATCTTCTTTTGCTCGGAAGGTGACTTAAAGCGTGAGAGCATACCGATATTTACCGGATATCCTCCCATACGCTGGGTGAAGGTGTTGTAATGCTGCTGGGCAAGGATAGTGGTCGGCACAAGGATAGCTACCTGCTTTCCGTCCTGAACTGCCTTAAATGCGGCTCTGATGGCAATCTCCGTCTTCCCGAAGCCTACGTCTCCGCATATCAGACGGTCCATGATCTTGGTGCTTTCCATATCCTTCTTGGTCTCTTCGATGGCTTTTAACTGATCATCCGTTTCTTCAAACGGGAACAGCTCTTCAAACTCAGTCTGCCATACGGTATCCCTGCCGAAGGAATGTCCCTTGCTCGCTTCCCTTATGGCATAAAGTTTTATCAGCTCGGCTGCGATATCCTTAACCGCACTTTGGACTTTTGCCTTGGTCTTTTTCCACTCGCCGGTATCAAGCCTGTTAAGCTTAGGCGGCTTACCCGTATCGGAGCCCGCATACTTTTGCAGCTGCCCCATGGCTGAAGCTAATACGTACAGCGTACCGCCGCCGTTATATTCCACCTTTATATAGTCTTTGAAAATGCCGTTCATTTCCATCTGCTCTATGCCGCGGTATATTCCCACGCCATAGCTCTCATGGACCACATAATCCCCTTCGTTTAGCTCGGCAAAGCTCTCGATACGGGGACCGGCATTCCCATATGTTTTCTTCTTTTTTGTTGCCTTCTGCACTCCGAAAATATCCGTTTCGCATACGAATGCAAAGCGGATAAGCGGGTATTCAAAGCCGCGGCTTAAATGCCCCGAGAGCACTATCACCTCGCCCTCCTGCGGCTCCCTGTCAAGATCGGCACTGTAAAATGCAGAAAGCCCGTTATCCCTTAAGTCCTCTGCAAGTCTTACACCCCTGGACTTAGAGGCTGCCACAAGGATGACCCTGTATTTTCTCTTTCGCCATTTATTCAGGTCCGATATGAGCATATCGAAGTTGCCGTTATAAGAAGCAGTGGCAGCTACCGAAAGTTCGAAGGCAGATGCGGCCTGAACGGGTGTAAAACGGTAATCCATGGTAGAAAGCATTATGGCCTTCATGCCTTTAAGTACCGAAAAAATACGGTTTGCCTTAAAAACCGCTTCCGTCTGTTTAGGGAAGATGTATCCGCGCATAAGCCTTCCCTTCATGCTCTCGTCGAATTCATACTCTAATGCGTCAAGAGTCTCCGAGACCATTTTCGGCTCATCTATGAAAACGCAGGTGCGTTCCGGATCGAAATATTCAAAAAATGATACCGTATCATCCAGGAAATAGTTGACATAGCTGTCTAAGGCAACTTTTCCGCTGAAATACTCTAAGTTCTCCTTAAGCTCCCTTAAGGTACGTTTTAAGTTCGTTACAGCACTCTCGTCTTCAGCCGTTTTAAGGCTTTTTTCCTGCTTTTTGGCATCCTTTTCTATAAGCTTTAAGCCGTTTTCCTGTTCTTCTTTAGATACGGTTATCTCCTGTGCCGGGAATATGGTACATGAGTCAGTGTTGGCTATGCTCCGCTGGCTGGCCGCGTCATAGTTTCTGATCGAATCTATGGCATCTCCCCAGAACTCTATACGTACCGGCACCTCGTCCTGCACAGGGAATACATCCACTATACCGCCTCTGACCGCAAACTGTCCGGGCATATCGGCTATACCTTCCCTGGAGTAACCTATGGATACGAGTTTTTCCGCCAGTGCCTCGGGCTCTAATACAGAATCCATATCTATATGTATGATCTGGCTTTTAAGCCTTGCAACAGGAGGCAGCCTGTCCACACCTGCCGCTATGCTGGTAACTACTGTGAGAGATTCCCCGTCTATGATCTTTTTGATAAGAGCAAGACGTTCGCATTGTAAGGTATTGCCCCTTACATCCGCACTGTAAAAGAGTATATCCTTAGCCGGATAAAAGTATGTATTTTTATCATACAGCATAAAATCCGCCATAAGCTCTTTGGCCCTTAAGTCATTTTCGGCAATAATAAGCCGGACAGGGCTCGATTCATTAGTCACAGCTGCTATGAGGTTGCATTTTTCGGAACCTATGCAGCCGGTGACCCTGATGGGAGTCCTGCCTTTGCTTAAAGCCGTCTTTATGTCTTCGATGACGGTATATTCACTTAAAGGTGATATCAGTGCATTCATATATTTTTACAGATCTTTCGTCACCTGCAGCTCCTTAGGAACGCTTTCTTTCTTAGGCTTGGGATTGGGATTAACATTATAGAGATTCATGGCTTTGCCTATATCGTAGGATATCCAGGTCTCTACGGCTCCCACGGCGTTTTTTATGGCCTTTCTCATAGTAGCCTCATCCTCACCGGAAAATCTGGCCAGAACATAATCAGCCAGGTCCCAGCCCTCTGTCTTTTCACCTACACCTATCCTTATCCGCGGGAAAGCTTCGGTACCGAGATGTGCTATGATGTTTTTAAGACCGTTGTGCCCGCCGGCACTTCCCTTAGCCCTGATGCGGAGCCTTCCTGTATCAAGGTTAATGTCATCACATATGACTATGATATCTTCTGCATCAAGCTTATAAAAGCCCGCGATCAGACCCACACATTCTCCCGAAAGGTTCATATACGTCTGAGGCTGTACGAGCATTACCTTTTCGCCCTCTATAAAACCTTCGCCTATCAGACCGTTAAACTTTTTATCCTTCAGTTTAATACTGTATTTATCCGCCAGTGCGGTTACCGTGTCAAAACCTATGTTATGCCTTGTCCCGGCATATTTTGTGCCCGGATTCCCGAGCCCTACTATCACTTTCATATTCTGTATCATGCCGCAGGCATGCTTACACACCGGTGTCGTGCCTTCGGCTGTCCTCCATATTATGTTTGCCGGTGACTGTCATCCTTAGCCTTAGCGAAGGAGCTTTAAGTCATATCATGAAATAAGAGTATCGCTGCTGCCACGGCGGCATTCAGGGATTCTATCTGCCCTGCCATAGGTATGAATACTCTTTTATCTGCTCCGCTTACTGCTTCGTCAGTCAGACCGTTTCCTTCATTGCCTATCATTATAGCACATTTTTTATCAAACTGTACACCCGAAACCGATTGCCCTCCGTGAAGATATGCAGCATATACGGTGATCCCATGTTCCCTGATCTTACGGAGTGCCTCCGTAAAGTCCTTCACGTACACAAAAGGAACTCTGAATACAGAGCCCATGGTAGAGCGGATGACCTTGGGATTATAGATGTCAGCACAGTCCCTGCTCATAACGATACCTGATACTCCCGCTGCCTCCGCAGTCCTGAGCATGGTGCCTAAGTTTCCGGGGTCCTGGATATTCTCCAATATGAGTACTTTAGTACTATTGTCGTTTTCTCCGCTGCCTTTCCCTTGTGCCTGATCTGATCCGGGTTTTTCTGTAAGTATCTCCTCTAAGCTATGCTCCGGCTTCTTTACCGTACAGAGTATCCCCTGCGGTGTCACGGTCTTGCTGATACTGTCAAATACACTGTCCTTAACCACATGTATCCGCAGGTCATCCCGGTCACCCTTAACACACTTTTCCGGGTTTAGATCCTTACAGAGCCTTACGCTTTTTTTATACTCCTCCGTGATCTCCTCACAAGGGTGCTCTACAGCAAAGCTTTCCGATACAAAAACATCGTTTATAAATCCGGGTGCGGTTTTAAGCGTATCCCGGAAAATACGTAATCCTTCAATGACAAAAAGGCCCTGCTTGTCGCGTTCCTTTTTTGAGCTTAGCAGGGCTGTTATGTTTTTTATCTTTTCGTTTTTACTGCCGGTGATGATCTCCATCATTTCTCCTTAATAATACGTATTGCCCCCTCACATTCGTTCGGGCCGGGGTATTATCTTAAGTCTGTCATATCCTGCTCCGGGAGATTGCGGCTCCCCCAAAAAGGCAGATATGTTCAGTTCATTTCACTCATTTTCAATAATTTTGCGGCTTGATCCGCTGCCGTAAGACTGTCGATCAGCTGGTCTAAGTTACCGTTCATTACATCCTCTAAGGTGTAAAGCGTAAGCTTTATCCTGTGATCGGTGCAGCGGCTCTGGGGGAAATTGTAGGTTCTGATCTTTTCAGATCTGTCTCCGGTACCTACCTGGCTTCTTTTTGCTTCAGCCTCGGCATCATGTGCCTTTTCAAGCTCTAATTCATAAAGCTTTGCGCGGAGTACTCTCAACGCCTTATCCCTGTTTTTCAGCTGGCTCTTTTCATCCTGACATGAGATAACGATACCTGTCGGGATATGTGTAAGTCTTACCGCGGAGTCGGTGGTATTGACACACTGTCCGCCGTTTCCGGAGGCACGGAATACATCAAATTTGCAATCATTTAGATCAAGGTTTACTTCTACTTCTTCGGCTTCGGGCATGATAGCTACAGTCGCAGTCGATGTATGTATCCTTCCGCCTGACTCAGTCACCGGGATACGCTGTACACGGTGGACACCGCTTTCATACTTTAACCTCGAGTAAGCTCCCTTACCGTTTACCATGAAGATAACTTCCTTGAAACCGCCTATACCGTTTTCGTTTACACTTACAAGTTCTATCTTCCATCTTTGGGAGTCAGCATACTTTGAATACATGCGGTAAAGCTCTGCGGCAAAAAGTGCCGCTTCGTCTCCGCCTGCTCCGCCTCTTATTTCCACCACAACGTTCTTTTCATCGTTGGGGTCCTTAGGAAGCAGAAGGATCTTCAGCTCATTCTCTATCTCCGGGATACGCTGCTTGGATGCGGAAAGCTCTTCCTTTATGAGTTCTCTCATCTCGGGATCGCTTTCACTGTCTAAAAGCTCAAGACTTTCATCTATGGTCTTTTTTACGTCCTTGTATTCCCTGTATTTATTTACTATGCTTCCCATATCAGTCTGTTCCTTCATGAGCTTACGGAATCTGGCCTGATCGTTTACGACCTCGGGAGCGGAAAGCTCTGCCTGAATCTCTTCATAGCGCCTCTCGAGTTCTTCTATCTTCTCAAACATTTCTATACACCTCATCAGTCTGCAACGCAGACAGCTCTTCGCCAGAGGGGCATCGCAACACTTCGTATTGCGATATATTCCCCTCAAGGGGAAGCCGGATATCTCATTTCATATCTTCCTTCAATACAACGGCGCAGTCCCGCTAAGTCACGGTGCACTTCCACATCCGAAAAGCCTGCCTCTTCCATCATCTTCTTTACAGGCTCTGCCTGGGAGTCGTCAAACTCCATAAGAAGTCTTCCGCCTTTATACAGATATAAGGGTGCTTCCCTTACTATCCTGCGGTAAAAATCCATGCCGTCGTCTCCGCCGTCAAGTGCAAGTCTCGGCTCATGCTCCGATATCTCGGGCATAAGCTCATCTATCTCATTACGCACTATATACGGGGGATTTGCCGTGATGATATGATATTTTCCGTCTATATTGTCAAATAAATCGCTTATTATAAAACGGTATCCAAGACCGTAAATATCACATCCATCCGATACTTCGCTGCTGTTTTCCAAAGGATGCAGTGTGCCCGATCCTTTTTTCAAGTCATCCAGATTAAGCTTATAATTTTTTTCAGCCAAACCAACGGCTGCTTCCGAAATATCGGCTGCAGTAACAGATACTTCAGTCTTTATACCTTTCGCCTTTATCTTTTTATACAGGTCCAATCCCACCGAAACAGGCACACAGCCGCTGCCGGTACAGATGTCAAGGATCCGGAATCCTTCCAACATACCGGTGCTATCAGTATTTTCAGCCTGCCTGCTGCAGTACATACTGCCTGCCATTTCAAAAGCTCTTTTCCCTGCGAGCTCGGCAAGTATCTCGGTATCGAACCTCGGGATTAACACATCGGGTGTAACTAAAAATGTATATCCCATAAAGTTCTGGCTGCCTATGATATATTGCAGGGGTTCATGAGTGCTTCTGCGCTCTATGAGTGCCTCGTATGCTTTTTCCTGTTCCTCCGGCATCTCGTCAAAGAGCCGCATTAACAGCCCCGCCTTATCAAGCCCGGACACAAAGAGCATAAGGTACTCGGAATCTACTTCCGCTTCCTCAATACCTGCTTCACTTAATACAGTAACCGCTCTTTTTTTTGCCTCAGAATACCGCATACTTACTTTTAACTCACTTCTTTTTCTTGTTTTTATTGCCGTTGTTTTTATTATTTCCTGTCTTTACGGCTTTTTCAAACTGCTTTGCTTTTTCTGCTGCTTCACGGGCAAGCTTTTCAGCCATTTCATCATTCTTCATTTCCTTAGCTGCAAGCTTATCCGCCCTGGCATCTATCTCTTTTATCTGCTCCTCGGAAAGATCCTCTACGGTTCTTCCCTTAGCTTCCATTCTCTGCTTTATCTCTGCTTCACGCTCTATACGTCTCTTTTCGCGTCTTTCCTGCTTTTCCTTTAACTCTGCTTCCTCTGCAGCCTTAAGGTCAGCCTGATATGCTCTCCAGTCAAATACAGCCTCAACGGAAGCTATGGCGCACTCGATCATCTCATCCTCAGGCTCACGTGTGGTAAGCTTCTGTAATGCAAGTCCGGGCTTACTAAGGACAGCTACAACCTTACTGTCGCTTCTTCCGGCAAGCCTTATAAACTCATAGGAAATACCTGCTATGACAGGAACTAACAAAAGTCTGGCCACAACCATAAGTAGGGTAGAATCGAATCTTATAAACATAAAGAAGATGATACTGAGTATCATAACTATGAGCAAGAAGCTGGTACCGCATCTCTTATGTTCTCTTGAACACTCCCTGACATTCTCAACCGTCAGTTCTTTTCCGCTCTCAACACAGTTGATGGACTTATGCTCGGCACCATGGTACATAAACACTCTCTTTATGTCCTTCATGCATGATATAGCTGCAACATAGCCTACAAAAAGGCATATACGTATAAGACCTTCAAGTAATGCAAGCACAAACTGCGAATCTATGACTGTCTTAAGGAATTTTGATATAAAATAAGGAAGGATCATGAAAAGACCGACTGCAAAAACTATGGAAATAACTACAAGAAGTCCCATAAAGAGACTGTCCTTGGTCTTTTCGGATTTTGTCTTTTCCTTTTTTACTGCTTTCTTTACATTAGGAACAGATGCGGCTGTCTTTTCATCAGCCTCTTTTGCTGCCTCATATATCGCCTCAAATTCGGGCTCATCACTGTCAAGGCTGACCTCTTCTATTGTATTTTCAGCCTCGACTGCTTCAACTGCCTCTGCTGACACATCATCACCGGCAGTTTCAGCTTCTTTCTTTTTTGCATCCTCTTCCTCGTCCTCTAATACTCCTGCAGACCAGGTAAGGGTCTTTACACCTATGACAAGGGACTCTACAAATGTAACTACTCCTCTTATGATAGGTATCCTGAAAAATTTATATTTATCTCCAAGTAAAGTGGTACGCTGGTCGTCCACCTCTATTGTTCCATCAGCTTTTCTTACCGCACAGGCATAATGGTTGCCGTTCTTCATCATTACGCCTTCCATCAGGGCCTGTCCGCCGATTCCGGATGCTTTTTTCATATATCGTTCCTTGCTGCAGGCATGATTACACATCGGTGACGTGCCTGCTTATGTCACCGATTAATAATTATCAGTTACCAATTTCTCTCACCCGGCTGGTTTCGGGGCCGGATAGTATAGCAAAAAAGGCTGAGGCTATAATATAACCTCAACCTTTAATCATCAGTGATAAATTCTACTTGCTCTCCAGACCATACTTACGGTTGAACTTATCAATAGCACCACGAGCCTGAACTGACTTCTGCTGGCCTGTGTAGAAAGGATGGCACTTAGAACAGATTTCTACGTGGATCTCCTTCTTGGTAGAACCGGTCACGAACTCATTTCCGCAGTTGCATGTAACCTTTGCCTGATAATATGTAGGCTGTACATTCTCTCTCATTTTTTCACCTCATCTTTTACTGATTTTCTTATCTTTCAGATACACAGTGAAAAGTATTATATCACGCTTTTTTTGAAATTGCAATATTTTTTTTATGTTTTTTCAGTCACCCAGTTCACTCATATCGATCCATTCTTTTTCACCGGGGAACCTGATATATCCGGCGGTCATTTCACCGTATTCATCGTATTCGTATTTGTATTGATATTTTGATTTATTCCCGTTCGCAAATGTTTCTTCCTTTACCGATGCATAAAGGTTTCCTTTTTTGTCATATTTGTATGTGTCCACAGATATATATCCGTCACGGGATTCAGAGACGATCTTAGTACAATACCCCTTCGTATTATATGTATATGTGGTCAGATCGGCAAATAGCGTACCTTCACCTTCCATACCATATTCATATGTACTTTCGCTTAATCTGCCCTTCGTATCATATACGTATTCGGACAGGCTGCTATGACCATCATCCGTTTTTTTGGATATCCTTACCAACCTTCCGGCGTTATCATATTCGCGGGTCTCTTCCGATTTTTCATATTCGGTGTTCAGATCTGCCTCGATGCGGTTGTTGTTTTCATCATATTTGTAACTTTGTGAAAAAGTCACTTCTCCGTTATCCGCATAATGCTCTTTCACTTCTAAGATATTACCGTTTTCATCGTAAACTGTATTACTCTCAAGCAGCCGTTTTTCATAAGGATCTTTATAGCTTAAATATGTTATCCTTCCGGCTTCATCAATGACAAGCTTATAAGATACATCATAATAATCGTATGTGTTGTAATCCAGTTCGCTGACCTTAATCTTCAAAGTACGTGTTTTAGCATCATAAGAACTCTTATTGCCGTCAACATTATAGGCCAGGCTTTTTATCGAAGCACCCTTACGGATGATAAGATCGGTAGAAAAGCGGGTAACAGTCAGTTTTTTAACCGATCTTCCCTCAGCTATCTCAATATCTCTTGTTATATCTGTGGTAATGGTATTTCCCGAAACATCCTCAATATAGGAATTTGCGTTTTTGATCACTATGGATTTGAATCTCGCAGTGTTAGTTATGTCCGCATCCGGAGCATCCACTATCAGCTTCTTTTTCTTTGCCTTTTTTGATGTGATGGTAAGACTGTCATAGGTATCCGTCCTTAAGATGATCGTGCTTATCGACGAGTCTTTCAGTGCCTTTTTAAGTTCCTTCCGGGTAGCAACTCTAACCGTTTTACTCTCTGCGGCAGATACCTTTTCCGGTCCGTAAAGGCCGGTAAACAGAGTTGAAACAAGTGCCAATACACATATCAGTCCTAAAAATCCGATGATTTTTTTCATATTCTATCCCTTCCCAATATGAATACAATATATTACAACAGTTTAGTCTTCTTCACCATCTCGCAGAACTCTCTGTTGTTGCGGGTCCTTGCAAACATACTGATGATCTTTTCCACGGCGTTTTCAGCTCTCGAAGAGTTAAATGCATGACGTATGATATCATTGACCTCTGCCTCATCCTGGGTAAGAAGGAGGTCATCACGGCGGGTGCTGGACTTAGGTAAGTCAATGGCAGGGAATATCCTTCTCTCAGAGAGATTCCTGTCAAGTACAAGTTCCATGTTACCTGTGCCCTTGAACTCCTCGAATACTACATCATCCATACGGCTGCCTGTCTCAACAAGTGCGGTAGCAAGGATGGTAAGGCTTCCGCCCTCTCTCATGCATCTGGCTGCACCGAAGAACTTTTTAGGCATATGAAGGGCCGCAGGATCAAGACCGCCTGACAGGGTTCGTCCGCTCGCGGTACATGTAAGGTTATAAGCACGGGCAAGTCTCGTGATACTGTCAAGTAAGATAACTACATCCTTTTTCTGCTCTACCAGACGCTTAGCTCTTTCGATAACCATCTCGGATACTCTCTTGTGATTCTCCGGAAGCTCATCAAAGGTTGAGTATATAACGTCAACATTGTCGCCGGATATGGATTCCTTCATATCCGTAACTTCCTCGGGACGCTCATCTATAAGAAGGATGATCATATGCATCTCGGGGTTGTTGGTACATATAGCTTTTGCTATCTGCTTTAAGAGTGTGGTCTTACCTGCCTTAGGCTGGGATACGATCATACCACGCTGTCCCTTTCCTATGGGAGATAAGATATCCATGATCCTCATGGCGGGTGAACACCCGGGAGTCTCTAATCTCAGCCTCTCATGAGGGAATATGGGTGTCAGGTTTTCGAACTTCGGACGCCTTACGGAATCATATGGATGGTTGCCGTTTACCGTCTTGCAGTAGAGCATGGCGTTAAACTTTTCCGTAGGTGTCTTCTGTTTTGTGATACCTACTATGATATCGCCGGTCCTCAAATTAAATTTCCTGATCTGCTGGGGAGATACATATACATCCGCATCACCGGGAAGGAAGTTTTCACTTCTGATGAATCCGAAACCGTCAGGCATGATCTCTAAGATACCTTCCTTAGTATCTCCTCTGTTAAAGAAGCCGGGACCGTCCTTTCGCTGAGGCTGTTCGCCCTGCTGCTGGCCATCGGCAGGCTTTTCCTGACCTTCGCCTTCGGCTGCTGTGTTCTCGGATTCCTCTCCGTTTTCATTTTCTTCAGCGCCGTTACTGTCAGACTCCGAACCATCTTCTGATGCCTCATTTCTGACGCTGTCTGCCGGTCTTCTCTCTAATACGGGAGCATCCTCAACTACGGACACTTCTGCGGTGTTCTCTGCCGCCGCATTCTCTTTTTTTTCAGCCTCGGCTTCTAAAGCCTGAAGGGCATCGAGCAGTTCCTGCTTCTTTAGTGATGTAGCCTTAGGCACACCCTTTTCCTTTGCGATCTTACGAAGTTCAGTAACAGTCATATGACTATAATCCATAATAAATCTCTCTATTCTTTTTTGTGCATGTTTAACAAGAATCCTTGATTTTTAAGGCTTTGTTAAACGGTTAATAGGTTGCATATATCTTCGAAAGTAGGGTTTTCTGGATATGAACCGGCTTCTTTGAGCCTTATTCTGATGATT
>JAFRSU010000035.1 GCA_017427415.1 Lachnospiraceae bacterium | reverse complement strand
TCTCTTCAGCATAAAAGTCACCTCCTAGGTTTATTTTTGTTTCGCAGCTTAATTATACCATAAACAGGTTGACTTTTGTGCTGTTTTTACAATTATCTAGGAGATTATTTTAATGGGCGGAGGACTTTTTCAGTGGTCTCGAACCGTCCCCTGTTCCCTAACGGAGAACCGTCCCCTGTTCCCTTGTTCCCAAGGAAGAATAAGATTGAATATTTTGTTACTATATGGCTTTAAAAGTGTCATTTTTTGTGTTATACTAGTTGAAAAGCACATAAAGGGGTCTGACCCCATACGGAGGTAAAGGTAATTATGAATTTCGAGACTGATATTGTGAGCGTATTTGACAAGAAGTGGGCACTGCTTACTGCAGGCGATAAGGACAGTTTTAATACCATGACGGTCAGCTGGGGCGGCATGGGAACTATATGGGGAAAGCCGGTGGTTACCGTTTATGTGAGGACTTCCAGGTATACTCACGAATTTATGGATCGTGAGGGATATTTTACGGTCAGCTTTTATCCGGAGGAATACAAAAAGACACTGGGCGTGCTCGGCTCGAAGTCGGGAAGAGACATGGATAAGATGAATGATTCCGGCCTGACTGCAAAGGAAGCAGCCGGGACTATGACATTTGAAGAAGCAGAAGTTACACTTGTGTGCAAGAAGCTGTTCATGCAGAGGCTTGACCCTTCGAATATCATTGATAAGGATGTATGCAAGTTTTACGAGAATGATGCACCTCATGACATGTACATAGGTGAGATCGTTGATATCATAAAAAAGTCGGTAAATAAGGCGAATTTCGATGATCCTCACAACGAACTTTTTGTAGAAGAGCCTTGAGAGTGTGACCGGAGAAGATTATGTTTACGTGTGATTATAAGAAGCTTACGTTATATTTATCTGAATTTAAGGATATTGCTCCGATGAAGATGCCGGAGTATGGGGAGTTTTGCCTCCTTGAACTGAAGGACGGGCGTCTTACAGGGGGAACATGGTACCCTGATGATTATGAGAACAAAAAGAGCACGAGAGGGGATTTTTCCAGGGGTACGGGTGATGAGATAAAAGTAGATGAGGTGTCAAAATGGCATTCGCTGCATGCTTATAATATAGCGGAAAATCTTGACAATGAATCTTTAGAAAATCTTTTGTTCGGGGATAAGGGAGAAGGTATCCATACCGTTGCGATCAGCGGATTTAAGTCGTTTGCTGACGGTGACTTTCCGCAAAGCGAACAATACTGTCTTGTGATCTTAAATGACGGTGGGCTCGGCGCCGGAAGATGGAATAAGTTTGCGGAGGATGACGGACAGTTTGTATACGCATCTGCTATGTCGAGCTATTCCATGGAAAAAGTATGGGCTTGGACTCCTTTGAGTAATGATGATATCTTCGAAGATGAGATGGAAGAGGAATTAGAGAGAAGAAAAGAGGAGGAGCTGAACAAAAATCCACAGACCGATCCGGTGAAATTTAAATACGGTATCGATATAGATGTGTATTATGAAAAAGCACTTGAAAAGCTCCGCGGGAAATATTATTGGGCTACGATCAATAAAATGAAGAAGGTAAAACCCTGGGAGATAGTGCCGCTGCACGGCTGGTATGTGTTTGGAAAAGATCAGGGTACTTTTATGGGCCGCAGGTACATCGAGGAATGGAAAGATGGTTCTACCGCGGACGAGTTTATAGATTTTTTGTGTGAGTATACGGATGATGCGGTAAAGAAATCCAATCCGGAGGAGAAATTTAAATTAGGCTTCGATATCGCGGTATATCTTGAGAAGGCATTTAAAAATGTCAAAAAGAATTATCACTGGCTGAATAAAAGGATGCTCAAAAAAGGTGACCAATATGCCATAGAACAGGTGAACGGGGACTGGGAGTTCACCATAAAGTATGTGGGATATGCCGAATACAGGGTGTATGATTGCAGCTCTGCAGAGAATTTTATAAAAAACGTCGAGCGTGATTACGAGAGCCTGGCGATCAGGGAAAATCCTGTTGTGGAGACTTATGAGGTGCCTTTCGGACATAAGGACTTAAACGGATGGAATCTGGAAAGGTATGATGTATATAAGATGAAGTCCGGTGATTACAAAGTGAATGTGCAGGCCGGAGACAGGGTAACGGGAGGAAACAGGGAATTCTTTATCACGCCGGATTGTTTTAAGGCGGAGACCTATGATGAGTTTTTGGACCACTATCTCGAGATCGTACCGGGGCATTCCTTTGGACTTACCAAAAAAGACCTGATAAAGGATGCTAAATTAAAGAAGTTTTTCGGGTATTGAGTGTGACAGGGGGACGGTTCTCCTGTCACAAAAGGAGCAAGATATGAACGATAATGATAAGTCTTTCGAAACGGTGGAGCTTTTCAGTCCGATAGAGCTTACACCGATCGATGGTATAGAAGGACCGAAGCCGATCGAAGGACCTAAGCCTGTGGCAGAACTGAATCCGGTGGCAGATACGAAGTCTGTTGCAGAGCATACACCGGTCGCAGAACCTAAGCCGGTAACAGAGCCTGCAGAGCAGAAGCCGGTGGCAGAACCGGAAAAAGCCGGGGTAAGCTCAAAGTGGGATGCTGTCCTAAAAAAAAGCAAACCGGAGTTGTATCAACAGGATTTTGATGGGCAATATGACCAGAGTGGCTTTGATCAGGATAGCTTTGACCAAGGCAATTTTAACCAGGGTAACTTTGACCAAGGCGGTTTTACTCAGGGCGGCTATGACCAGAACGGTCAGTTTTATAATGGGAACCGCGATCAGGCTTCCCAAAAGGCCGCAGGTATCGATCTAAGTTATTTTTACAACAATACTAATGAGCTGAAGAGAAAACGGGAGCTGGAAGCGAAAAAAATACAGGTATTCGTAGTGGCAGGTATTTTTTTCGTGGCGTTTATAGTGGGCTTTATAGGATTTAGAAGGGGCGTAGGCTCTAAGAAACAAGATAAAAATATTAATGATCCATTACAAAATATTGCCGTAGAGAAGCAGGTTGCAACGAATGATTATGCACGGCAGGATGTTATATACGGAACCATAGATTATGACACGACAGGAGCTCAGGCCAATCAGTTTTTTGATATTTCATCTAAGGTGATAGAATATACCGGCCCTTATGAGAGGACATTGTATTTCGAGTATACACCTAAGGAAGATAACAAGGTGCTGAGGATGGAAGTAGAGATGGTGGACCGCTACGGGAATTCTATGGGAACAGTGGTTGCATTTAAGAAGAATGTTCCGGCGGGCGAGAAAGCCATAATAGATATACCGTTCGGGATCGACCAGTTTACCGAGCTGGTCGGCGTCACCTATAATATTACAGCCGAAGGATATACGCTGGCAAATCCGGAGGAAAATAAGAATATCCCGGCTATGGAACAGACCGACGATATACTTTATGTGTCAATAGATGGCGGGTTAAATGTTACTAAGGATGCGTTCGTTGTGTTTTATAAAAACGGGCGTGTCTGCAATGTAATGTACGGGTCTCCGAGCTATAACAGCAATGGCAGAGCGACTTTTTATTTAGGCGATATTGACTACGATGATTTTGAGGTGTTCTACTAGGGGGTTATGCTTTTAAAGATATGTGCCGATATATACGACACGGGAGTAAATAGATATGCTGGTACGAAAACTGTCAAATGAGGAAAAGAATAACGCGATCAAGGGTATCACGCTTTTGTCCGGTAAGGAATACGAGACAAGCGTGGGTGTTATTCCTATGCTCGGAAAACGGTTTTGGCTTCAGTCTCCCGCAAGGTTTGATTATCCGAATAAGAAGGCTGCCTCCATGTCGGCACTGGTCGGAGTAGTAGGTGCGAATAACAAAATATCCGACAGCTATAGCAAAGCCGATACGAAGCAGGGCGTACGTCCGGCGCTTTTGATTGACAATACTTTGCTTAATCTGAGTGTGAACGAAAAAGTAGTGATCAATGAACTGTCATACACGGTTATCAGCAATGATAAGATATTGTGCGACAGTATTATCGGTAATACTGCATTTAACAGGAGTGCGGCTGAAGAGAAGGACTGCGTTTTTGAGAATTCGGATATTAAGGAATGGCTCGGAAAGTGGCTTGATAACGAGCAGAAGAAGCATGAGATAAGTATCAAAGTGAATGAGATCACTTTGCCTTCGAAAGATGAAATAGAAAAATGGTCGGAATTTATCCCGTCCGAGAGTAAGTGGTATTGGCTGCGTACATCGGGCAAGGAGCCGGGCGTGGCTGATATAGCCGGTAAAAATAACAAGATAAACGGATATGGCGATGAGGTGGATAACAAGAACGGAGTCCGCCCTCTTGTCATGTTTGATACGGACGGCTTTGAACCGATGCTCGGTGCTAAGCTTATAAAGAATGAAGTAACATATACCGTTATCAGCTCCGGTGTGATGATAGCCGATAAAATAGTCGGAAGTACGCATTTTTGCGCATCGAAGGATTCTGAGGAGTCAAATGATTATGTAAAATCCGATGTAAAGACCTGGCTCGAGGACTGGGCCGGTCAGGAATTCGGTGCGGTAAAAGAAAATTATAACGGAGCCGTAACTGTAGTAATACAGAATACGGACATGATCAGTGTGAAGAGTACTGAAGAGCCTGAAGCGGTGGCTGAGGAAGCCGTAATTGTTGAGGAAGCACCTCAGGCAGAGGATGTTCCTGTGATGGAGGAAGCAGCTGTGGCGGAAGTTCCAGTGGCGGAGGAAGCTGCTAAAGTCGAGGAAGCTCCTGTAGCGGAAGAAACTCTTGCGGTTGAGAATGCTTCGGCTGGTGATGCAGTTGCTGCAGCAGAAGAAGCTACGGTAGTTGAGGAAGCGGTTGCTGCAGAAGATACTCAGGTAACGGAGGAAGTTGCTACTGTGGCGGAAGTTCCGGTGGCGGAAGAAACTGCTGAAGTCGAGGAAGCTCCGGTAGCGGAAGAAACTCCTGCGGTTGAGAATGCTCCGGTTGGTGATGTAGTTGCTTCAGTAGAAGAAAATACGGTAGTTGAGGAACTTCCGGACGCTCCAAAAGAGTTTGACGAAAATGTGGTAGGCGAGGAGAAATCGGAAGTAGTACCCGATACTCCTGTAATTGAGATAAAAATTCAGCCCAAGGAGGCTAAGGAAGAAGAGCAAAAACCTGAAGCTGAGACCAGGAAATTCGATGAGGTATCGGTAAGGAGTACAGAAATCGTAGTTCCTATGGATGAGGCGCAGAGTACTTCGGCTACCATATCCATAGAGGAGACTGTCAAGCTTGAGGAAGCAGTTAAACCCGAGGAGGGCGCTCAGACAGAGGAAGCAGTTAAACCCGAGGAGTCTGCTCAGACAGAGGAAGTACCTAAATCCGAAGAGATTTCCATAGATGATGAACTTTCTGTTGCTGATGATACTCTTGAGACCGAGAATACTCTTGTAGCAGAGGACGCTGATGCCGCTTCAGAAGCACCTGCCATAGATGATGAATATAGTAACAGCATATATGAGCTTCGTCTGAAGAAGTGGGAGATCAAGTGTGACGAGGTAAAGGCACAGCGCGACGAGATGTATGATACTTTACTCGATCATGAATATGACCGGATCGAGGCTGAGATAAGAAGTAAGCATGCTCCCGTGATTGAAAGGTGCAAGGGGCAAATCGATATCATAACCTTGAGAAAAGCTGACTACGAGATTCAGTTAGAACGTCTCGGGGTTTTGAGATTCAGTGAAAAGAAGAAACTGAGAGCTGCCATAGTCAAGTGCGATATTGAGATCGCCGATTATGAGAATAAGCTCAAAGTATTGCAAAAAGCATATGATGAGGAATTGGATGAGATCGTGCCGAGGCTTGAAAAAGCCGAACCGGATATAGTGAGGCTGATCGAAGAGAGGCTTCCGTTCCCCGATAAGCCTGTAAAGGGTCAGATACTGTAAAGATTTTAAAGTTTATAAAATTTTTATGGTACCTGGCCCTTTTATGTGTTAAGTTATTTTATTTTTTGCCGATATAGTTAATAGAACAAAACAAGAGACTATAGAATTCTTTCATGATAAATACCTTCTTTCAAAAATGGGCCGTGAATGCGTCAGCGTTGACGGCTTGTTTTTTTGTATAGATTTGTTATAATTGAAGAAATATATAAAATGCGTGCATCTGCATTTCTAAAGCAATGCGAGGTGGCGGCGCAAAAGGATGGCGGGATGTATGCCTTGAAAAAAAGCGCTGAATAGTATATAATATATATTTATAAATTTGTGGAGGAAAAAACAATGGCAAATCCTATTTTACCTTTATGGGAGTGCATACCCGACGGGGAACCGAAACAGTTCGGCGACAGGGTATATCTGTATGGTTCACATGACCGTATCGGACTCGATAAGTTCTGCGATTATAAGCTGAAATGCTGGAGTGCGCCTCTTAGCAATCTTAACGACTGGACCTGTCACGGACATATATTCCAGACGAGACCGGATAACGATCATGAGTCAAGCGTACCCTATACCGATAAGGAGCTGTATGCACCCGATGTGGTGGAAAAGGATGGCAAGTATTATCTGTATACATATATTTCCGAGTCTGAAGGCTGTGTGAGCGTAAGCGACAGGCCCGAGGGCCCGTTTAAGTTCCTTTCAAAATACGAGTATGCTCCGGAGGATGCAGGGGATAATGGTGTGTATAACGATCCGGGCGTGCTCGTGGATGATGACGGAAAGGTATATATTTACTACGGCTTTGAGGGCTCGAATATGAATGAACTCGATCCGGAGACCATGTATAAGGTCATCCCCGGAAGCCTTAAGAAGAGTGTGATAAATGACGGAAAAGATGTACCCGTGGAGCAGAGGTTCTATGAGGCGAGCTCTCCGAGAAAGATAGGGGACAGGTATTATGTTATCTATTCCCCGAGAAAGGGCAGCCTGCTTGCATATGCGACTTCTGATTCGCCTAAGGGGCCTTTTACCTACCGCGGGACGATCATCGGCAACGGCATAGATTATCCGGGCGGAAATAATCACGGCTCTCTCGTAAAACTCGGAGAACAGTGGTATATTTTCTATCACCGCATGACAAATAATTCGATATTCTCAAGGCGTGCGTGTGTGGAAAAGGTCGAGATACTGCCTGACGGTACCATCCCGGAGGTGGAGATGACTTCGCTCGGATTTGAGGAGTCGCTGTGTCCCTACAGGCCTGTGAAGGCTGAGATAGCCTGTGTGCTCACCGGCGGATGTTTCGTGACCGAGAAGGATCTTTTTAAACGTACTGTTGCTCAGATCACTGACGGATGCGTGATCGGGTATAAATATTTTGATTTCGGAGAGGATTACTCTTCAAAGACCATGGAGCTGGCCGTAAAGGTCACCGGCATGGGCTGCAAGGGTCTGCTGCATGTGTATATAGACGGCTATAAGACTGACGAGGATAAAGCAGCGGAAATAGAGAGTGATGCCGGAGAGAATGTAAGCAAAGAGGAAGCAGTGGAGTACTCATCATTTACAGGCGGTAAGCCCGGAACCGAGATAGGTACCGTAGAGATAGGCCTTGGTGACGGCATATACCGCGGAAGGGTACAGAATGTTACCGGCCGGCATGCGGTATATTTTAAGGCAGATATCAATCTTCAAAAAGATGTATGGACTTATGGATTTTTTAACGGAAGAGTGATATGTGAACTGGAGGAGTTTGTGTTCTTGAAGTGATATATCTATAAAAAATGGACCACTAACCCCGTCCCCATGGTCCAAAAAGGAGGAGCAGGATGCCGGAGTATTTCATTTATTATGCATCGTCCAATATTGTCGGGATCGTCATTTTCGGTATCATGCTCGCTCATGACCGGTTCAGCATAGACAGGCAGGAGAAGCAGCTGAAATATGACAGGACGCTTATCGCTTTCATGCTGTATTTCTTTTCGGATACGATATGGTGTGCGATCGATTCGGGACTGATTGAAAAAACATTGTTCAGGGTGGCACTGGCAACATTTGCCAACTTTGTATTTTTGACATTTATCACGTATTCATGGCTTATGTATGTTATGACCATGGAGAAGCTTGAGAAGAGAAACCGCCCTGTAGTCAAGTTCGCTATCTGGTTCCCTTTTATAATATCGACCCTGATACTTATATTTATATATTTTCTCAAACCTTCGCTTCTTATAAATGAAGGGCTTCAGTCCACGGCGCTGTTTGACGTGTTTATGTCGGTGGTGCCATGTATCTACTTATTTGCGGTGATCATGTATACTATAAAAGAAGCAAAGCTCGAGAAGGATCCGATAGAAAAAAGAAAGCACCTGTATATCGGTTTTTTCCCTGTCATAGTGGTAGCGGGCGGAATGTGCCAGATGCTTTTTATGCCGACGCTTCCGATATTCTGCTATGCAGGTACCGTGTTTATGCTGATATTCCACATCAAATCAACTGATGACCAGATATCTACCGATCCGTTGACCAAGCTCAATAACAGGGGACAGCTGACACGTTATGTGTCGCAGGAGAACAACTTAAGGATAGACGGCAGGTCTACCTACGTGATCATGATAGATATCAATGATTTTAAAAAGATCAACGATTCTTTCGGGCATTCCGAGGGCGACAGGGCACTTGTGATAGTGGCCCAGGCTTTAGTACAGTCCATTCGTTCCAGCAATATGCCTATGTTTTTGGGCAGATACGGCGGGGACGAGTTTATACTTATAGTTCATCCTGCAAAATATGATGAGCTTAAAGCCCTCACGGAGGAGATAAGGAAAAATATCAGTGAGAGATGTAAAAGAGAGGAAAGACCGTATATCATTTCGGTGGGCATAGGATATGACGAGCTGTTAAAGGAGCCCGATACCTACGCAAAATGTGTACAGAGGGCGGACAGCAAGCTGTACCTGGATAAGGAGTACTGCAAGATAAACGGTAAGAGCACTAAATTAAAAACCAGATAACGGTATAAAAGATAAGATACTGAATAATTCGCAAGCGGAGGAGGTGAACACGGTGAAGCTGATAGAACTTAAATGTCCGGCCTGTGGGGCTGAAATGAAGGTGAATCCGGAGCTGGACCGTGTCATCTGTATATACTGCGGAAAAGAAATGCTTGTGGATAACGGTAAGACTGAGCTTATCATAGCTAACGGATATGATTACGGCTATGAGCAGGAAATGGGAAGGCTCAAAGCCCAGGAGGACTTCCGTTTAGAGCAGCAAAGGATAGAGGAGCAGGAGAAGGAAGAAGCGGAAAGGCTCTTACGCGAAAAGCAGGAAAAAGAACTGAATGATCTGGAGAATGAGAAAGCCCGCAAAAAACGCAAATGGGTGCCCTGGTTCTGCGGCACGGTCATAGTGGGAGCCATAGGACTTTTACTTATGGCACTCGGCGGATTTACCAATGCGGCGAGTATCGTGGGGCTGGCGGTAGTCATAGTGGCTTTCTGCACCGCGTATTTTGTATACGGAAGGATATTCGGACAGAAGCCTACCGATTATCAGGCTGACGGGGATTATGTGCTGTTCCCTAAAGGGATGGAGCCTTTTAATGTGCTTGATTTCGGAGAAGCACTGGCCAAATTAAAGGATGCCGGATTCAATAATATCACCTGCAGGAACCTGCATGACGTAAGGCTGGGGATACTGACTCAGGAGGGGAAGGTCCAGAATATCAGGGTGTCCGGGAAGATCATATATTCCGGCGGGAACTGGTATCCGAAATATATACCTATCATGATAACTTATCACGGAAAATAGATAATTAAGATGTATTGATTCTTTGCTTGGGAGGCCGTTTAAACTATGGGGGTTGACAGCAGAATAAACGAAGAAGAAGTAAAAAATCTTATAATAAATGTCTTGAAGGCTAAAAACATATACAGTCCGAGTGTGAATGTCCCGATGCTGGCCAAGGCTGCCATATCGATCATAAACCGCATGAGCGTGGGGGTTGCGTTTAATGCGAATGCTACGATATGTGCGAGCAGCAGTGAGATGGCAAACAAGTACGGTGAGGCTATAGTCCAGGTGGTGGAAAAATGGCTGCCTGACTGCTGCATCGTGACTAAAGAGAGCAATATATATGACAGAAGATACTGGAAGGAACAGTACAGGGCATATAAGATCATACTTGTAAAGGATTGTGAAGTGCCTTATATAGAGAAGCTGGAGAAGGCTCTGTCCGATATAGAGAAGGAAGGATGGATACCGATAGTCATTCTCTGTGTGGACGAGAGCGTGTTTGAGAGGCTGCACAGGTACGGCAATAACGATTCGAGACTGTTTTATTCACTGTGCGGGTTTAAGATAGTCATTCCGGATATGAGCAGCCAGAATGTTACCGATTCCGTATTTGAGAAGCTGATCGACAAGGGTTTTGTGTTAAAGGACGGTTTTATCACAAGACTCAGGATTTATATAAGTAAGGTTTATCCCAAAACGGTCCTCACCCAGAACGAGTTCGTCGACAATCTGGTGGAGACCATATACCGCAGCCATTACCGCAGGCTCGATCCGGGGCTGATACTGGATGAGTCCGATGTGCCGTTTACCCTTAACAGGAGAAAAAGCGACAGGGTGGGTCAGGACGGTGACGGCGGCCGAATAGAAGCAGGTAATACGGAGGATGTAACAGAACTTATAAAACACAGTAGGAACGAGGGAAGGCTTGAGAGCCTGGTAAGCCTGGTCAATGACGGGGATATCCTGCTTGAAAAGGCTGCTTTTAAGATGAACATGACCGTGGATGAGTTTTGCCGGACGGCGGAAGGATACGGTTTTGTGCTTCTTTAAAGAAAAACGAACATTTGTTCTTGATTTTTAAAATGACATGTAGTATAATCCATCTATAGAAATGTAAAAGGAGGTGGGTTATATGTGCATGCGATACTACATAGACAGGACCGCTAAGGAACTGGATGAAGTAGTGACCAAGGCTTTGGCGACAAAGACTTATCTGTCGTTTTCGCGTATCAGTTATCCTTTGGTGACTGACGGCGAGATAAAACCCACCAATGTTGTCCCGGTGATAGCTCCGTCTCCTAAGGGCGTACCTACAGTGTATGCCATGAAGTGGGGGTTTGATGTGCCGGGGAAGATCCTTCCTATATTTAATGCCCGATCTGAGACAGCGCGTATCAGGCCGACATTTAAGGAGGGATGGGAAAGGCACAGATGCATTGTACCCGCTTCTTACTATTTTGAATGGGAGCACCTTACCGATGAGAAGGGCAGGAAGAAGACGGGGAACAAGTATCTGATCCAGCCTGAGGATTATTCCGTTACATGGCTGTGCGGACTGTACAGGATAGAGGACGGGCTTCCGTATTTTGTGATACTGACCAGGGAGCCGGATGAGACTACGGCCGGCATCCATAACCGTATGCCTGTCATACTTCCGACGGAGCATATAGCGGAATGGACAGATCCGAATGAAAATCCCGAGAGGGTCATAAGATATTCGCTCACCCGGATGGTGGCCGAGAGAGCATAAGTTTTAGAATGAGTTAAGAGGTAGAAATGGATAGAATAGTAAAAAAGATGCTTGACAGACTAGCTCCATCCACATTATTTGAAGTTAAATCCGGTATCAGGCAGGTGGCGATCGAGATAATACTTTGCGCACTGTCACGTTCCGGCTTTTTTAAACAGGCGGCACTTAACGGTGACACGGCCAGAAGGATACAGTACGGCTTAGACGGGTATTCGCATAATCTGGAGTTTTCACTGCTGAAAGCCGATCCGCGTTTTAAAATAGCAAAATTCCTGCCGGCGATAGAGGAGGAGCTTAAAAGCTACGGACTTGATTTTAAGGCAGAGCTTAAGGAGAATGCAAAGGACTCCGTATTCTCATCCGCATATATTAACGGCAATACCGGGGAGCATATTCTTTTATTATGTAAGGATAAGAAGCTGGCTGAAAGTGTATCCGAGACAGATGTGATAAAGGTTAAGATAGATGTGGATACCGATCCGCCCCTGTATGCGGCATATGATACCGTAAAAAGGGAACTGACCGAGCCGTATGAGATAAATATGTACGATAAGGCGTCACTTTTTGCCGAGAAGATAGATAATACCATCTGCCGTATCTGGAACAGCAGGACGAGGGGCTGGGATCTTTATGATTTTGATTTTTATATCAAAAACGATCAGCCGGTAAATTTGAAGCATCTGGTATCAAGCCTGCTTTATTCGGGATATGTCGAGGCCAGGGAAGGTATGACCTTGGATGAAGTAAAGAGCAATCTTTGCTACAGATTTAAAGAAGTAAATTATGAACGGGCAAAAATTGACTTACTTCCTTTCCTAAAGAAAAATGAGAGCTTAGATGCCTGGAGTACCGAGTATTTCTGCGGTCTTTCGGAGCTGCTTAAAGAGGTATAAAATTAACATTTTATCCGGGTGAGCAAAAATTGCTAACCGCTTCTCAAAAATGAACATTTGATTAATAATTGTTTTACATAAATGTTAAGAATTATCCACCCTTTCAGTTAACAATTATGTTATATATATAACTGAAAGGAGGTAAATTTGCTATGAAGAAAAGCAAAAAAATCATTGCTGTAGTACTTTCGCTGGTAATGGCTATCTTCGCTTCCTTTACAGGATTCGATTACGCTAAGGCAGCGCAGGTGTTCTACAACAATACCGAAGGCAGTGACGGGGCTTACACTTATGCACTGTGGAAGGATTATGGCGATACCAGCATGACCGTTAAAGGCGGCGGCACATTTGAGTGCTGGTGGCAGAATATCGGTAATGCACTTTTCCGTGAGGGCGTGAAATTTGACTGTACAAGAACATACCAGCAGATCGGAAATATTTCCATATCTTACGGTGTAGATTATCAGCCTAACGGTAATTCGTATCTGTGTGTATACGGTTGGACAAGAAATCCTCTCGTAGAATATTATATCGTAGAGAGCTGGGGTACCTGGCGTCCACCCGGAGCAAGTTCAAAGGGCACTATCACAGTAGACGGCGGTACATATGAGGTATATGAGACCACACGTTACAATCAGCCTTCAATCGATGGAAATACGACTTTCCAGCAGTACTGGAGCGTACGTACATCAAAGCGTACCAGCGGTACCATTTCCGTAACCGAGCATTTCAAGGCTTGGGAGCGTATGGGTATGCGTATGGGCAACCTTTATGAGGCATCCCTCAATATCGAGGGTTACCAGAGCAGCGGCTGGGCCGATGTATATTCCAACACCGTTACCGTAGGCGGCAGCAGCAACAACGGCGGCAACAACGGCGGAAATAACGGCGGCAACAACGGCGGCAGCGGCGTTCAGAATTCAAACGGCAGCGGCAGCAGTGCTCCCGGAACCAATCAGGGAACAGTTATTGAGTGCGAATCCATGACCAAGAGCGGCCAGTATACAGGCAATATCAGCAATCCTTTTAACGGTGTAGCTCTGTATGCAAATAATGACGCGATCTCAACAAATGTTAACTTCTCATCCGGAACACATGATATCACCCTGCGCGGTGCTTCTGACGGCAACAACTTAGCACAGGTAGACCTTGTTATCGGCAATCAGACTAAGGGTACATTCTACTTCGGCGATGCCAATACAGCAGAATATACAATTAAGAATGTAAATACCGGTACAGGCAACCAGACAGTTAAG
>JAFRSU010000034.1 GCA_017427415.1 Lachnospiraceae bacterium | reverse complement strand
GTTCATTCTGTGTATAATTCATATGGGACCTCCAGTTTTTGATTAGATGTTTTTACATCCGCCAAGATGAAACACCTATATCATAACTCTAGGTCTCTTTTTATTCAATTGGCATTATTTATGAATTACAGGAATGCTCCTTTGACCTATATCATCCTAATTGTATTACATTGTCACAAAGCTCAATCAGATTTTCCATATGTGTGACAAGAATTATCGTTGTTCCTTTTAGCTCCCTTTGCAGGTTATAAAAAATCTTATTAGCCATTTCTGATCCTATATTACTCATTGCTTCGTCCAAAATCAGTATTTTCGGATTATGCAGTATTGCTCTGGCTAAACCAAGTCTTTGCCTTTGTCCTTGTGAAAGCGAAAGTCCGTTTTCAATAATAGGAGTATCAAACATCAAAGGAGTATCCATTATAAAATCATCAATGCAACAAAGACAACAAGCTTTCATTAATTCATCATCACTTATTTCTGATTGATTCTCTACCAAATTATAACGTATGGTGTTTTCAAACATAAAAGGAGCATTATCGACACTATAGATGCTTCTTCTATATTCATTTAATTGAAAGTCTTTAATCGGGTAATTTCCAATGTATATTTCTCCTGTATCGGGAACATAAAGCCTATTTATTAATCTTATCAACGTTGTTTTACCCGAGCCACTACTACCTATAACAGCAGTTGTAGATCCCTCTGGTATTCTACAAGAAAAATTGTTAAATATTCCAATACCACCTTTATGCTTAAAAGATACCTCTTTAAAGATAATATCTCCAGTTTTAAATATTTCTCCATTTTTACAAATATCCTCGTCATTCATATCAAAAATATCAAATAATCTATCAAGTGAAACTGAAGCACTTTGGATTGTTGGTTGAAGTTGTATAATATTTTTAAATGGCTCCGTAAATGCCGAGAGAAGTGTAGTAAAGGAAATAAAACTTCCTAATTGAATATCTCCAGATAAAACTTTTGAAAATCCTAACCATAAAATCAAGGCATTTCCAAACATTTCTATCAATCCCATAAGAGTACTTTCTTTTACCCCTAAAAGATCATTCAAATAAAACGCTTGTATCATTTTGTTGTATTTTTTTGTTCCTATATTTTCTGTTTCATTACACAATGCATTAGCCTTTATCGAATCATAGCCACATAATACTTCTTTAAAATACGATTGCATTTCTGCATTGCTTTCCATGACTTTACGATTTGAAATATTCAATTTTTTTCTGAAAAACAAGGCACCAATAAAATATAGCATCAAAACTAGCAAAGAACAAGCAAACAAAAACTTATCGATCTTGTATAGAATCAAAGCCCCTAAAATGCCTAAAACGGTATCAAGCAGAATTGAAACAGTAGCATTAGATATAGCATATCTTATTCTATAAGTGTCATTTAATCTTGAAATATAATCCCCATCACTTCTTGAATTTTTTGTTATTAAAGGGATTTTTAAAACCTTTAGAAAATATGTATAGGTTAATGAAACATCAACTAGCTTAGATATTTTGATTACTATTTTCCCTCGTATATAGGAAATTGTCGAGCTTATAATATACATAAGCATAAGTACTACGAAAAAAGCCCCTATATTACCTGATTTAGAATATAGATATTTGACAAGTTTCTCGGTACCTATAACATTTATAACGGAATTTTCATCATCATCGTTTTTTTCTGAATCTGCACTGTCAGACTTATGACTATGAATTGTAGAGTTTTCCGTCTGTGTCAATTGAGGGTTTGCTAGTGAAAATTCATTAATAACAGCCTCAAATGTAAATGATGTATATATACCAAAAAAATAAACTATTAATGATAAACCTAAAATAATAAATATTTTTTTCCATATAGGTTTTAGTATTTTTACCACTCTCAATAATTTACTTTCAGAGAAATTATTTTTGACAAAAATATTTTTTGGCGTATAACTTACAATATATCCAGACCATATTTCGTTAAATTCATCTAACGTGATTTTCTTTTTCCCTTCTCCAGGATCTAGAATTGTTATTGTTTTCTCCGATAGATCTGCAACTACAGCAAAATGGAAATCCTTCAAATGAATAATAAAAGGAAGCTGTATTTCTCCCGTTGATACAGCTTCCTTAAGTTCTACTAAGGTTCCTGCAAGAGAAACCGCCTCAAAACCTATTTTCTCGCCAGCTATAGCCAATTCTTGTAAAGAAGTTCCTCTCTTATCTGTTTGTGTAAGTTCTCGGAGATACTGAATAGAATATTTTGCACCATAATAATTTGTAATCATAGCTAAACATGCCACTCCGCAGTCAGTTGTGTCATGTTGTCTTATCAATTTAATCTTCACTCGTCTTCTCCAACATTTCTTTTTTAGCTTCGCTATATCTTTTTAACTCTTTAATCAACATAAACAAGGTTATGGTAAATATCAGAACCATAATACCTAATAATTTGGATAATTTTGTAAAATGTTCTTTTTCCTCATCTAAATCAAACATCTCAATTACATACTTTAAATTTGTATTACTTTTGTTGTTTTCTGGTTTTACTCTATTTATTGATGAGATTAGCATTTCATAATCCATATCTGGTATTTTGGAAACATATCCTCTTACAACAAAAGTACCATCCCATTCAGTGTTGTTCGAATGACCATTTTTTATATAATTTTTATCATTCATTGCATTATATATTAAGTCTGTAGACGAACAACAAATATATTCATCTTTTCCGTATACTTTACAAAATCCATAATCCCTTTTATGACCATACAATCTTCCAATATATAATTCTGCGGAATAACTATATTCGCACTCTATCTGAACCCATTTATCTTTGAACTGTTCTAAAGCATCCTTTGATTCTATTCTATTGATTGTGTCAGAAGTGGTCAGTATTGTGATTTCTGGGATATATATGATAAAAATAAAGCAAGAGATAAGTATAGACATTATTAATACAAAAACAACTCTACTTTTTTTCAATTTCCATTCAAACATAAAATACCTCAGTAGAAATTTATTAAACAAATCTTTATCCCGAGAACACAAAAAAGCATTCTCGGGATATTAGATTACCATCTTGCAGCACATTCAACAGCTTCATGACTGGTTTTTCTGTTTTGAGCAACACCCATAGCACGATAATAGGTAATTAACCCATAGATAAGATACCACTCACTAAATGCTTTTCCGCATTGGCTACAATAACAAGTGTAGTAAGAACCTCCTCTAATTGAAGCACTTTCTTTGTCTGTGACTTTTCTCATTCTATCAAGTTCCCTCCTTCCTTAGATTGATATTATTGGTATATGTTCTAAAAATAATACCCACAAAAAACGGTTGCATAATTACATATGCAACCGAACCATCATAGTATATAAATACATTAGACTTCCAGCTTTGTGTCCAAATGTTTCCATTTGTTTACTATAATAACCTTAACATATATTCTTTTGTTTGTCAACCCTATTTTAAATGTCCATATACATATAAAAAGGTCGGTAAACTCTGATGTTATGCTCAGGCATAGTATTCAAGCAGATGCTTGAATACTAATCACTGAAGGTATGTTCCATCCAGACTGTGATAAGCACCTTCGATATTTGCCTTTGTGTTTGATATCATTACCTGATGGAATGTAAGGCGTACGAGAAGATAAATCTTTCAGTATGGACTTGAACTTCTTTTTATGACTTCGAATGAACTCGGACATATTTGGCTATTCTGTTTCTTCCCAATGAAAAACCAAGAAATTTAAAACCTCTGATTGTAAATGCAATTACAACACGTCTTTTCTCTTTGTTAACCGTAAGTTTCAGTTCACTTCAAGACGTTTCGTAATGCTTTCCAAGAGTCATTTTGGTATATTGCCATACTATATGAACATAAATGCCAACAATAACGTAATAACAACAGAATAGACAGCAAATAAAAAGCACTTTTCTTTTAGCCTTTTTATCTGATCTTCATACTGTAACCTGCTCTCCTTGCGAAGCTCCTTTTTACTTTCAAGGTGATCAGGTTCATAATCTTTTTTAACGGCAAGGATCCGTGTGTCGACGGTTCTTTGCAATTCGAGCTTCTCTTGTGTAAGCTTCCTTATGTATTCTCTCAGATTCCGGTTCTGTTTCAGTATAAGAGCCGTATTTCTTAGCTTTTTGATCAGAACGCTCTTTTCCAACAGCTCGTTCTTCATCTCTTGAAGTAAGGATTGCAGCTTCGATATCTCGGATGAGAGCTTCTGTACCTGTGTCTCCTTCTGTGAAAGGTTCTGGCTGAGTCTTGTATTCTCCGCTATGAGTTCCTGTACCCGTGACATCAGCTGCTGATTCTGAGACAGCAGTTCCGAAGCTTTCGATTCCAGGCTGTCGATATCCGCCTGCATTGTTTCCATATGTGTTACCAGTTCTTCTATGTTCCATGAGTTTCCTGATCCTGTCATTGAGTTCGTTTTCCTTTTCCTGTTTTAGTTTTTTAAGTCCAGCAATTCTGATATCTGTTTCTGCTGCCTTTCTGTCTGTTCCGTCAATCTTGTTATCTGTGTCCTTAATTCCCTTATCTGTAGCTGCTGATTCGAGTTCTCTCTGTTCAAGCTGCTGATCAACGCCGACAGTTCGTCCAGTTCTTCTTCCTTTTCCCGTATTATTTTCTCGGATTCTGATAATTCCTGTTCTGAGGATATCACTTTTTCCTTTAGCAGTGCTGCTTCCTGTTCCAGTACTTCGTTCTCTTTCTCCATTTTCTCCAAAAGGGATATCATCTCTTCCTGTCTCCTTAGTATTGAAAGCAGCTCCGTAAGGTTTTCTTCCTGTAAAAACTTTTGTGATACGTTCATAAAGCTCCTTTATTTTTGAGATGATGAACTCCGCAATTATATTGAATTCTTCTGCCAGTTTTTTCCTTGTCAGGTTTCTTTGCCTGATCCCGCGGTTGACCTCGCACCTGTCTGATACCTTGCCGTTAAGCTCTATTTTACGTGCGGTAACACCTTCATGTATGGTAGGCTCAGCATCAAGCCCCTGCCTTTCATAAGACCTGTGATCTATATGAAGTTCTTTCGGGAGATATTTATTGCAGTGTTCCGACCAAGATCTCCGCCATTTTTCGCATTTGCCATGCTCATTCCAGTCATTTGCGGGGATGGATATCCGTTCCCAGAGATACTCCGTTCCTTTTCCTTCCCTTACCCTGGTTTTCTGTTTGCCGTTTTCGTCAAGCACCGGTATCCGGTACTTTGCAGTGCTCTCTTTATCACCCGGATCATATGACGGAAATACCGGATCGTATACGGGCCTGCCTGCGGAATTCCTTGTGTTGGCAAAGACTGATCTCTGTTTTTTCTGCCAGCCTTCTTTTTCGTTTATCCCACGTACCGTCAGCATTATATGTGCATGTGGATTGCCATCACCCTTATCGTGGAGTGCCCAATCGGCTATCATACCATGTGATGTGAAGTTTTCCCGGATAAAGTCACGGACGCATTCAATCTGGTCGCTGCGCTTTATTTCTTTTGGAAGGGCTACTTCTATTTCACGGGCAAACTGTGCATCGCATCTTTTTTCTATCTGCTGGACCTCATTCCACAGGATGCTGCGGTCTGACAGGCGTGAAGGTACATTTTCGGGAAGGATGATCTCATTCATGATGACACCCCCTTTTCGGGTATAGTCGTGTATGAGCCCAGTCTCGCTGCTGACAAGCCGTTCGCCTGAACGGTAAGCAGCAGCCGAGACCGCAGACCGTCCGCTGCTGCGGCTGATTATCTTTATGGAACAGTGATAGATGGACATGGACAGGCTCCTTGTATATAAAAGTATAATTATTTGTTGCGGGATATCCAGAAGGGCAGCGCCCTTTTGGTGCCGTCTGCACAAGACCGTCCTCTGCGCAGGAGTGCTGTCCGCACAGGACTAGGGTGCAGGGACAAAGTCCCGCCCCTCGGAGAGCGCACTAACGAGCGGAGCGAGTGGTATCATATGGGCTCCGCCCATATATAAGTGCGCCCTTAACAGGGAATCAGTAAACTACGGTCACGGTTTCTGTTTCGCTGGCTGCCGGGATATCTTTTTCCATAGCCTTTGTGAAATACCTGCCGTTGCGTTCCTGGGCCTTAAGGAAGTTCATGATGCGGATATTGTCTCCGTCAGTGAATTCCCTGCCGAGTACGGATTCGACAGATGCACCGATCTCGATCAGTCTTTTGGTGCGTGCCTTACGGTCGGCTTCTTTTTTTTGTCTCTCGAGCTGCTGCTTCTGTGCCTGCATCTGTTTAGCCTTATCAAGATACTTCTGGATTTCGCTATCCTTGGCTCCGATACGCTCGTCAAAACTTTTCTTACTCCTTGGCATGATACGTTTCCTCCTATCTTGAGATTATGGTCATCCCTTTTTCCCTGAAGGGAATGCTTTTTTGAAGACCATGGTTAAAGTATATCAGCACATGGTAAAAAAATCTTTGATCACAGATTGCACGGGAATTGCACAAAAATAAAAAGGGAGGATCCTGAAGGCTTCGCTTCAAACTTTTCCCTTTTTAAACATAGGTATCATCTTTTAAAGTAGTTTATATTATGGGCTTTATGCGGGAGGAAGCAAGGTACATACCGGTATTGGCATAATCAGACTTTATTTCCATTTCCTTTTCTTCAATGAGTTCCGGATTGTCTGCCCATATGGTCCTGAATATTTCCAATGCAGTTTCCCAATGGTCCCTTGCTTCCTTTATGTCGCCTTTCATAAGGTATATCCTGCCGATAGCTTCTTCAATCATCGCGTGATCATGATTGGGTTCAGGGTTATGCTTCCTTACGATCTTCCCGCATCTCTCTAAAAGTCCGAGTGCTCTGGCGGTATCCCCAAGATCAGATAAGAGCATTGCAAGGTTGCATGTCTGCACAACCATCTCGTTCATATGCTCCAGATGGAACTCCCGAAGGATCAGGATCCCTTTTTCCATATATGACGCGGCACTCTTAAGGTCACCTTTTATACGCAGGAGTCCTCCATAGTTTGCATTAATGTTGGAGATCAGCAGTGCAGTATCCGCTGATGGTTCCGGAAGAAGAGAAAGGGCTCGTTTTTCCAGGCCGACAGCTTCAAGCAGTTTTCCGTCATAGGGATATTTTATATTTGCCTTAAAGTCATAAAGAAGGGCACGGTCAGAAGCGGTTCCCGTACATGAATCTTCAAGGATCCCATCCATTTCCCTGATTATAAGGTTCATGCCTTTCAGGCATCTGTAGTTTCCCATATACACAAATGCGTCTTCAATAAACCGCAGGTAATAGGGTATATCGTCCTTGATACTGAACCTGATCACGTTGATTATTATTTCAAAAAGAGTGTTAGCATAAGGGATATCAAGTCCGTGCATCGTGAGTATGTTATCCTGGATAAAGTCTGACATGGTACGGCACTTTATTATGGAAGGCTCGGTATCCGCAAGGGCTATATCCCTCATCATCGGCTGGAGGCATATGCGGTTGAAGGCAAGCTCCTTTATGTATCCGAGTTCAATGAGGCTGTTTACCACGTTCATGTCAGTCTGTCCGGTCCATCTGGCGAACATTCTCCTGTCGATCCCGGTGAACGGGAGCAGTGACATATACCGCATCATGCTGAACAGTTCCGTGCTGAGGGCCGACAGGGAGAAAAGGGTATGTATATGCCCATAGTAGGAATCCTTTCGGACGGTACCATCCTTCTTTATGCCTATGGCATCATCGGATGAAAGCTTTATGCTCTCGTCCTTCAGCTTCCATAGAAGCTCGCCTGCATCCAGCATCCCCGTTCGGAGCAGCCTTGCAGAAAGCTCCACGGCAAAAGTATGGAAATGAACGATACGTATTATTTCTGAAAGTATCCCTTCTTCCGAAGGCATGTATTCATAAAACTGTCTAATAAGACCGAGCATGGCATCCATGTCATCTATTTCGTTTAGCTCATAGGTGTCATATTCATTAAAACGGCTCCTTGTAGTGAAAAGGATATGGCAACGGTATTTCATTAGGACAGGAAGGAAGCTGTCAGCGTCTATCGTGGTATTGAAATTGTCGATTATGATAAGGGTACTGTCAGTCAGAATACGCAGATGGCGGTTATGCTTTTTCAGACGTTCTTCCATGGTGTCACCCGGAAGGTCATCAATGAAATCGAGATCCGCAATGTCATCGGCAAGGCTCCCTGAATACTGAATATACAAGATATCGGCATATTCATTCCTATATTTCCATGCATAAGCCTTTGCCAGCTCACTTTTGCCGATGCCTGCGATCCCGTACATGAATATCCTGCCCTTTGACAGCAGAGCCTTCCTTAATCCCTCCAGCTCATTATCCCTGCCGCAGAAATAACTGCAGGCTTTAGGGATACTGTGTTCATGCAGTATTCCTGACGGGGCAGGTAAGAATTCGGCAGGTGTGATAAGATTTCTGTCTGCATCACGCCGGCTGAATTTACGGGTCATGGCGAATAAGACCAGTGATGAAACGAATTCAGCCATTTGGCTGTCGGTTTCAGTTCCGTATGACTTCAGCAGGTTTTCTTTCTGTGAAGTGGAAACGGACCGGTCATTTATCAGCAGCTCCCGTAGCTTTATCATTGCCATTTCCTTGTCATAAAGAATACTGATGATCAAGCTTTCGATATCATGTTTCAGGCTGACCCGGTGCTCCTCGGAACCAAGATAGTACCTTATGAGGTCGGGGTTGAGATTGGTCGTGCCTTTCAGCCACCGGCATACCTGTGAGTCATCGAAGATGATGTAGTCTTCTGTTTCGCCGTAGACACAGGCATGGAAAAGCTTTTCTACAAAATCATGGCGCGAGCCCATTGCCTCATTGTTACAGTAGTCTATAAGTATGGTTGTTATGCTGCAAAAATCAAGATGCTCCATGTTTCTTCATCCCCCTTTCAGAAGAATGTGCAATCTGCGTGCAATCCGTGATCAATGACATTTGGCATCCGTATCTGTAAAATATTGATACATGCCTGGCCAAGTTAAAGAGATTATATCACAGGCATCCCGTAAAAAAAAGATGTTGGGGACATTTTTATAACGGTATGTGTACTTCTGATCCGGATGGATTGATGGGATGGATGGAATCAATTGCTCAATATGGAGTCATTGGTAGATGGTAAGGGAGGGCGCTTCAGCAGGCCCAATTTTCAGCGGCAGTGCGGAAAGGAGAGATCTATGTGGAACAGAATAATATTAAAAACGAGCCCTGCGCTGAAGCTGACGGATGCTTCGAGCATGGTAATGTCAGGATAATCATCCGCGAACATTTCAATAAGGAAGGGAAAGAGTTCGGGGACGTTATCAGTGAAGCCGTCATAAGGCAGGCGAGGCATACCGGTATCATAACTGTGGTTGATACGGTTACGGGATAAAAAGACCGGAAATCTTTTATATGGTTATTGTCAAACACCCATTCTTATGGTATATTTGTCATGGACATGTATTGTAAGCGTGGGTTGTTTCATTATGAAAGGAGAAAAGAATACATGAAACAGCAGATCAACAATACAGCCCTTTATCTAAGGCTCAGCCGGGATGATGAGAATTACGGCGACAGCATAAGCATCGAGACACAGAGGACGATACTCAGGCAGTATGCAAAGGAAAATGCTCTCTATGTAGTTGACGAATATGTGGATGACGGATGGAGTGGGACAAACTTTGACCGTCCTGCGTTCAAACGCATGATAGAGGATGTGGAATCCGGCAAGATCAACTGTATCGTCACGAAGGATCTTTCCAGGTTTGGAAGGGAACACATAATGGTGGGCTACTATCTCGAATTTTATTTTGTAGAGAAAAATGTCCGTTATATTGCTGTCTCTGACAATGAGGATACCGAGAAAGGTCTGAGCGATTTTGTGCCGTTCAAGAACCTGTTCAACGAGTTTTACGCAAAGGATACAAGCCGTAAGATCAAAGCATCCATGAGAGCCAAATTTTCAGCAGGCGAGCGCACATTTGCATATGCACCCATAGGCTATATGAAGCACCCTGAGATCAAGAATAAGCTTGCAGTGGACGAGGAGACGAAATGGATAATCGAGAAGATCTACGGATATGCGCTTCTCGGGTACGGAGCCGGGAAAATCACGAAGATGCTTATTGAAGAGAAGGTTCCCACTCCTGGGTATCTTAATTACATGCGTAACGGAACTTTTGCCAATATCTATGCCGGAGCACCGGAGGAGAAATCCTATTCATGGACTGTTGCTCAGGTAAAAAGCATCGTAAAGGATGAGACATATATCGGGAACACCGTCCATTACAGGGAATCCAATGTCTCCTATAAGAACAAGCACCGCATGCGTAAGGATAAGAGCGAATGGCTCATCGTCGAGAATACCCATGAGCCTATAATATCCAGAGAAGACTTCGATAAAGTGCAGCAGATGATAGGTGAAAGGAGACGTTCCCTGAAGGAAACCAAGAGCACACAGATATTCACAGGACTCTTAAAGTGTGCAGACTGCGGGTGGTCTATGGGATATTCCATAAATGGGACCGTAAAGGTTCCTTACCATTATTACAAGTGCAGCAGATACGGCCAGCTTGGGAAAAATGCCTGCTCGATGCATTTCATACGTTATGACACCTTATACGCATATGTTCTTTCAAGGCTCAGATACTGGTCAGAAAAAGCAGGCACGGATAATGATAAGCTCCTTAAAAAGCTTATGGCGTCAAGTGTTTCCGAATCCGCTTCAGCTAACAGGAAGCAGGAAACTGAACTTAGGAATGCCGAAAAACGCAGGAAGGAACTTGACGGGCTTTTTGCAAGGCTCTATGAGGACCGTGTATCAGGGAAGATCACCGAATACAACTTCAATATGCTTTCGGGTAAATACCAGACCGAACAGGCTGAGCTTGATGTAAAGATAACCGCTATAAAGAATTCATTAAGCACTGTAAGGCAGAATGAGTCAAACGCTGAGAAATGGCTTAAACTCATCAGGGAATATAATGACATAACAGAGCTTACAGTTCCCCTTCTGAATGCCCTTATAGAAAAGATAGTTATCCATCAGGGCATCAAAAAGCCTGACGGGACATTAGAGCAGGAAGTAGAGATATACTATCGTTTTATCGGTAAAATCGAGTAAATAAATCAGAACTTAACAACTATTTCTTTAACTATGTGAAACGGGAGATACCATGCCCGATATCTCCATGCTTCCGAGGCTCGCATATTATTTTCGGGTATCGATCGATGAACTTATGAGCTATGATGCCTGTGCCGTAGACCTTGAGATAAGTGCCTTTATCACAGAGCATACAAAAGCAGCGGAAGCATATAATACAAAAGAGTGCCTGCGCCTTTCAAAGGCTACATATAAGAAATATCCACAGGATTACAGGGTTATGGAACTATATATGTGGGATCTTATAGGCGGATATGCGGATAATGATCCAAATACAATATTGAAACACAAAAGCGAGCTTGAACAGATATACGATAAAATCTTAAAAGGCTGTCAGGATGACTTTATCAGGCGGGATGCTTACGTAATGCAGGGAAAAATCCTGCATGCATCGGGACATACAGATGAAGCAGTCGCCCTATACCGCGATAAACTTCCCGACTGGTACCAGACCGCAGACCAGAAAACCGAGCAGCTTTTTGGCAAAAACAGCCCTGAATTCGCAGATAAACTGCAATCTAACATTTTAGAACTACTCAAGTTTGCCCTGAATAAGATATCAAAACAGATATGGTTCTGCAAGAACCTTACCCCACAGGAAAAGACAGATAAGGCACTTGAGATTTGCAGATATCTGGAGAATTTCCCGGTTATTACTGAAAGCGACAGCGAAATAAAAAAAGAACTGGTATCATATTTTAAAACAGATTTTGAAGCAAAAAGGTCGGTTCAACTATAGAACCGTCCCTCTAATTGAATTAAAGATTTATAATTTATACTGCATAAAATTCCCGTTTTTTACGAACCCGAAATCAGTATATAATAGTACTCCCATATCGGATGCGGTGATCTGTACAGACCCGCATCCGTATTTTCTTGCCTCGTCCACCACTCTTGAAAGCAATTCTTTTGCTATCCCCATACGGCGGTAGGACGGATCGGTAAACATACTCGAAAGCAGCCCAAGTCTACCTGTAGGGCAACTGAAATACGGCGGTTTTTCCACAAAAGACATACCGCTGGTACCGACTATCTTCTCTCCGTCCACAGCAAGCCAGGACACAAAGGTCCCGTCAGCCATATGCCTGCCGTAGTAATCCTTAAGTGCCGGGATAAGGTCTATCTCATCTGTGGCGCCCTCTTCCCTCAGCTGCTTTATACGCATGGATATGAAGGTATCTACGTCAGACGGAGTCATTTTTCTGTATTGTATTTCCATGTTACATCTCCTGATTTTTCAAATATTCCACCTCATCCGGCTACTTCGTAGCCACCTTCCCTTCGCCAGGGAGGGCATCAACATGCTACGCATGTCGATATATCCCCTCAAGGGGAAGGCTAAAACATTAAACATGTTTTTATGTATAGAGATAGTTCCTGGGCTTGGTGGTATTATAAGGTGTGAGCACCAGCCCACCGTCCTTCACGGCTGCCTCGATCATGGTTTTGGTAAGTCCCGGGACTGTTTCGTCCTTAAGAGCTTCTTCTATATCCATCCATACTACGAGGTCATTTTCGTCTCCGTCCGACCTTGCCTCACCCTCTATATACTCCGCCTCAAATACAGCGTACCAGCATTCCTCATTAAAACGTATACCAAGGAGTTTTCCGGCTTTTACGGTTACACCGGTCTCTTCCTGATATTCCCTCACAAGGGTATCCTGAGGCACTTCACCGAACTTCAGATATCCGCCTGGGATTATAAGCTTCCCCTTACCTGCACCGTATGTATGTCTTGCAAGCAGGACCTTCCCATCCCTGATGCATACTCCCGCTACCGATTGTGTCCAGTTGGTGCTTTTTATCTCTTCTTCTGTCAGCATGATAGTCCCCTCTCTCCCTGTATCATATGATCAACCTCTCTATAAGCATCCTCGATGATAGCCTCTACATCCGCTCCTACTATATCAAGAGCCTCGGCTTTTATCTGCTTAACCACAGGTATCTCATAAAAGTTTTCAGCTAAAGCTTTTACATAGCCGTATCCGAACTCATCGAAAGCTATATAGCCGCCGGCGGTAGTAACATAATAGAGTTTTTTTGCCTTACAAAGACCTTCGGGTCTGCCGGCACTGTTGTAGCAGAAAGTTATCCCCAACACATTTATACTTTCAAAATATTGCTTAAGCGTAGCAGGGAATGAAAAATCATAGTAAGGTGCAGCTATGACTATGGTATCTGCTGCTGCAAACTGCTTTCCCAGTTCAAATATCTCAGCATCATATACCCCTTTAACCTTAAAACTGTCACGCCATACGATGAACTCCTGATCTGTCTTCGGAAAATCAATGTCTATGAGGTTAACCTGCTCCACTTCACCGTCCAGTTTTGAAATCAGATAATCCGCTATACGTTTTGTTCTCGATCCATCTCTTACACATGCATTTATATATAATATTTTTTCCAAATCCAATCCCCTCTTTCATTTTTATACTATATATCTGAAATCTCAATTCAATGTATCCAGCATCTGCTGAGGATTCTCTGCTGCTTTCACTCCGCCAAACGCTTTAACTATGATACCCTTTTCATCGATCAGATAGGTACTCCTGACTACTCCCATGGTCACCTTACCGTAGTTCTTCTTTTCCTGCCATACTCCGTATGCTTCTATCACGGTTTTCTCTGTGTCCGCAAGCAATGTAAACGGCAGTCCGTATTTTTCCTCAAACTTCTTATGTGATGCTACAGAGTCCTTGCTCACACCAAGTATCACGGCTCCTTTTTCCTTAAACTGAGGCATAAGCTCCGCAAAGTTACATGCCTGCTTGGTACATCCGGATGTATTATCCTTAGGATAGAAATACAGTATTACTTTCTGTCCCAGGTAATCTGATAAACTGTGCATTTTTCCGTTCTGATCCGGAAGTGTAAACTCCGGTGCCTTTGTTCCGATCTCTAACATTCTCTGTCCTCCTTCATTATCAATCATTCAGTCATTCTACAAAACCGTTATTATCATTTATCACTTTCCCCCGGCTTCGGCAGCATATTCACCTTTGGTTTTTTCTTCCCAAGATATGCAAGAAATCCGAAACACATAAGTATCTGTACGAGAGTCGAGCATGGTGTTGCTAATCCTATATGAAACAGTGACACCGGCTCCCAGTTACTCATCAGGAAGCTCACCGGTATCCTCACCGCAAAAGCACCTATAAGTCCCTGTATCATAACAAATGCCGTTTCTCCTCTTCCGTTGTAAAATCCTATAAAACAGAACAGGAAGCAGGTGAGCAGACAGTCTATAGCATAAGCTTTTAAGTACTCCGCACCTGCCTGTATAACGTCATTTTCCTTAGCAAATATACCTGTAAGAAGGTCTCCCTTGAAAAATGAAAGTGCAAACATGGCTACACCGAAGAAGAACGATACCACCACAGTGCTCTTCAGTGCCTTGTATGCCCTGTCCATCTTCCCGGCACCGACATTCTGAGCCACAAACGCCGATATGGACTGCATAAAAGCGAGTGGTACCAGCATGATAAAGCCGCACACTCTCTGGGACACTCCCACTCCCGCCGATGCCGTCACTCCCAGACTGTTCACTATCGCCTGAAGCACCAAAAACGACAATCCTACAAGAAAATCCTGCAATGCTATCGGGATACCCAGTTTTACTACTCTGCCGATGATCTCTCCGTCAAAACGGATCATCTTCATACTAAATTCAAACGGATACTTTTTCCTTTTTATGACAAACATAGAGCAGGACACGCTTAACAACTGTGCTGCCACAGTCGCGATAGCAGCCCCTTTGGCACCAAGACCAAACCCTGCTATCAAAAGCATATCTCCGCCTATGTTAAATACACACGCTATAGCTACCGTTATAAGCGGAGTCTTCGAATCTCCCATGCTCCTGAATATAGCACCTATCAGGTTGTAGGCCACTATGGCGATCATGCCCGCACCGCAGATAGTGATATAATCCACCGTCTGTGAAAAAGCATCCTCAGGTGCCTTCATGATATCAGCTATCCCGGAGGCAAATACAGGGATACTCACCGCCATCACAGCACCCATGGTTGCAAACAATGCTATACTGGCGCCTATGATGGCTCCGCCTTTTTTGGCATTCCCCATACCGATCTGCTGCCCTAAAAATATGGTGGCTCCCATCGCCAGACTCGTAACTAAATTGCCCAGAGTCATCATGATCTGCGATCCTGTGACTACCGCCGAGACATCCTCGCTCGTAGCGAACTTTCCTACTACAAACAGGTCCACTGCACCGTACATCGCCTGCAAAAACAATGCAAACATGACAGGCATGGCAAACCGCATCAGCGGTCCTATTATCTTTCCTTCAGTAAAATTAACATGATCATTCATTACTGATTTTTTCCTTCTTCTTACGTTTTTTGCGGACTGCAGCGATAATACCTATCACAACTACCAGTCCTGCTGCCGCCGAGGCAGCGATGATGACCAGCATTTTTTTGTCGAATATACTCTGCTCTTCATCACCTTCCGCAGATTGAGTCTCCTCAATCTCTGCGATTATATTGCCATCCTCATCTACCACTTTTAATTCTACATCCTCTGCACTGATATCTCCTCCTATGGTACTGTCAAAATACTGCTCTTCACTTAAGTCAACCGCTTCAAACTTCTTGATTTCTTTAAACTCACCAACCTTAGCATCATAGTCTCTATATATAGTATAATCCATCATACCATCAGCTAACGAATCAATCTCGACATAGTATTGTTCATCATCATATACTTCAAAATACTTACCGTCTCCAATAACATAAGGATTAATCGCCTTTTTATCAGCAGTATACACCTCTCCGTCTATGATACTGGCTGCGAGTTCATCATCTGACGTGTATAAGCTGATATTTACCGGACAGTCAATGGCTAATAACCAGTTGATGCTATCCACTATCTTTTTCTCAGAAATGCCTCGTTGAACATGATTACTGTATATCCATCCGGTATTTCCGTTTACTGTCGCATGATACCATACGTTTCCTCCACCGTTTTTAACAGCATAGTCCACGTCTATAGCAGTATCCTTTTTTACTCTTTCTATTACATCTGTATCATTATAACAACCGGCTCTTAACGGAGCCCTGTCTGATGCAATGATAAAATGAGGAAGGATACTCCAACCTATTGACTGTTTCTTTAACACCTCAATGTTGCCGCTGTATATAAATTTCCCGTCTTTTGTTTTATACCACTTGTTTCCGACGTCGTTAACCATGAAAGATTCGATATCAATTACTTCATGTATTGCATCTATATAATCCGATGGATCTGAATCCTTTTTCGGACGGTCATAAACAGGGACATTATACTTGTTGGTAACAAAGAGGTCCGAATTGCTTACTTTGTGATAGCCCTTATAAGTTACCTGGTTTAAATTCTGAACGTCGTCTAAGATGGTTTTCAACTTCCCATCCATTACATGTTTGCTATTATCAATGTTATTTAGTATATTTGGACTATTTTTTTCTGACTCATCATCATACAACCATATGGTTTTCCCAAGTCTATGAATGCCATGCTTATTAATAGCCCCTGTAACATTACCATTTACAACTGAATCAGATGATACACCGATATTAAACCAATCTGTAAACTGATCTCCTACAGTGTCTACCGTAAAAGCAAGAGCCGAATTAAAAGTACGTCCTCTTATCTGGGATGCCGGTATCCCGCAATTAAACAAGTGCAAGCCATAAATCTGTGCTATTGCCCCTCCCATACTATGACCTAAAATAGTAAACTTAGCTTTCCCTGTTTTAGCTTTCTTGATCAGATCCTTGAGAGTAATAGGAATTCCCGTCTTCTTGTCCGTAAGAACTATGCCAGTTTTCATGTTCTTAGCAGTTAATACTGATTCTACAGCTATTAAGTTATCTGCCATAGTCTTATAACCGGCATGACAGCCTACAACCTCATAACCTTTGATATTTTCTATGATATCCAGCACGTTGTTTTTTATCCCTTTATATCCATCCCAAAAATCATCTCCTGTTTTTTCTCCGGCATACCCCCATGTTCCTTGAAATGTCACAATAACATCATATATACCTTCTTTATACTTTACCCCTACAGCACATTGCATATTTTGGACTTCAATGGTACCGTTACCTTTTCCGTATAATTGCATTAAATAATAATCCTGTTCCTTCAAAGTCCTTACATTATCACCATTTTCCAGTCCAATTTCATTTTGGATATCCCAGTAACCCCCGTTTTCTCCATTAAGATGATACCATTCTCCACTGGTAAGGATATTTTTTTCCCAACCTTCATACTCATCTTCTTTGAGTACAACTATTTCGAACTCTTCCGCTTTTGAACTGTCTAACCCCGGCTCAAGTAATTGCCTGAAAACACTGGCTCCGTAACACATGTAATCTCCGGAATTTCGAAATTTCAATTTGGTATATGTACTGTTCAGATCCAGATCCAATTGACATGCATCATCAATGAAATCTTTATAAACATATGAATGTCTGACTCCATCATATTTCACATTTTTTGTAAGATACTTTCTATTCATTACCGAACGTAAAGCATAGCTGCCGTTACTGCAAGGAATAAGCTCAAACATCTCATATGCCCCTATGTTGGTGGCATCCATATGCAATTCAGGAAAATCATAATGTTCATATTCACCCGTACCATTATCTTTTCTGTTTCCAATGTCACAGGTCACATAACACCCGTTGGATTTAGCTTTTAATGCTATGATCTTATAAGGCTTATAATGGTAATCTATCTCAAATCCTACGCCGATATTGTCTGCATCTTCTTGTGTAAAAGGTGTGTCAGACACTCTGTACAAAGACCAATAGTATACTCCATCAATCTTTTTATATGCCATCAGAGCATACTTCCTATCATATTGTAAAACTGTAGGTCCATCCGGAACAGTAATCTGATGATACGTAATCTGATATACTCCTCCAAGATCTTCTATATCATCAAGGTAGGCGCCATATCCACCCCCTACGCCTCTCATAATGGTATAATAGTCCTGATTATAATAATATATATATTCGCCTTCTTTTTTATGGAGCTCTTGAATCTGCTTTTCATCGATATTATAGATGTTTTTAAAAACCCAATCCAATCCATCACCATCTAAACGATAATATGCATAATTGAATAGGTTTTTAGGGTCTGCTACTCTACTATTGTAATCATAAGAATCACGTTCCCAGATTTTTCCCGGATATTTCCTTAATTCATTCATCACATACAGGAAAAAAACAGGGTCTATATCACCGGAAGTTATGGTGCGGTAATCATAAGTCTCTCCATACCAGCCTATTTGTCCCAACAAATCATGAAGGTCAGCTACAGTCCCGGTCCTGTCATCTATTTTTTCTTTTTCCAGAGACTCATAGAAAGATAATTCTTTAAGTAATATCCATACCTTCGACTTTTCTACATACCTGTAATCTCTGTATATAGGAATCGCATCAGCAGCATTCGTGAAATGTATTACTAAATCGCTTGATATTATATCATTGCTTTTGTTGTATTCCCACAAATAGCCCTCATAAGCTGCCTCATCGTATAAACCATACAGTTTTCCCGAATAACCATTCTGATAAGCGACATATGCATCACTCGGTCCATAATCCAGGAATTTCACCCCATTATCATATGTATAAATATATCCGCTTCGTAATGCTCTCCCGTCATATCCGTTATCCAGTATCAACTCCGGTATGCCGTCATGATCCATATCATACAGTTTTCCCACTATCTCTGCTTCTTTCCCGTAATCCTGACCCATTTCCAGATACTTGCAGTTGACAAGGAACTCCTGATATGCCCTTATCCAGGCAATATCGGAATACACCATACTCTTAGCCAATATCTTAAGTATGATCCCGTTACAATCATAAGGTAAAATACTACCCTCAGAATAATATTCCGAAGCCATTTTTGAAGCGAATATATTTTCACAGTTCTTTATATACTCTTCTTCCGAAACAGTCTTTTCCTCCCATTCGTACTCATATTCATCCAGATAATCTCCGTTCTCGGCCAATTTATTAGCAAATGATCCGGAAGCTCTGTCACCGATAACTCCGTTAGTTAATACATGGATATGAGTATAATAACTATTTCTCTTCCAATAATTATCTGTAGTCCAATCTGAACCTGCAACTTCAAAAATCCCTTCCCGTTCAATATAACGCATGCTGGATTTTCGAGGCATCTGATAATACTTAACTTCGCCTTCACTCTGGTACAAAAGGATCACTCCGGTATCCCCTGCAGGACAACATACTATCTCCGGGATATCGTCATCATCAATAAATATAAGCTCATATGTCATAGTTGGATAAAGATACGGATCCTCCTTATTTACTCCATACTTATCAAACTGATGATCCAGTATAAAATCAAAATATATCTGTCCCCAGTCTTTCTCAACGGCTTTGCTCTTTGCTTCAACATCAATATTTACGTGCGGACATACTGATACCATCATAACAAGCATCATTAAAAAAGCAATTATTCTATTTATGAGCATTCTTTTATTCATAATCATTCTCCGTGAGAAAAATTCTGCTATTTACTCCCTTTAGGGGACAAATATAAAAAGTTAATATAGGCCTCCTTTATTAAGGAAGCCTATATTTATATACTGTTTTATCATTCACTGTAATCAGGCGATACATACTGCTGTCTGTAATGGTTGGTCTCATCATATACTTCCATATGCTGCTGGTACCAGCCGTCGGAAATGTTCCACTCATATGCGGGGAAACCGCTCCAATACATATATGCGTTATTCGGGTTACCGTATTTAGCAACCGCTCCGTCATATATCTTTGAAGACATATTTTCATTTGCTTCCAAGTATACTTCGGCCAGTTTTCCGTTCTGGAAGATACATGCGTACTCTATATCTCCGTCCGTGACAAATGCAGCCTCAAGATCATGTCCCCAATAAGGCCATTCCTCAAGTTCCGTAATCTCTTCTGTATTCAAAAGAGTTTTAAATATCTTGTATGACACGTTCCAGATGCTTGTATCCATCCAGAAGAAGCCGGTTTCCTCATCCACCCGGAAATAAGCTTTTACGTTGGTATCGTCGGTGTTTTCATAAGGAAGTTCTGACTCATCAATACCGAACGCAAGCAGACAGTCATTATATCCCTTCGACCCCCAAATATCCGTTCCTCCGCACAACCATACATTTCCGTATTTTGCAGTTTTCCATAAATAGAATCTGTAATCTCCGCTGCCATAACTGTCTTCTTTTGAGTCATAATAATAATCGGATTCCCCAAAAGTCGGACTAAATATTTCATACAGTGAAGAATATGTTTTTTCGGCAAGTTCAGGTATAACAGATTCGCTTTTTTCTTCAGAGCCGGTAAGACATATTTCGAAATCTCTTACAAAACCGTCATGCATGTCTTCTTTTGATGCACGATAGCTAATGTATAAAGTAGTAAAACCGCCATTACCTAACACTTTTATTCCGGGATTATCTATTTTATAAAAAACAGAATAGAATTCCTCATTAGAACTATAGATAGCAGAGTCTTTGATCACAGTAATATTGTATTTTTTCTCCAGAGTATTAAGAACATCGCTCAGTTTTTTTCCTAATATCTCAGACTTGATAAACTTAAGATCATCTAAAGTATCAAACTCTGCCAAATACTTATCAGGTACAGTCGGAGCAAGTGTGATCACTTCTGTAGGAGCAAGTGTAATCTCTTCCGTAGGTGTGGGTGCGTCCTCTGCTGCCGTAGTAGGTATATCTGTCGCCGGTTCTGCAGGAGCCGCTGTCGTCATCGGAGCAGAACTGCTTTCATCATTTTTCTGTCCGAAAATCGATGATTCTTCATCATCACTATTCTTGTCTTCTTCTTTTTCTGTCCTGTTTCTTCTTTCCCTGCGGGATGACTTTTCCTCATCATCCTTTTTAGTGCATCCGCCCAGTACCATGATCATGGTCAGGATCAACACAAATACCACAAAGACTTTGCTAAGCTTTCTCATTTCTCTACCTCTTGTATTTTGATTTTCGATCAGAGAACCGTCCCTCTGATCAATCCGATCAGAGGGAGTCCTCTCGGATCGAATTATACATTCTCAGACCGTAAATATATCAGCCTGCCCCTGAAATCACCCGCATTATCTATCCTCGGATTAATGCCTGCGTACATCAGGGCATCTCCGGGGAGGGTCAGGGTCTGCTCTTTGCCGGGTTCAGCCTTTATATCGACAAATGTCACGGTATACATCTTTTCAGGATCAAGCCCTTTAAGTTTTATCGGGCGTGCCTTCATATTCACACGTGCACTCACATTTATCACGGTAAGGAGTGCTTCCGATTTATCGGGAGATACAACCTCCCAGGCATCCCACTCATGGTTTTCCAGGAATGATGCTATACGATAATAATCACCGGTTCTTACAAGGTCGTTAAACCTGTGATACATCTTTATCTGATATGGTATAAGTGCCTGATCTGTCTCCGGTATCCTCGTCACATCCAGTTCATACCCGAATGTACCGGCGAGCGCCACATATCCTCTCGTCTCAAAAGGAGTAGTCCTGCCTGTTGTATGATTGGGACAATCACATACATGCGCGCCCATAGTGGAAAGCGGATATATGAGTGCTGTACCCTGCTGTATTTTCATACGCTCTACAGGATCCTGATCGTCCGATGTCCATATCTGCGGACTGTAGTATAACATACCGGGATCAAATCTCGCTCCGCCACCCGAACAGTTCTCTAAGAGCAGGTCAGGGAAATCCTTGGTGAGTCTGTCCTGCAGGGCATATACACCCAGCACATACCTGTGGAAAAGCTCACCCTGAGCTTCGGGAGCAAGTCCGAAGCTGCCTATATCTGTCAGCTGTCTGTTCATATCCCACTTCAGATACTCTATGTTGGCGCTCTTTAGTACAGCCGATATCCTGCCATATACATACTCGACCACTTCATCCCTTGAAAGATCAAGTACCAGCTGGGCCCTGCTTCTTACCGGAGTCCTGCCCGGTATCTGTATCGCCCAGTCGGGATGAGCACGGTAAAGATCGGAATCAGGACTTATCATCTCCGGTTCCATCCATATGCCGAATTTAAGCCCGAGCTTATTTACTTCATCTACCAGATACTTTAATCCGCCGGGCAGTTTTTCCTCATTGACATACCAGTCACCGAGCGATGACGAATCATCATTTCTGTGCCCGAACCAGCCGTCATCCATTACCAGCATCTCTATCCCGAGAGCAGAAGCCCTTTTGGCTATGGATATAAGCTTTTCCGTGTCAAAGTTAAAATATGTTGCTTCCCAGTTATTTATTAGGATGGGACGTTTCCTGTCCTTATATTTGCTGCGTATCAGGTGCCTGCGGTACAGGTCATGGAAGCTTCTCGTCATCCCCCCTATACCCTTATCGGAATATACACATATGACCTCGGGTGCATAGAACTCTTCACCCGGTTTTAAGTTCCAACAAAAGTCCACAGGATTTATCCCCATGAGCACTCTCACGCTGTCAAACTGGCTCTTTTCCGCCTGTGCTATGAAGTTCCCGGAATATACAAAGTTAAATCCGTATACTTCTCCATTGTCCTCGTCTGCATTTTTAGCAAGGAGTCCTATAAACGGATGCTCCTGATGGCTTGACTCCCCTCTTAGTGAGGATACATAATGCTTCCCGTATCCTAACGGCTTCCTGTCGATGATCCTCTCCCTTGCCCATGAACCGTGCAGGAATACGGTATCATATTCATCCCCGTAAAAATCCACACAGGATGATAAAACCTTGGTCAGCTTTATGTCAGCATTACCGGTATTTTCAATACGTACGCTTTTTACAATGGCATCCGTATCATAAAATACGCTGTAGAAAAGAGTTATCTCAAGGCCGTTTGCCTCGTCAGCACCTGTTATCTCCAATGTCTCGCATTCATCTTCCGTGCCGAATGTGGCAGGCAGACCTTTAAGTGCATGCTTACCGCTGTATATTTTATGGGACCTGTAACTGAATGAGGTTGCAGTATGCCCTGCTTTATTTAATACCGAAAATGCATCATCCCTGTAATCCCCGAGTCCATGGCACGGATATTCAAAAGGAGCGCAGTCCATAAAAGAAGCTCGTTCACGCTCGTTTTTTGACGGAATAAAGGGTGACTGCTCCAGTCTGCACAGGTCATCGGTAATGGTGCTGTTCAGCCGTTTTCCATAATACATGTGCAGCAAAAAGCCTTCTTCATCAGCTATCTTTATCATATAGCTTGATCCGGGTGTATCCAGTTTAAATATCCTGTTGTTTTCATCAAATATAATCTTGTTCATAGCCCCTCCCATATCTTTCAAAAGATATGTTCCTTTTTTAACGCCTGCACCTCATCCTTATCAAACAAATATTATCGTTTTATACCGTAAATGTCAATAAAAACCATGGAAAAACAACACTTTATATGATATACTCACCCTATAATTTTTTTGATGAACTAAAAGAGACAAACAGACACATACTGCCTGCCGGAGCATCTGTCTGATGAAAGGCTGCCATGAACAAATATAGAGAACCCTTTGACTGGAAAACATTTATAAAAAGAATATGCGTGATAGCTATCCCTGTAGCACTTCAGAACCTGCTCACCACTACCGCATCCATGGTAGACACCATGATGATCTCATCAATAGGGCAGAACGAACTCGGAGCAGTAGGTCTGTGTGCCCAGTTTTCATCACTTATGTTTTCAGGCTACTGGGGCTTTGTCGGCGGCGGTATGCTTTTCATATCCCAGTTCTGGGGAGCCAAAGACGAGGACAGTTTAAACCGCGCCTACGGCCTGACCCTCACCTGCATGATGACGGTCGCTGCCATCTTCTGCTGTATGGCAGTCCTTTTCCCCGAAAAAGTCATGCAGCTCTATACCGATAAAACCGATATTCAGGCCATAGGTGTCGAGTATCTGAGGATCATCGGTTTTTCATACATACTCATGGTATTTTCCATGGCTATGGCTGTACTCTTAAGATGCACCGAGATGGTGCGTATCCCACTGTACGGTTCGATCGCATCCGTAGGTGTAAATATATTTTTAAACTGGGTACTTATATTCGGTAATCTCGGAGCACCCGCATTAGGCGTAAAAGGAGCCGCATTAGCCACACTCATAGCCCAGTTCTGCAATATAGCTGTTATCATTATCCTGGCCAAGGTCAAAGGACATCCTTTCCTTTTTGCATTTAAAAAGCATTTCTCGAAACGAAAAGGACTGACCCCCGAATATTTTAAAAAATGCTTTCCGATAATCATGAACGAGGTCTTAATCGGTGTCGGCAACATGATGATAAATATCGTAATGGGAAGGCAGACCAATGATGCCATCGCCGCACTTGCATTGTTTAGGACCATAGAAGGCCTTGTCATAGGGTTCTTTGCAGGATTTTCGAACGCTTCCTCCATACTGGTAGGAAAAGAGGTCGGAGCAGGCAACCTTGAGACAGCTTACAAAAGAGCCTTGAGGATCGTGTATCTGTGTCAGGGCTTTATAGCCTTTGTCGGAGTTCTGCTGATAGTGCTGCACTCTCCTATACTGACACTGGCTAATCTTGAAGGAGAAAGCTTTACGATAGGCACTCAGTTCATTATCATATATGCTATATTTGCAATTATCAGAATGGGTAACTGGACCCAGAATGACACCTTCAGATCCGCAGGCGAAGCTGTATACGGTACCGTTCTTGAGATAGTATTTATGTGGCTGATGGTAGTGCCGCTTGTATGGATAACCGGTATGGTGCTCGGAGCACCCACATATCTCGTATTCATATGCTGCTACATAGATGAGCCCATCCGTTACATCCTTATGCAGATACACCTGCACAACGGAAAATGGGTAAAGCCCGTAACCCCCGAAGGCAGAGCTGCACTTCCCGCATTCCGGGCACGAAGGAATAAGACAGATACAAAATACCTGCTGACAGATAATAATAAGTTGAACTGATACAAGTTCAAAACATCAGATATAAGTAAACCGTAATACCAAGTATCGTAAACGAGGGATAAAACCGGACAGTAATACCAAAAGTATCAGAATAACAGACGAAAAAGAAAAAACCTTGGGATTTTCATCTCAAGGTTTTCTGTTATGCACCTTCAGGGGCTCGAACCCTGGACACCCTGATTAAGAGTCAGGTGCTCTACCAACTGAGCTAAAGGTGCGTTTCTTGTTTCTCACAAGCACAAGCGATATTATATACCCGTCTTCAAAAAAAATCAAGTACTTTTTTAAAAATTTTTAAAAAAATTTATACAACTATCCGCAATCCCTTATTTTACGGGCTTTTATGCCTTATAACAAGTCTCAGAATTCTCCCGTTTTCACCCCATTCTACCAAAACTGCCATCCTGATCTTTAAAAACCATCCTAATAAAAACACCCCGTCCTAATAGGACGGGGTCCGCTTACATTCTTTCAGATACTGATATCGATATTGCCGCCAACTTTAGGATTAACACTCTTCTCCATAAAGCTCTTGTTCATCATATCGATCATCGCTACACCTGCCTGCTCCTCAGTATCCATCTGCTTTGCTAAGATAGCCATACCTATATCGTTGCGTGTCTTCGCATCCGACAGGGTGACTGTTAATACTCCACCAACATCCATATGCTTACCTCCTTGTAATCATTCTGCTTTATAAAAATCCAACGCAGTACTCTGTACACCTGACTCTTGGATTTTAGATTCATAATACTCCTGCATTTCCCTGTTATAGGTTTCTTGTTTAGCATTGCTATATCCCAACCAGTAGAATAACATAAAAGCTGCCACTATAAGAACAGCTATCACCATGGCAATCGCAAACTTACGATCGGATTCATTATTCCCCTGTTGTATAACTTCTACCCGTCCTTTGTTGTCCATACAAAACCTCCAAAACAACAAATACAAAAACCTGATACTATTACATATTAATAATATCAGGTTTATCATTAAAAATCAAGTCCCGGATATATCCGTAATCCTTATATTTTTATTAAGATTATTCGCCACTCCTACATTTAGGTACCGCATTTTGGTACCATTGTACCTCTATGAAATTGTTATATTTCTTAAATATTTTTGAAATGGTGTCTGGGTACTTTCGTCGTTTAAAAGGCAGACTATTTGCACATCTTCATCGCCAAAAACGTAACGAATCATATTATTCTTTACCGATACTTTTATCAAGAACATTTTTTCAACATCCCCAACGAGTTGAGGTTAATCCTTTTTAAGGTAATCTGTAGGATCCGAGGTTCTAATAACTTTTCCCCCCTTGATAGTGAGTACACAATCCGGTATATCCGTCCTTTTAACAGTCTCTCGCCATTCGGGATAAGCTGAAGACAACTCTATCCACAAAACATCTTTTTCATTAACGTTTTCGCCATTAAACAATAAAACTGTTCCTTTTGATGTCATATCAATTTCATATACCCCATCATTGGTTTTTTCCGCTATTTTATTATTTGATGCCAAAACATATTGGAGATTTGATTCTAGTATTATGTAATTATTTATATCGATGTTTAATTTGCTTTGATCAACCCATTCTATATATTCTATAACATTTTCAATCCCCTCTGTTTCATTAGTATTTTCAAGTTGACCAGTACCATCTGTCGATATTTTATCATCATTTTCACTATCTGAATTATTGATAACTTCACCATTTTCATTTCTATTACATCCAGATACTACTAGAATTATCCCAAATAATACAATCAATACTAATATTTTTTTCATCATGTAATTCCCTTTTCATACTTATACTCAATCAATTTACAAATTCCTTCATTTTTTTTCTTTCTTTAGGGCCAATGCTATTTATATGCATAATTTTCACATATGAATCGCTGTCGTTTTCACGATAAGAAAAATCATTTTCAATATATCGATTCCTATATTTGTAAATCATACAGTTAGTACTTTTTAAAACATAATCTGGATCATTTGCATAGTTTTGAGTATAATATTTTCGTGTTTTGCCATCTTCCACAAATTCGATTATTAAATGTATTTGTTGGCCACGTTCTCCCCCTCGTAATGGAGTTTGTGCAACAATATTGCCATTAATCGGAATACCTTTTTTCTTGTATAATCACGCACGAATATCATTTCTGACCAACAAATAGATTAAATACGGGAAGGATATAAATATTATTATTGCTGTCAAATCCATCGGATCTGAGATATCAAATATCATTCTGCTCTCATCAATAGATGTCTTAATACTCATTATTACATACCACAATGCAAACAGACTAGCAGCTATCAATGGCAATAAGCATATTCGCCTATGGTATTGAGATTCTGTTATCATTCTGTTTCTTTTGTAATTAATCATAATAGCCCCTTAGTCTATAGATGTTTCTTATTGTAATAGTTTTGTTAAATATTTTTACTTTGAATAGGAATTATTAAGATTCTTCGCTACACTCAGAATGACAATTTCAGATACCTTGCCACTTTAAGTACCATGAGCTGGGTTTTGGCATCGGGCAGCTCTCCGTTCATGGCCATTTCTACTGCCTTTTCCAAGGGAATCCTTAAGGGCTCTATAAACTCATCCTCATCCAGATCAAGTCCATCGGACTCCTTATCCACATGACAGAAATAAAGCCTGTCTATCTCGGAGCAGATACCGGGAGTTGGATACATGTTCCCCATAAATACCCAGTCTTTACCTGTGCATCCTGTCTCTTCCTTTAATTCCCTCTGTGCTGTATTAAAAGGATCCTCTCCTTTTTCCAGCTTGCCTGCCGGCAGCTCCAGCGTTTCCTCCTTAAACGGATATCTGAACTGTCTTACAAACATAAGCTCATTTTTATCAGTAAGTGCGGCGATACATACTCCTCCGGGATGCTCCACAACCTCTCTCGTCCCCGGCTTCCCATCTGTCAGCTCTATATCATCCACATGCACATGTATGATACGTCCGTCATATATGCTTGTTATCTTTTTGGTTTTCTCGGTCATATCCATATCTCTATTCCTTGTAATAAATACAATTCCTATTGATCATTCATTGATCTTAGACTCATAATACTCTGTCATTGCTTTATTATAAGCTTCTTTTTTCCCTGATTCATATCCTAGTTTAAGCGCTATAAAGAACATTATCGCTATAACCACGACTATAAATACTGCCATAATTATCTTTTTTGCGATTTCATTTTCTTGTTCTTGTATATCTTTTTCTTGTGCATCCCTATCTTGAGTATCCATTCCTTTCCCTCCTCCATTTAAACCAAACAGCAATTAGAATTAACGGTCGGTGGTCGATGCATGTGCTTCGACCGCCGACCGCTTTATTACAATTATCAGAACTCGCAGTTATTAGGTGTTCTGGGATAAGGTATAACGTCTCTGATGTTCTCAACACCTGTTAAGTACATGATAAGACGCTCAAATCCCATACCGAATCCGCTGTGTACGCATCCGCCGTACCTACGTGTATCAAGATACCAGTCGATACCGGACTTATCCACTCCCATTTCGTCCATTCTCTCTAAGAGCTTATCAAGATTTTCCTCTCTCTGGCTTCCGCCCATAAGCTCTCCTGCCTGGGGAACGAGGAGGTCTACTGCAGCTACGGTAGCATTATCGGGGTTAACTTTCATGTAATAAGCCTTGATCTCCTTAGGCCAGTTGGTAACGAATACCGGACCGTTGAAGTAATCAACCAGATACTTTTCATGCTCTTTAGCGATATCCTCGCCGTAATCGGGCTGGAACTCCCACTTCACATCAGCTTTCTTTAAAAGATCGATGGCATCATGGTGGCAGATTCTTGTAAACTTGGCATTTACTATAGCATTGAGCTTATCCTTAAGACCCTTTGATACGAACTTGTCACAGAAATCTATCTCCTCGGGACATTTCTCCATTACATACTTAACTATGAATTTGAGCATCTCCTCTTCGATATCCATAAGACCCTCAAGATCACAGAAAGCCATCTCGGGCTCGATCATCCAGAACTCGTTAGCATGTGTCTGAGTGTTGGAATTCTCAGTTCTGAATGTAGGCCCGAAAGTATAAATATCACCGAAAGCCATGGCAAATGTCTCACCCTGAAGCTGTCCGGAACCTGTGATAAATGCCTGCTTGCCGAATAAATCCTCTTTAAAATCAACTTTACCGTCCTGGGTTAAAGGAAGCTTATTCAGATTCAGTGTCGTGATCTTAAACATCTGATCGGAACCTTCACAGTCAGCACATGTGATAAGAGGAGTATGAACATATAAATAACCTCTGTCCTGGAAATAAGTATGGATAGCCATAGCTGCCACACTTCTTACCCTGAATACCGCGCTGAAAAGATTGGTACGGGGTCGAAGGTGAGCCACTGTACGCAGGAACTCCCTTGTATGACGCTTAGGCTGTATGGGATAACTCTCCGGACAATCACCAAGCACCTCAACCTTTGTAGCCTTAACCTCAAAAGGCTGCTGATTCTCGGGAGTAAGTACCAGAGTACCCTCCACCTTAACGCTCATGCCGACCCTGATCTTTGATATATCTTCAAAATTCTCTATAGCCTGCTCATACACAACCTGAAGATTCTCGAAAAAAGAACCGTCATTCAAATTCAGGAACCCGAACTGTGCCTGTGCCCTATTTGTGCGAACCCATGCACATACGGTGACTTGTTTTCCGGCATACTCAGCGGTGTTTCTAAATAACTGTTTGATCTTAGTTCTCATATTCTGAACCTCCTAAACAAAAAAGATAGTACAATAATACCATCTTTTCGATATTTTACAAGCCTTTTTTGCATTTTTACGGTGATTTTTATTATCAATATATGATAATTCTCTCTTTTACATCTCATCAGTCTGCTTCGCAGACAGCTTCCCCTTGAGGAGACATATACAGGCCGGGCGTCGTACTCGCGGATGGACGTATCATTGACGGAAACCGGCGGTTCACCTGTCTCCGCAGATTGTCCCAGAAAAATGACCGGTTCAACTATTTTGAAACCGTTATCCTGGACCGCAATATCGAGTTCAATGCAAAGCAGATCCTCGGCGCATATGACCTGAGCTTCGATGACATCAAGGTCGTCAATGATGTCAATAAGCGCAACGTGATGTGGGGCCTTGCCATCCAGACCGATCAGGCTATGGGCAACTACGACATCTATAACCACATGGATGCCGACTGCAAGTCCACCTATTCCAAAGCCCGCCACCTGATCAGTAACTGGCTCTACGACCAGATCC
>JAFRSU010000003.1 GCA_017427415.1 Lachnospiraceae bacterium | reverse complement strand
GGCGGTCTTCTCTATAACTCCCGATTCCTTCATTTCGTTATACATATCGTTACCTTCACGGGTACGTTCTCCAACGCCTGTGAAGATGGAGTATCCGCCGTGCTCTGTGGCTACGTTGTGGATAAGCTCCTGTATAAGAACCGTCTTACCAACTCCGGCACCGCCGAAAAGACCGATCTTACCACCTTTTGCATAGGGGCAGATAAGGTCAACGACCTTGATACCTGTCTCTAAGATCTCCGTTGCAGCAGCCTGCTCTTCATAAGAAGGAGCTGAACGGTGGATGGACCAGCGTTCTGCGGTTTTAGGTGCGGGAAGATTATCAACGGGCTCTCCGAGCAAGTTGAAAACTCGTCCAAGGCACTCCTCACCTACGGGTACGGTGATGGAGGAGCCTGTATCTACTGCAGGAAGACCACGTACCATACCGTCGGTAGAGTTCATGGCGATACAGCGGACTACGTTGTCACCTATCTGCTGAGCTACTTCTGCAACGAGCTTTCTGCCCTGTGTTTCGATCTCAATGGCGTTAAGAAGTGCAGGCAGTTCATCGGGCTTGAATTTGATATCAAGTACGGGACCTGTTACCTGAACGACCTCGCCAATGTGTCTATCGCTCATTCTGATGTTCTCCTATCTTAAGATTAATATGTTTTGCTTATAATTGAAATCCGGATCACAGTCCTTCGGCACCGCCGACGATCTCGGTGATCTCCTGTGTGATGCTAGCCTGACGGGCACGGTTATAATGCAGGTTGAGCTGTTCGATCATTTCCTCCGCATTGCTTGTAGCCGCATCCATGGCGGTACGGCGTGCAGCCTGCTCGCTCGCTACCGAATCACAGATGGCACCGTATATAACTCCTGCTAAGTACTCGGGTACGATAGTGTTGAATACTTCGGTGCTGTCAGGTTCATAAAGTATGATATTTTTTACACCGCCTGTTTCTTTCCCGCTCTCTCCGCCTTTTTTGTGCTTGATATCGGCAAGAGGAAGTGTAGCTACTGTGTGGGGAACCTGTGAGAGGATGTTGATAAATTCGGTGTATACCAAAGATACACATCCGAAGGATCCTTTTTTATACTCTTCACATATGAGGTTTGAGATGGCAAAACTGTCGGCTACGGCGATGGGAGCTATCTCTCCGAATGCTTCGGTGAGTATCTCGGCATTTTTATGCTTGAAATATTCTACGGCTTTCTTTCCAATGGGAAGAACGGAGTATGCCTTGCCCTTCGCATCAGCCTCAAAACACTTAAAAAGGTTTGAGTTGTAACCACCTGCTAAGCCTCTGTCACCGGCGATGACTACATAACAGACTTTTTCATTAACATTGTCCTTGGCATATATCGATGAAAAATCGGTGTTGCTGTTTGCGATATTTACCAGGGTGCTGTACAGTTCATCGAAATACGGACGGCATTTCTCCGAACGTTCCTTTGCCCTGCGCAGCTTGGAGGATGCGACCAATTCCATTGCTTTGGTGATCTGCATGGTACTCTGCACACTTTTGATGCGCAGCTTTACTGCCTTCATATTACCGGCCATGTTGCTTCCTCCTTTTTATGTTATTTATTGCCTTTTAAACTTAAAAATTGTTTTGTATATGCCTCAAGAGCTGATTTTAAGTTGTTTTCGGTCTCTTCTTCGAGCTTTCCTGTTTCCCTTATGGCCTGCATAGCGGCATTACCGTCAGCGTTTGTCTCAAGGAATGCGTAAAGTCCTTCTTCATATTCTCTGATGTCCTCGACGGCTACATCTGTCAGCATGTTCTTGGTTACGGCATAGATGATGGCGATCTGCTTCTCTACCGGAATAGGAGAGTTCTGTGACTGCTTTAACACCTGTACGATCCTGGCACCCTGGTCAAGACGTGCCTTGGTATCGGCATCAAGATCGGAACCGAACTGTGCGAAGCCCTGTAACTCTCTGTACTGGGAGTATATAAGCTTCAAAGTACCTGCAACCTTCTTCATGGCTTTGATCTGTGCATTACCGCCTACTCGGGATACGGAGATACCGGGGTTGACCGCAGGCATTATGCCAGAGTGGAAAAGCTCGGTCTCGAGGAATATCTGGCCATCTGTGATGGAGATAACATTGGTAGGTATGTATGCCGATACATCGCCGGCCTGGGTCTCGATAACGGGAAGAGCGGTAAGAGATCCGCCGCCATGCTCTTTGTCAAGCTTTGCCGCACGCTCGAGAAGTCTTGAATGAAGATAGAAAACATCTCCGGGATAAGCTTCACGTCCGGGGGGACGACGGATAAGCAATGAGAGTGCTCTGTATGCAACCGCATGCTTACTTAAGTCATCATAGATACAGAGGACGTGCTTACCCTTGTACATGAAGTACTCGCCCATAGCGCAGCCCGAATAAGGAGCTATATACTGAAGAGGGCTTGCTTCGGAAGCGGTAGCGGCTACTACGATAGTGTAGTCCATGGCACCGTTCTTCTGAAGGTTCTCCACAAGGTTGGCAACGGTTGAACGCTTCTGGCCTATGGCAACATAGATACAGATAACGTCCTTGCCCTTCTGGTTGATTATGGTATCGGTGGCGATAGTGGTCTTACCTGTCTGACGGTCACCGATGATAAGCTCACGTTGTCCGCGTCCGATGGGGATCATGGAGTCGATAGCCTTGATACCTGTCTGGAGCGGCTCAAATACAGACTGTCTTTCACATATACCGGGAGCAGGGGATTCGATAGCCCTGAATTCTGTGGTAGCAATGGGACCCGCACCGTCTATGGGCTGGCCGAGCGCATTTACTACACGGCCTACCATGGCTTCGCCTACGGGAACGGAAACTACCTTACCGGTCCTTTTTACTGTCTGCCCTTCACCGATATTGTCACCTGAGCCGAATAATACGACTGAAACACTGTTCTCCTCGAGGTTCTGAGCCATACCGAAGCTGCCGTCCTCAAATTCGAGCAGCTCGCCTGCCATACAGTTTATAAGACCGCTGGCACGTGCGATACCGTCACCGACGTTAAGTACGGTACCGGTCTCGTTCTGGCGTATCGTGTTTTCGTAATATTTTATCTGACTCCGGATGACCTGGGATATTTCTTCGGGTTTTAATTGCATAATTCCATTCCATCCTTTTTGAAATTATTGTCTGGAAATGATGAGGTATTACATAACAACCTCATCCAGTTTTTTCCTGATTCCGGAAAGCCGTCCGGAAACGGTTCCGTCAAGCTGCTTTCCGTCGAGCTCGACTTTTATGCCTGCAAGCACCTTGGGGTCGATCTTAGTGGTAATGGTTATCTTTTTACCGCTCATAGACTCAAGCTTACCTGCAAGAGCTTTTAACTGGCTGTCATTCAGTGCTACGGCACTGGTAACAACGGCCTCTGAAATATTATGGTCTTCATTGTAGCGCTTTGTGAAAATCTCACAGCATCCCTCGTATTCACCGAGAAGATCGCGTTCACATAAAAGCTTTAAGAAAGACACAAGATATTTTTCACAGGAGCTTCCGAAGGCGGCATCGATCAGGCCGATACGTTCTGCCTTCTTGATGGAAGGCTCTGCGAGTAAACGTATATAATCGGGATTATCCCGAAGTATCTGTTTTATGGCAAGCATCTGGTCGCGGATCGGCTCTGTGAGCTTTTCTTCCGCTGCGAGATCATACAGACTGCTGCCATATACACGGGAACGTTCAGTCATCCGTACACTCCTTTATGCATTACCTACGTTGCTTATATATTCGTCGATCAGCCTTGCATGATCCTTTTCGCTGATCTCACGCTCGATCACCTTTCCGGCTATTTCCATAGCCATGCTTCCGATCTCGTCCTTAAGCTCGTTAACTGCCTTGCGGCGTTCCTGAGCTATATCGGCTTCGGCCTTCTGCTTGATGGCAGCGGCCTGTGAAGAAGCTTCTTTAAGCATCTCGTCGCTCTTTGCTGCTGCATTCTTCTGGGCAGTTGCAAGAAGTTCGTTAGCCTTTTCCTTAGCCTCGAGCATGTTCTGCTCGTATTCGGCCTTGATGGCCGCAGCTTCGGTCTTGGCTTCTTCGGCTTCCCTTATGTCCGCATCGGCTTTAGCCTGACGTTTTGCCAGGATTTCCCTTACCGGCTTAAAGAGAAACTTTTTTATCAAAAGCATCTGTATGAAAAGGTTACAAATCTGCGCTATAAATGTCCAATTTATCGTTACCAGATCCTGCGTGGCAGTCTCCGCTAAAAATAACGGCTGTAACATCTTTATAACCTCCTTATGTTAAACTTTGTGCAAGTCATATCAAAGCTTGCCCATAAAGAGTCCGGGTGCTACGAATATAAGAAGGATACCGGTAACGAAACCGTAAATACCCGTCGTTTCTGCGATAGCACAACCGAGGATCATGGTAGAAGTTACATCACTCTTGCACTCGGGCTGACGTCCGATAGCTTCAAGAGCCTTAGCAACTGCGTTACCTTCACCGATACCGGGGCCGATACCTGCGATAAGTGCAAGACCTGCACCTATTGCACAGCCTGCAAGTGCGATACCTTTTGCGAGAACCTGAAATGCATTGAAATCCATAAAAATTTCCTCCGTATGTAATTTATGTTTTGTTTCTTTTTATAACATGTTGAATCAATGTTCTGACACTGTCCGTAACTTAAATGCTCCGGGGATCATCCTTCGGCTGCATTTGAAATATACTTCGTGGTCAGCATGCAGAAAATGAATGCCTGCATGACGCCTGAGAACCAGTCGAAGTAGACTGAGAGAACTGCGGGGATGCCGACATCTAAGAACGGTATGCCGGAGAGGACTTCTCCCAAAACTCCGGGCAGCAGACCGAACAATGCGGCACTCGCGGCAGCTAAGGCTGCGTAAATAAGCGAGTTGATAACCAGACCTGACAGGATGTTGCCAAAGTGACGGCAGGCCATACCGATGGGAGTGGCAAGCTCCGAAAGTATGTTAAACGGTGTCATGACAGCTATCGGTTCGGTATAACCTTTAAGGTATCCGCCGAATCCGCTTGATTTGATTTTCTGGTGAGTGATCATGATAAAGACCACTATAGCCCATGCGGCTTCCGTATTAAGGTCTGCTGTAGGGCTTCTTACTCCTAAGAGACCGATAAGGTTTGAAAAAATACTTGTGGCGAACAGGGCTGTGACGAAGGGAATGAATTGCTTGAACTTCGGTCCCATGTTGCCGAGCGTAAAGTTGTCGGCAAGCTCGACCAGCCATTCGGCTATCGCCTGGCGTTTGCTTATTTTCTCAACCTTAAGATTGTGCGTCAGGAAAATACAGAGTCCCGTGATGATCAGCATGACTGCCCAGCTGATGACCATGGTTTCGTTGATTTCTATTTTCCCGCCCAGCAAGGGCACTTCAAAAGGAAGATCGATGGTCCAGTAGACTTTAGGACCGACAATGTTAATGTCCATTTTTTATCTGCTCCACCTCCTTCTTTAATTTTTTTTAAATATGATAGACGCTATCTTTATCCCGAGAGAAGGGAAAAGTAGCGGTACTATGCCGGTGATGTAATTAAAACAAGGCACTAAGATCGCTATGACGATCCATGCCACCTGCATAAGATAGCGGTAGGTATAACTGAGTTTCATCCGGTTGCGGGCCCTATCGGTATTTATATCGGACGCAACCTTCTGAACCGTAAGACCCATGAGGAAAAAATTAAAAACTGCGACCGCTCCGCCGCCTATGCCCCCTAATACAATCCTCCAGTACTCAAACTCGGGAGAAGTCTTCATCTCCGGAAAGAGCTGTATCAAAAGGATCATAATGCCGAACAGGATCACGAGTCCTATAAAAACATATAAAATAATGTTTTTCAGTTCCTTTTTTAAAGCGGCAGATAGTTTTTTTGTGTCTGTGTTACTCATAAGTAAATCCTTTATTGATGCTTATTGAATGAGACCTTCTTCTTTTCTTCATCTTTTTTGTTTTTTTTGGTCTCGGCCAGATAAAACTTGTATCCGGACATAAAAGCTGCACCGAGCCCGAGTATAAGCCCGGGGATAAACACCCATTCACCTACACCGCACTTGTCTGTCAGGAACCAGCAGAAAAGCCCGCAGAGTATTATGGGGATGATGATATTAAGCCCCAGCTGCCCGAGCATGGATATATTTTTTAATATGTAGGAAAAATTTTTCATAAGACTCCCCGATATCAAAAAACGCATAAAAACAAATTCTAAACTATTGTAGCATAAAATACTTAAATTATCAAGTAAAGAAAAGAAATTAATACGGAACGGAAAACGGAAAAACAGAATACCGGATGCGGGAAATAAAACGATATACGGTGCCGATTTAGTAAAACGCTTTTACAAAACAAGGCATTGTATCATTTTTCACAAAATAAAAAGCACAGGAAACACTGAATTTATGCACATTTGCTTATAAAATGTAAAAATTTCGTAAAAAACAGTTGACAAATCCTTTAAAACATAATAGTATAGTACTGAAATATAAATCGATTTAGTAAAACAGTTTAGAAAAACGTTGTAGATCGAAAAAGAAGGGATAACGGTAACATGGGTAAGCAGAAGAAAGAGATCAATATTCTGACGGCTTCCGCAAAAAGAAGGAAGAGAAAGGGCAAGATAGAGTTCCTTTATATACTTCCGTTTGTTTTGCTGGTAGCTGTATTTTCATATTATCCCCTTTACGGCTGGATATATGCTTTCTATGATTACAGACCTCCCTTTGCACTTTCGGAAGTGCCTTTTGTCGGGTTGAAGTGGTTTAAGAACATGGTCGAAAACGAGGAGAGGGTTAAGGATATCCTCCGTGTTATCAGGAACACCTTCGCCATGAGCGGTATAAGCATGCTGTTCTCGTGGTTCCCCATGATCTTCGCTGTGTTTCTTAATGAGATCAAGTGCAGGCCCTTCAAAAAGTTCGTACAGACCGTTACCACACTTCCTAACTTCATAAGCTGGGTACTTGTATTCTCGATCGCATTCTCCGTACTCAGTGTAAACGGTGCGGTAAACAGCTTTTTAGGTTCTGTTATCGATAACTATGAGCCTACGGATTTCCTGTCATCGAGCGAGAGTGTCTGGTTCAAGCAATGGCTGTGGCTGACGTGGAAAAATGCCGGATGGGCCGCGATCATGTATATAGCGGCGATCACGGGCATAGACGAAGAACTTAACGAAGCGGCGCGTATTGACGGAGCCTCGCGAATGCAGATCATACGGCATATCACACTGCCGAGCATATTGCCGACTTACTTCGTACTTGTCATGCTGAACCTGGCCAACTTCCTGTCGAACGGCATGGAACAGTACTATGTATTCCAGAACGCATTTAACAGACCTTATATAGAGGTACTGGACCTTTACGTATATAACTTAAAGAAACTGAACGGATATTCACTTTCTACCGCGATAAGCATCTTAAAGACTGTGATAAGTATTACGCTCTTAGGTGTTACCAATAAAATATCGAAACTTATCAGAGGCGAAGGATTCATTTAACGGGAGAGATATTATGAGTGAAGAAGTAGTAGAGAAAAAGAAGGAGCTGACCGAAAAGCAGCTTGAAAAGCTTGCTGCGAAGCACAGGGGTCCGAAATACAAGACAAGCTTAAGCGACAAGGTCATAAGTGTCATTACTTATATAGTATATTCGATCTTCGCTTTTGTATGTCTGTATCCCTTCTATTATATATTTATCAATACCATAAGCAACAACGACTTAAGCAATCAGGGAAAGATCATCTTCTTCCCCGAGGGCATCCATTTTGAAAATTACAAAAGAGTTTTCCAGATAGACGGACTTTTCCATGCATTTCTGGTCTCACTCGAAAGAACGATCCTCGGAACGATACTTACCGTTATCATAGCGGCATTCTTGGGATATATGTTTACCAGGGAGACTTTATGGAAGAGAAAGCTGTGGTACAGGTTTATAGTAGCCACCATGTATTTTAATGCAGGTATCATTCCATGGTACCTTACGATGCTTAACCTGGGTATGCAGAACAACTTCTGGGCATATATATTCCCCATGATAGTTAATCCGTTCTACATAGTCCTGTGTAAGACATTCGTCGAAGGGGTGCCTAAGGAGCTGCAGGAAGCGGCGGAGCTCGACGGAGCGGGAACACTGCGTATCTTCTGGTACATTATCCGTCCGGTTATCAAGCCTATATTGGCGACTATCGCCATATTTGCCGCAGTAAACCAGTGGAACGCATTCCAGGACACACTGCTCCTTGTTACCGATACCAAGCTTCATACTCTTCAGTATGTGCTTTATAACTATATCAACGCGGCTAACTCGATCAAGGCCATCAGCTCCACCTCGTCTTCGGCGTCGGTGGCTGACTCACTGGCCCATGTAGCCACTGCAACTTCTGTACGTATGACGGTTACCATATTCGTAGTAACTCCTATCATTCTGGTATATCCGTTCTTCCAGAAGTACTTTACTAAGGGTATTATGATCGGTGCAGTAAAAGGCTGATGCCGGTCATTACCAAATAAAACGCAGCATAATTAAAAGCAGCTGCACTACATTTACAGGAGGTATTTATGAAAAAAGTAATTGCTTTATTACTGTCAATGGCACTTGTTATCGGATGTCTTGCAGCTTGCAGCAAGTCGGATGACAATAAGGGTGGTAGCACAGGAACAGGCACAGGCACCTCAGATACCAAAGAAGAGATCACCATCGAAATTTACGATGATGCAGCTAACTTCAACGGTGAGCAGGTAGGCTGGTTCGGCAAGGTTGTTAAGGATAAATTCAATATCAAACTTAACATCATTGCTCCTCAGGTAGTAGGCCAGGATGTTTACTCTGCAAGAACAGCAGCACAAAACCTCGGAGATATCGTTATCCTTGATCCCGGCGAGTTCAATGACTGTCTCGATACAGGACTTATCAAGGATATATCAGCTGATATCTGGAACTACAAGAACCTTTCACAGTACAAGGGTCAGATTGAGGCTGTTAACAAGACTCTCCCCGGAAATAACGGACAGATCTACGCTATACCTTGCGAGATGACCAACACAGCACCAAACGTACGTTCAGAGGATACTATTTATTCAAGCCCCTTGCTCCGCTGGGACCTTTATCAGGAATTAGGTGCACCCGAGATCAAGGATCTTGACGGCCTTCTTGATGTATTAAAGCAGATGAAAGACAAGCATCCTACTAACGATGCAGGCGATCCTGCATATCCTTTCGTACTTTGGAAGGATTGGGATGGTAATGACGGTATGATCGGTATCGCTAACGTTGTACAGCTTACAACCTGGTACGGCGAGAAGATCAAGGGCAGTGCTATACTTAAGCCCGATAACACATTTACACCTATCACAGACAAGACAGCAGGATATTACAAGATCCTGAAGTTCCTCAACAAGGGTTACCAGATGGGCCTTGTAGATCCCGAGTCTAAGACAGAGGATTGGGGCGTTGTATGGGGTAAGATGGGCGCAGGCCGTATGTATCTTATGTGGTACAGCTGGCAGGTAGGCGCTTGGAATACTCAGGAAAGACTTAATGACGGTTCTGCATTTATCTTCGTTCCCGTACAGGATCAGACCTACTACGCAGATGCAGATGCTTACTACGGAAGCGGACGTCTCTGGGGTATCGGCTCTAAGGTTGATGATGCCAAGTATAAGAGAATCCTTGAATTCCTTGACTGGTATGCAAGCCCTGAGGCTCTTGAGTATCAGCATGCAGGTATCAAGGACTTCACATATAAGGCTGAAGCAGACGGCAAGTACATGGCTATCAATGAGAACGCAAACATAGATAACCTTGCTGTTCCCGCAGAGTACGGCGGAGCAGGATACCAGGACGGCGAGAACAAGATCAATCAGTGGATCGTCGGTGCTGTAAGTACCAACCCTAACACCGGTGAAGGCTATGCTAAGGGATACTGGTCACATTATAAAGAGGCTACAAGCGGAAAGACCAAGCAGGAATGGTCAGCTAAGTATGGTGTAGCTGAGCCTATCGACTGGATGAGAAAGAACGGCAAGCTCCTTCTCAGCCCTAACGTAGCAGTTTCACTTGCAAGTGATACTACCGATAGTGCTCTTTGGAGAAATCAGTGTAACCAGGAACTTTGTGATGCATCATGGCAGATGATCTTCGCTGAGAACGATGCACAGTTTGATCAGATGTGGGACGAGATGGTTAAGAAGCTTGACAGCTACCATTTCCAGGATCTCTACAAGTTTGACGTAGAGAAGCATACTGTTGAAGTTAACGCAAAGAAAGCTGTTAAATAATTCAGTTTCACTCCTCACATATGCAGGGTCCCGGTTTCCACGGGACCTTGCATTTTTTGGAAAAGCATGTATTATTTTGTTAATTATCGATTTTTTTTAAAATTTAAGATGTTTCCTATTGAGATTTAACGATTTTTGTACGATAATCAATACAGATGATAAATTCAAAAGGTTAAATGAAGAAATTAAGTGAAAGGAATTGGAACAATGGTAACTTTAAAAGACATCGCAAGAATGTGTAATGTTTCTCCGAGTACCGTCTCTAACGTGCTTAACGGGAAAAACAGTATGGGTGATGAAGTTAAGCAGCGTGTTCTTGAGGCAGTCAGGGAGACGGGATACCAGCCGAATTATTATGCCAGGAATATGCGTACCAGCAAATCGGGTACCGTAGGTATCATAGTAGAAGATCTTTGCCAGTTCAGTTCGCCTTTCATAGTGGAGATGATACTTGAGTACTTAGAGCAGCAGGGTTACAGACCCATACTCATGAACCTCCGCATGTACTATAAATTAAAGAATACAAATATTGAAGATGAGGACGCTCTGTGTACGATATTGGAACCCGTCATCCAGCAGATGGAAGCCATCAAGGTTGAGGGTATCATATATGTAGCTGCACATTGCCGTATGCTGAAAAAAGTACCCAAGCTCATCCATTATCCCGCCGTATATTCATATGCTTATGCCGATACGGATAAAAAGAGCGTGATCATAGATGATGAGACAGGTGCCAACGATATGGTCAGCTATCTTATATCCCAAGGTCACAGGGATATAGGTATAATAGCAGGTTCATCGGACAATTATCATACCATAGCCCGTATCAAGGGCTGTCAGCGTGCCATGTTCAATGCAGGTATTCTATTTGATCCTGACCGTCTGTTTTACGGAGCATGGGACAGGGAAAGCGGATATGAGCAGGCCAAGAAGATATTGAAAAAAGGTATCTCCGCACTCTGGTGCATGAACGACCGTATGGCATCGGGCGCATATCAGGCAGCACGCGAGCTTGGGCTTGAGGTAGGAAAGGATATTTCCATCGCCGGGTTCGACGATCATGAACTCGCAGCTACCCTTTATCCTCTGCTTACAACATATGAGCTTTCTCTGTATGCCATAGGCTACAGGACTGCACAGATACTGGTAGACCTCATAAACGGAAACGAAAAGGCACTTCCTCCGGATGGACCGTTAAAGCTTAAAGGACAGATGGTCATAAGGGATTCTGTCACAAAAAAGAGCTGATAATCATGCTGTCAAACGCTGTATATGCAGCATTCGACATAGAAAGAAATAGTACTACGTAACTCCCCATGAAGGGGCTGCGGAAACGGGATTTAACATCACCGGTCCGCAGCCCTTTCAATTTTTATAGATAAAAATAAAAAAACAGTTGACAAAGTGATATCAAGATGATATCATATCGACAAGATATCAAAATGATATCACACATAAAAGGAGGTTAATTATGCAGGAGAAAGTTATAAGCAAGAACAAGAACGGAATGGCTGTGCTTTTACTTGGAGTGTTATTGTATATCGGAGCATTTGTCGGAATGATAGCAAGTATAGTTAAGGTTGCGACAGCTGTAGAGGCAGGAGAGGATGTAGAGTTCTTATGGATTGCCGGGATCATAGTATGCGGTATCTATGTACTCTTCGGATGGGTCATATTCCTAGGCCTTAAGGTATTAAAGCCCCAGGAGGCACTTGTGCTTACACTGTTCGGTAAGTATAAGGGTACCTTGAAGGGTGACGGCTTCTACTGGGTAAACCCTTTCTGTGTGGGCTTTAACCCGGCAGCCGATACAAAACTCAACCAGAGCGGTGATGTAAGCACAAGCGGCAGCAGTGTACTCTCAAAATTCGGAGTTGCGGCTTCGACAGTTACTGGAGTATCGGCATCTAATTTCTTAGGTGAGTCAAAGAAGATCTCTTTAAAGATCATGACACTTAACAATAACAAGCAGAAGATCAACGACTGCCTCGGTAATCCCGTAGAGATCGGTATCGCAGTTATGTGGAAGGTAGTGGATACCGCAAAAGCAGTATTCAATGTAGATAACTACAAGGAATACTTATCGCTCCAGTGTGACTCTGCACTGCGCGATATCGTAAGAATATATCCTTATGACGTGGCACCCAATGTAGATACCACCGGTGACGGTGTAGCAGATGACGGCTCACTCCGCGGTTCAAGCGAGATCGTGGTAAACCGTATCCGTGATGAGATCCAGAAGAAGGTAGCCATAGCCGGTATCGAGATAGTGGAAGCACGTATCACATACCTTGCATACGCACAGGAGATCGCGGCAGTCATGCTCCAGCGCCAGCAGGCATCAGCCATCATCGATGCAAGAAAGATGATCGTAGACGGTGCGGTAGGCATGGTAGAGATGGCACTTGAAAGACTGAACCAGAACAATATGGTAACTCTTGATGAGGAGAGAAAGGCAGCTATGGTATCCAACTTACTTGTAGTACTTTGCGGCAACCATGATGCACAGCCCATTGTAAACACAGGAAGTTTATACTGATAAGGTGTAATAAATATAATATACGATAATAGATAATAGGGAGAACTATGGCAGAAAAAAAACAGATACCGCTACGTCTTTCAGAGAAGCTCTATGATGCCATAGCAGCATGGGCGGAAGATGACTTCCGTTCGGTAAACGGACAGATAGAGTATCTTCTTACGGAATGCGTAAAGCAGAGAAAAAAGAACGGGGCATATGTCTCAAACAACTTGGACGAACCGCCGGAGCTTGACATATCCTGATCTTACTTGGGGAACTACGAAGCCATTGCCCCGGTAACATTGACCGGGAGCATGTAAGAAATTATAAAAAAAACAGCCGGGCACCCTTGCAATAAAGGGTGCCCCTTTGCATTTTGCAGGACACCGTGACTATTTCCCGCAATTTGACAAAAGTGCCCCTGTATAGTATAATAACTTCGATTCGAAAAAAATAAAGACGGGTATGTATACGTCTTACTTTATATGAAACAAAACGGAGAATATATGTCTAAAAATAAAAAGATCCGGCCGTTTATCAGGTCCATAATCATGTGGCCCCTGTATCTGGCCGTCATACTTATCATAATGAACATATATGTTTATTTTCTGGACACGAATGCCGGCAGGGTAGTCACACTTTTCCTTACGGTATATCTTGCGGGGGTAGTGGTATTTATCCTGATAAAACGTGAACAGATAAATGAACAACTTGTCAGATTTGGTGCGAGCTACGGACAGGTCCAGAAAAACCTGATAAAAGAAATGGCAGTACCTTATGCACTCTTAGACGGTGACGGCAGATTGCTCTCGGCCAACAACGAATTTATGGCCATGTGCCCGGACAAGATAAAACTGAAGGTGGGTATCGGACAGATATTTCCGGAGATAACCAAAAATGTCCTTCCTGCCGACAGGGAAAAATCGGTCGTTCACCTGACCATGAACGATAAAAAATACTGTGCGGAGCTCAAAAACATATACATTGACGATTCCGACTGGAACGAAGATAAAAAGAGCATTGTTGAGGACAGGGACAATGTTCTTATTTCCATATTCTTTTATGATGAGACAGAGATATTGCGCCTGCAGAAGTACTTAACCGACAGGCAGCTGGTAGTGGCACTTCTCTATATCGATAACTACGAGGAAGCCTTAGAGAGCATAGATGAAGTAAGACGTTCGCTCTTAAGTGCCCTTATCGACAGAAAGATCAACAAGTACTTCCAGGAGTACCAGGTACTCTTAAAGAAGATAGAAAAGGACAAATACCTCATAGTATTCCAGAACCAGTACTTAGAGGAGCTTAAAGGTGCCCGCTTTACCATACTTGACGAAGTACGTGATGTAAATATCGGAAACGAGATGGCGGTAACCGTAAGTATGGGTATCGGTACCGGTACAGACTCTTATACGGATAGCTACGAAGCAGCCCATGCGGCCATCGACTTGGCACTCGGCAGAGGCGGCGACCAGGTAGTCATAAAGGACAAGAACGAATTCCTCTACTTTGGCGGCAAGAGCGCATCCGTGGGAAAGAGCACGCGTGTCAAGGCAAGAGTAAAGGCACAGTCCTTCAGAGAGATCATCGAAGATAACGAAAAAGTCCTCATCATGGGTCACTCCATGCCCGATGCGGACGCATTCGGTGCGGCAGTCGGCGTATACAGGATGGTAAAATATCTGGACAAAAAGGCATATATCATACTGAATAACGTCACCGATTCCATAAGCATGATAGTGGACAGATTCCGCGGCGACCAGGCACCTGCAGAGTACGCTGATATGATAGTCACATCGGAGCAGGCCATGGCACTATATGATGAGAATACGGTACTTGTCATAGTGGATGTAAACAGACCGGGTTACACCGAGTGTCCCGAGCTTTTGGAGATAGCCAAGACAAAGGTACTCTTTGACCATCACCGTCAGACATCTGATTCCATCAACGATGCACTCCTCTCTTATATAGAGCCGTATATATCCTCGGCATGTGAGATGGTAACCGAGATGCTCCAATATGTCGGTGACGGCGTAAAACTTAAGAGCATAGAGGCTGAGGCCATGTATTCCGGTATCATGATCGATACCAACAACTTCCTTACCAAGACCGGTGTGAGAACCTTCGAGGCAGCAGCATTCCTAAAGAGATGCGGCGCAGATGTCACACGTATCAGAAAAGCCTTCAGGACCGATATGGAAGAATACATCGCAAAAGCAAAGGCCATATCCACGGCGGAAGTATTTATGGAAGGCTTTATCCTTGCAGAATGTGCGGCTGATTCCGTAGGTTCACCCACAGTGCTCGGAGCCCAGGTGGCCAACGAGCTTATGGATATCAACAATGTAAAGGCAAGCTTTGTATTTACGGATTATAACAACCAGATATATATCAGCGCCCGTTCCATAGACGAGGTAAATGTCCAGGTAGTTATGGAAAAATTAGGCGGCGGCGGCCATATGAGCGTAGCCGGCGCACAGCTTACAGGCTGCACCATTGAAGAAGCAAAACAGAAAGTAAAAGAAGTGCTTTCGGAAATGGTGGAAAATAAAGAAATATAATAAAAACGACACTTGACCGGATGAAAAAGTGTCTGTACGGAGGAATATCATGCAGGTAATATTATTACAGGACGTAAACAAACTTGGGAAAAAGGGTGATGTTGTAAAGATCAATGACGGATACGCACGCAACTTCATTCTCCCCAAAAAACTCGGACTTGAAGCTACCGAGAAGAACTTAAAAGATTTAGCTATACAGAAGGCCGAAGAAGAAAAGAGACAGCAGGAGATATATGCTGAAGCGGTAGCACTCGGAAAAGAGCTTGAAAGCAAGAAAGTAACATTACAGATAAAGGGCGGTGAAGGCGGAAAGACATTCGGTTCCATCACTGCAAAAGAAATCTCCCAGGGCTTAAAGGACCAGACAGGTATCGAGATTGACAAGAAAAAGCTTGTGCTTGCCGATGCCATAAAGACCGCAGGAACTTTCAAGGTAGGTGTAAAGCTCCATCCGAAGGTTACCGTAGACCTTAACGTGGCTGTTGAATTGGTCTGATCATTGAAAAGTATATATGAAGCCTATCATCTTTAAGGCTTCCCCTTGAGGGGATATATCGATGCACGTAGTGATGGAGTCGAACGCTAAAGCATTCGACGTACGATGCCGTCCCTGGCGAGGGGAAGCTGTCAGCCGCAGGCTGACTGATGAGGTGTAATTATGCAATATAGAGGACGAAAAGATGGATGAGGCATCAATAAGAAGAGTGCAGCCGAACGACGCCATGGCAGAACAGGCCGTGGTCGGCGCTATGATAAAAGACAATGAAATGATACCTGTAGCATCCGAAATAGTTACCCCGGACGACTTCTACTCACCCAAATACGGGAAGATATTTGAAGTTATCCTGGAAATGAACGATGCAGGAAGCTCAGTGGACATATTGACACTAAGGGATAAGCTGAAGGAAAAAAATGTGCCCGAGGAGTACTCAAGCTTAGAGACTTTAAGGGACTTGCTTATGTCGGTACCCACTGCAGCCAATATCAGAAACTATGCGAGGATAGTATCAAAGAATGCTACCTTAAGAAGGCTGATAAAAGCAGCCGATGAGATCACCGAAGAGTGCTACAGTGACGGCAATGCATTAGAAGACGTACTTGACCGCAGCGAAAAGAGGATATATGACATATCCCAGAGGCAGAGATCGGGGGATTATGTCAGCATAAAAGACACCATCATGCAGGTGCTGAATACCATAGAAAAAGCTTCCAAGCAGTCCGGAGCGGTAACAGGCATATCATCCGGTTTCTATGATCTTGACTATAAGACCGCAGGCTTCCAGAAGTCAGACCTGCTCCTGCTTGCAGCACGTCCTTCCATGGGTAAGACCGCACTCGCGCTCAATATCGCGGAGCACGTGGTCGTAAAAGAACGTATACCCACCGTATTCTTCAGTCTCGAAATGTCGAGGGAGCAGCTCGCCAACCGTCTGCTCTCCATGAATTCGAAGATAGACGCACAGTCCATACGTACCGGCAACCTGAAACCGAACGAATGGGGAGAACTTGTGGAAAGTGCAAGGATACTCGGAGAATCCACTCTTATCATAGATGATACACCCGGTATATCCGTAAGAGAGATGCGCTCTAAGTGCAGAAAGCTCAAGATGGAAAAAGGACTCGGATTTATCATAGTCGATTATCTCCAGCTGATGACTGCCGGCGGTAAGGGTTCGGAGTCAAGACAGCAGGAAATATCCGAGATATCACGATCATTAAAGTCCCTCGCCAGAGAGATAGAGTGTCCGGTACTTGCTCTCTCCCAGCTTTCTCGTGATGTAGAGAAAAGGGACAACAAGCGCCCTCAGCTCTCGGACCTGCGTGAGTCAGGAGCCATAGAGCAGGACGCCGACGTGGTAATGTTCATATACAGAGATGAGTACTACAACAAGGAATCAGAGGATAAAGGCGTAGCCGAAGTCATCATAGGCAAACAGCGTAACGGTCCTACAGGTACCGTAAAGCTCGGATCCCAGCTCCAATATACGAGATTTACCAATCTCCAGCATGAAAAAGATAAATAAAAATGCAAAAAAATCCCCGCAACTGTGACACAGTTACGGGGATTTAATCTTAGCAAATCAAGCCTGCTGAGGAGCACCTACGGGACAGGTCTCAGCACATGCACCGCAATCAACACATGCGTCGGGATTGATCTCGAACTTGCCATCACCCTCTGAGATTGCGCCTGCAGGACAACCCTCTGCACAAGCACCACAGCTGATGCAGTCTTCACTAATCTTATAAGCCATTTTAATTTCCTCCTTCAAAAGTTATAGCATACTTGCTAAAAGCATAATATAATAATTATCCGAAAAATGCAAGTTAAAATTTTCTTAATGGTGGGTTTGTAAAATAATTGTGAACTTTTCGCTTGCCTTGTCCAAAATCCTATTTTCTTTCGTTATTATATATCAGAGGGAAAAATAACAGGGTATACCATGAATAAAACAGAGGATTCTCGAAATAGTACTTTGGAAAACTTATACAAAGAATACAGTCAACTGGTTATGAGGATAACCTGCAACATCTTTAGAGATAAGGAGCTTGCAAAAGATGCCTTTCAAGCAGCTTTTCTTTGTATTGCCCAAAATACGGATAAAGTACCCGGTTCTCCTGACAAAAAAGAAAAATATATAAGAAGGATAGCAAGAAATGTAGCTATCGATATCTACAGAAAAAACAAGAAGATAAAACAAAGCGAGATACCGCTGATAGATTCTTGCGATACAGATGAAAAAGATAATGGAAAGAAAAAAAGCAGTATTAAAGAACTAAGCGTTGAGTCCTTTGAAAACAGCATTCTGAGAAAATATGACATAATATGGCTATATGAATCCTTAGACAAACTTGACACAAAAGACTCGGAGTATATAAAGGAATACTATTTTGAAGAACTACCTATAACGCAGATAGCTGAAAAACACGGGATAAGTGTGGAAGCAGCCTATAAACGTGTATACCGCAGCCTTGACAGACTAAGAAAAATATTTATGAAACAGGAAGCATGGAATGAGAAACGAAACCGGTGAAAGTGTAAAAACCGCAATAAAGAGATACTATAATGATGGAAAAGACGTCGTAAGTGATGAAGAAGTAGAGGAAATGATAAAGTCTGTCGAGAGTACCGGGTTTTTAGATAAATGTAGAGAGGTGATGAAACAACAAAAAAAGAAAAGGATACATATAGGGAAATTGTCTCTGAATAGAGTGGCATGCCTTATTTGTGCAGTATGTTCAGCATTGCTATTATGTGGATTTGGTTATATAGTTATAAAGGATGCATACGATTATGATGCAACAGGATGGAAGAGTAAAACTGCAACTATGGATAAAATAGAAGCCTGTGACATACCTGAGGATACTCTGAAAAAAATGACAACAGAAGCACTTGTTGAAACAGTAATAACATATCCGTATTTTTCAGTAGTAACCGCCTATTCGTCTCCTACGGCTGGGCTCGAGGAAGGAATAGAGGCATTAAATCAACAATTTGGCGGATTGAAAGAGCTTATGACCAGAGAAGACGCATATCAATGTACGCTTGATCTTATCAATTCAATTTGTCCTGACATTCTTGATCTTAAACCCGATGATGATTGGGATGAGTTTATGAAAGTATTTAATGAGAAAAACAAGACTAAGTTTGATATCATTCATCTGATCAATGCGGACACACTTTTGAAGATATTGAAGGATTATTCAAACTGATAATCTATATTAATGAGAAAATTAAATCTTTTGTTGAATAATATCACAAGATGTTTGTTGTTAAATATGATTTATGAAGAAAGAAACAGTGATGAGAGCTAAGTTATTAGTCAAGCAGAGGAAAATGAGAAAAAAGAGTTCATTCTTATTAATATATTTGACTGTAGGTATAATGCTTTTAACCGGATGCGGTAAAAGCGAGAAAGCTGTCGAACCGGCAGAACAGGTAAAACCGACCGAACAGGCAGAACAGGAAGAACCGATTGTTCTGGCATACGATATCATCGAAGCCTTGAATGCAGATGTCAGTGATATAAAGATTTCAGATACAATATACACGTCAATTGTTGAGGATTGGGAAAAATGGAAATCAATAGATAACGAAGCACGAGCTTTAGCAGGTGATATGCCCGGAGATAAGGATATATATTTTGGAAAATGGAATGAAGCGGTAGACTATATTGGCATCATCCCTTGGAATCCTTTTGAGGGTGTCGATTGGGTTAAAAAAAGAAATTATGTGGGCACTAAGGGAGGGAAACATTGCCACTTTTTTGCGGCAGGTACTGTTGATGGTGAACTGGGCTTTTCTTTTTTATCAGCGGGATATGCCATGGATAAGGTAAAGATAATCTTAACAGATTACATTTATACCATAAACTTTAAAGATGTCATTCCGGATCAGTGCACAATGGTCAAATATTACCAATTATACAAAGAAAATGATAGTATTAAAATTCGGGAAAACACAGGTGCGGATCAGGATTATAATTGCATGGTAGGTTTATGGATAAATGAATGGTCGACAGCTTTTTCTTTAGATTTGAAGTTTTATAAAGATGATGAGTTAAAGTATGAGATACAACTTACGAGTTTGGAGAGCATAGAGAAGCTTGAAGAGCCATTTGATAAGATATGTACAGAACTGTCCATCCCATTAAAATATAATGCCGTGATCGAATAGAAAAGAGTGTAGCCTAACCCTATTACTGTAAAGTGATGGGGTTTTATTATGTCGTAAAATTCCCGAACTTACATAATTATTACTCGTATTTCCTTTTGTAACTGAAAAAACTATATTGAATTATATTCAATTATATAGTATTATATACGTAGATGGAAATTATATAGAATTATATAAGACGATAATAATTATATAACAGGATCACATTTGCAGAAAGGAATGCTTTTATGAGTAAGAACCCGTATGCCATAACATTTGGACGTATCCCCAATCAATATATCAGCCGGGATATCCTAATAGATACGATAATCGAGACACTGGTCAGTGATATAGTAGAAGAGCAGGCTTTTAAGCTTACAGGGGTCAGAGGTGCAGGGAAAACTGTTACTTTAACGGCTATCGAAAAGAAACTGAGGGAAAACGGGGACTGGATCATCATTGATCTGAGACCTGATTCGGATATACTTAGCGACTTGATAGCAGGTCTGTATAGTGCAGTTCCTTTTCTGACGGAATTTGTCGATAGGAGTCTAAATCTGTCTGCGTTTGGGATCAGTGCAGGTATATCATCTAAGGCTCCGATAACCAGTTCTGATGTTGCACTCACGAAACTTTTGGAAAAAACAAAAAAAAGGGGAAAAAGAGTTCTGATAGCTATAGATGAAGCCCGTAAAACTCAATCAATGGTCAATTTTATTCAAGAATTCCAAATACTTATCAGGAAAGAGTTGCCGTTGTACTTTATTGCAGCGGGTCTTTATGAGGATATTGAAAGTATAGAAAATTCAGAGGGAATGACTTTTTTCTTAAGAGCCACAAAATATGAAATGACACCTCTGAATTACACAAAGATACGTGATGACTATCAAAAAACACTTGGACTTGACCGCGAAACTGCAGAAAAACTCGCACTTATGACTAAGGGCTATGCTTTTGCATATCAGGCTATTGGGAAATATATGTGGGATTCGGTGTCAAAGACCATTACTGATGATGTTTTGGCAAAGGTTGATGAGGCATTGGCAGAAAAGGTATATAACAAGATATGGAGCGAGCTTACTCCTATAGATAAGGAGTATATTCAGTTCATAGCCAAGAGGGATTCGATTTCGGTGGCAGATCTTCTTGAGATAACCGGTAGAAAACATAATGAGTGGAGTATTCCGAGAAAACGGCTATCGCAAAAAGGGATTATAGATATTTCACAAAGAGGTATTGTATCCATGAAACTGCCCAGATTTAAGGAATACATAGAGGCTCAGTTGGATATCTGACCTAAGAGAAAAGGCCGGCAGAATGAAACTCCTTTGGTGGGAGATGCCACAACTCCAATTATAAACAAAAACTAGCCTATAATTGGAGAAAAATACGTTCAAACATGAAAAATCTCCAATTATAACGCAATATAGCCGTATAATTGGAGAAATAGAATTTTAAACAGGGGAGCAATGATTTTTAACAATAGGAAAAAAGAAAATGAAAAAAATAGATTTGACTATAATTTTGTGTTTAGCAGCATGCTTGATATGTTTTGGAGGATGCAGCAAAAGTGAGGTTGAACCCGAGAAAATACGTGACGTCTTTGAAGCACTGGACATAAAGAGCAGTGATATAAAACTATCAGATACGATCTATTCTCAGATGGCTGATAGTTGGGAAAAATGGAAAGAGACAGACCCGGAAAAACGTGCTTTATCCAGTGATAGACCGGGAAACAAAACTGAATATTTTGAAAGCTGGGATGAAGCAATTAATTATATTGGCATTGACCCGTGGAATCCTTTGGAAAAAGCCGATTGGCTTGAAAAAAAGAATTATTGCGGTACTGATGCGAAGAATTATTTTTCCGATAAGTTGTTTCACTGCTGTTTTCATGCATCCGGTACATATGACGAAGATATAGCTTTTTCTTTTTTGGACGCAGGATATGCCATGGGGGATATTCAAATTGTTATTACAGATTATATTTATACAATAAACTTTTTGGATATTTCGCCTGACCATTATTCTATGATCAAGTATTATCAGTTTTATAAAGAAAACGGGAATGCTATGGCTGTAGAAAGCGTAAATTCAGATTTTGGTTATACTTGTATGGTAGGTGTAGATAGCACTCAGCAGGATGTTGGCATAAGCATAAAACTATATAAGGACGGCGAGTTAAAGTATGAGATACGGATGGTAAGTTCAGGAGATATAGAAAACCTTGAAATTCTTAAAGAGGCATTTAATAAAGTCTGTACAGAGCTTTCCATTCCTTTGGAATACGATGTTGTATTCAAATAGTACGGTGCTGGAAGTAATATAAGGGGTCAGGTACTCTAATGTATTAATCTCCAATTATAACGCAATTTAGCTTTATAATTGGAGATTTTATATTTTGGTATATTGTCGATACAAAGATGGTTTATTTTACCAACAAAGACCATCTGTGATTCTGTAATCTGTTTCCTTGACCGCCCCCTTTGTCTATATGTTGATAGACTGCAAGAGCAATACACCGTTTTTTATCGGTACAGTCACTGATATAGGAGAATGAGGAAAAAAAATAAAAAAATTTTGTCTACTTTTTGAAATTCTTACGTTATATTATATTAGAAGGGTAAAACTTAAGATAAAAATACAGGTCTGTAAAATGAACAAATCAGAAAATACTCCGGACAGTGTTTTTAAAAAAATATATGACAGATACAGTCAGCTGGTTATGAGGATAACACTCAGCATATTGCGGGATAAGGAACATGCAGAGGATGCCTTTCAAGCAGCCTTTATAACTATTGCCCAAAATGCAGACAAGATATCCGATTCTCCTGAAAAAACAGAAAACTATATTAGAAAAATAGCACAGAGTGCAGCTATAAATATATATAGGAAAAATGAGAAGATATGGAAGAATGAAATTCCTCTTTTGGACAATGAGAAGGATGAAAATGATGGTGAGAGAACAGTTCGCAGGAAAAAAGAGTTAAGTGTAGAATCATTTGAAAAAGACCTGTTTTACAAATTTGACAGAGAACTGCTTTTAAAAGCATTGGATAAGCTTGACAGAAAATATGCAGTAATCATAGAAGAATACTATTATGAAGAATTAACAGCACCACAGATAGCTGAGAAACACGGAATAAGCGAGGATGCAGCATATAAACGTTTATATAGAGCGGTTGAAAAGTTAAAAGTAATATTCCTGAAAGAAGGAGGTGGAGATTAATACTGAAATGAATACCGGGCAAGGAGAAACTTTTAAAGAAATAGTTAAACAGTATTATGGTGCCGGAAGCCAAGTTGACAAGAATACAATCGATGAATGTATAAAGAATGTTGAGGCAAGCGGACTTCTGGACAAATGCAGGAAGGTGGTGGCAGAACAAGAGAGAAAGAGGATACATATAAGAAAAATGTATGTTATTAAGGTGGCATGCACTATAGCAGTTTTATTTGTGATGCTGTTTGCTTTCGGATTTGCTATGCGATCAAGGCACTTGAATGACATAAAGTCAGAAGACAAGAGCAGTCCTCCGGAAGAAGTGCCGGATGAGCACGTTATAGTTGATAAATCGGATGCTGTTGTAGTGCCTAAACTTTTTTACTGGTCACATCCGTATATAAGTACAAATCCATATCCCGCTTGCCAATTTACAATCACCGGCGAAACGGCCTACGTTACATCGTTTATAAATGGTGAGGCTGATGATATGATAACAGGTATGACGGTTTATCTTGAAAAATACATAGATGATTCATGGCACACATATGCTTCATGGGTACACTATGGGGGCAGAAATCAAGAAAATACTGACTCAATCCATGTTGAACATGGATTATATAGAGTAAGGATGACGGTTAAAATCTCATTACCTGATGGATATGCGGATTTGTTTGACATGACAGGGAACGTGATGCTGTTTTGGTGGTGATGTATCTTACCATTAGTGAATTAAAGGAGGTTGACAGGAATATGAAAAAAACAGGGAAACTATTATTGATATTAAGTTTATTTTTTGCAGTATTGTCGGGCGTAGTGATTATAAAAAACGAAACGGAATGTTTTGCTAATGCAAATGAATTTGCAATTGAACTTTACTTGGAAGATGATGTAAAGGAAAAAAATAAGTATAGCCTTTCCGGTATTAAAGTGGATATATATTCCTCCGCATTGACGCAGTACTATAGCGAGTATGACATGTCAGAATTTACACATTCATATGCATTTTCTGTTTATTCTGATGAAAATGGTATGATCACATTCGTAAAACCATCGGATGAATTCCTGATGATGTTTGATGAGACATCCTTGCCTGTAGGTACCGGTGTAGAGTTACATACCAAGTTTTATCATAGTGATGATGTAGCTGATAGAATTGAGATATCGGAAATAGATCATGTTGATGTAAACTATGACGAAACCTTTGAAAACAGTATATCGGTAAATATTTATAACAAAGCAGGAAAAAATATAACAGCCAGTTATATCATTTCGGAAGAAAAAAGTGCTGCTGACATAAAGAAAGGCATTGTTACCGTTGGAAACAAGGTCATCCCTTACGAGTACTATATTGATTTTTCACCTCTTGAGCAATTGGCACGCTTAAAAGAAGAGGTAATTGCAGGAGCAAAAACCAAATCTGAAGCCCTGCATGAATATGATGTTATATATAAAAAGCTTGAGAAAAGTACAAAGAAGCTTCCATGTGGTAACGGCTTGTGGCAGTATGAAACATTTTTTAATTCGTTATCTGATGATCAGGGGGAAGAGCCTAATAGATACACTTTACCTCCGTATTATGATACAACTTATAGTTTGGGACGTTTTGAAATCAGATATGTTTCTTCTTCAAAATCGGTACCTACATTTATTAATTCTGTAATGCAAGCGCTTCAAGCAGCGGATACAAGTTTATGTAGTGGATTATCATTTACCCAACCGAGATCCAATGAATCTGGTACAGCGAAATACTATCTATATGTAACAAGCGATACTGCGCCTGGTTCCGCTGTGACAGTTCTAGATGTAAAATCAGGAGTTAATGTTTCGTATACTGTTTTATTTGGAATAAATGATTTAAATGGTAGTGCTACAGATTTTCAAAAAGGTACTATAGCTCACGAATATATGCATGCAATTGTACATGCATATCGAGATGCTAGATATCTGCCGCTATGGTTTGGTGAATCATGGTCTGAATGGGCAAGAGTAAGAGTTAAGGGATTGAGTACCTCAACATGCGATGTAAGTCATGTAAATGCATATTTGAACAACTCATATAAATCACTGGTAAGCGACAATAATGAGTATGGTAAACTGCTATATCCGTTATTTATCAAACAAAACTATGGCGGAGATACAACAGTTGCAAATGTGGTAAAGAATTTGGCTTCTACAAGTAATGTATATACTGCGATAGGAAATGCGCTTCCGGGAACAAATACTTTTTATTCAATCTTTCCTGCTTATATGAGGTGTGTATATAAAGAGTATGTGAAAAAAAGTCTGTAAATATATAAATAATAGTGGAACTATTAGGTCTCCTAAGATAAAATATAATTATCATAGGAGGCCTATTATTATGGCAAAAGAGAAGAAACCCGTACACAAAGTTCAGATGACCGATGG
>JAFRSU010000033.1 GCA_017427415.1 Lachnospiraceae bacterium | reverse complement strand
GTACGAGAGGACCGGGATGGACGAACCTCTGGTGCACCGGTTGTTTTACCAAAAGCATAGCCGGGTAGCCAAGTTTGGAAGGGATAAACGCTGAAGGCATCTAAGCGTGAAGCCCCCCTCGAGATGAGATATCCCATAACACAAGTTAGTAAGGCCCCTTGAAGACGACGAGGTAGATAGGGCAGGTGTGGAAGTGCGGTAACGCATGGAGCTGACTGCTACTAATAGGCCGAGGGCTTGACCTGAAGGTTTGATCGGTAGATGTCCTTCTTGTTCTTTATGATATCAGTTTTTCATTGACAAAATGAAATTTATGTATTAAATTAAATATGTAATATAACAAAGGCGGAATATTATATTTCGCATTTTTGTTTTATATGAATTGAATATTCCTCGATAGCTCAATGGCAGAGCATTCGGCTGTTAACCGAAGGGTTGTTGGTTCGAGCCCAACTCGGGGAGTTAAAAAAAACACAGACTGTTAAAGTCTGTGTTTTTTGTTAAGTTCTTTTTGTTAAGCCTTTTTTTGACCACTGACCCCGTCCCCATGGCTCATTTTACGGTGACGGTTTTCTTGTCTGCTGCTTTGATCTTGGTCCATTTCTTGTTTACATATGCCTTTACAGCGAATGTATACTCGTTTCCTTTTGTTCTCTTACTGATAGATAAAGAAGTCTTCTTTGTAGTCTTAACTGTTTTAGCTTTGCCGTTTACATATTCAACTACTCTGTACTTTGTAGCACCTTCTACTTTGGTCCACTTTAATGTGATCTTGCCCTTTTTGGAAGCAGCGGTAAGTTCAGGTTTCTTTGCAGTAGTCGTCTTTTCGGTGTTATCGGTTTTCTCTGATTTACTTAAGCTGTCTATTACTTTCTGGACTTCTTTTGCATATGCCTTAGCACCTGTTACATTCGGATGGATAGAATATGCACTGATCATATCTCCTGTAAGGTCCTGGTTTTGAGAACCGATCATTACAGGATTAATGTAAGCATCCTTTGTATATGCCTCGTGACCTTTAAATGCTTCTTCGACAGAAACAAAGTAGATATTCATTCCGTCTTTCTTGCATTCTTCTACGATGCCCCTGATCTCTTCATTTAACTTGCTGGTCCAGGTATTTACGGTATCAGCTGTTTCAGCTGATACTTTATATATTGCTACGGAGAATCCATCTGTATTAAAGAGGGTAGGATAACCGGCTACGATTATGGCAGCCTGCTTTCCTGCTTTTTCTTCGATATCCTTGTAATTCTGCTTTATCGCATCCTTTATGGAAGGAACGGTTTTGCCATTCTCCGTATGTTCTTCGGTAAGTCTTGTCCAGGTTTCATTAAGATTAGCTTCGAGATTAGTCGGGTCCATAAGAGCTGCTCTCATGATACTTCCAAAACCGACATCATTTCCGCCCATGCTCAATGTTACAAAATCAACTGCACCGGCACCGTAGAGCTTTTCAACTTTATCAAATATTTCAAGCTGAGGTGCAAGACCTTTTTCACCGGACACACCGTTCTTGTCGTATTTTTTATTCTGGCTTTCATATAAATGGATCGTTTCGGCACCGGAGGATGCTGCAAAGAACCAGTTATCATCCTTGACCATTTTCTGGCCGTCTACTTTAAGCATGCCGGACCAGGCTTTTTGTGATCTGTGAGCCAGCCAGTCTTCATCTTCGACTCTTTCCTTCATAGGTTTATCCTGTCCGAAGAAGGGCTCTATTCCTTCGCCTGAGGAGTAGGAATCTCCAAGAGAAACCACTATTTTTTTACCGGAAGGATCGGCTGCCGATGCTTTTACGGGATCTGCGATATTAAGTCCTGCGAGGACCAGGGCCATCGCGGTGATCAGAGTTAAAACGCGTTTTATCATATTTTTCATAAGCATTGTCCTTTCTTTATTTTATTATCTTCAGAATATAATCTTTTTGGGTAAATGTCAAGAAATATTAACGTATCTGTTAGGAAATATTGTGACATTAATACTTGTTCGGATTGACTTTATAGTCTGTTTAATATAAAATGGGGATGTTGTAAATAAAACGATTAAGGAAAGATATATGAACGCTAAGATTCTTATTGTAGAAGATGACGATCTGATCAATAATATGATAAAGGAAGCCTTAGAGCAGGATGGGTTTAGCTGTATGCAGGCTTTTTCCGGGACCGAGGGGCTGCTTTTATTTAAAACAGAAAAGATCGATCTTGTGATCCTCGATCTTATGCTTCCGGGAAAAACAGGAGAGGAACTCATAAAGGAGTTAAAAGCATTAAGGAATACCCCTGTGATAATAGTATCGGCCAAAGACGGTATAGATTCGAAGGTGGAACTGTTAAGAAGCGGGGCTGATGATTATCTGACAAAGCCTTTTGATATAAGGGAGCTTGAGGCGAGAGTTGAGGTATGTTTAAGAAAGCACAAAGAAAACGGCAGCGAAGCCGACAAAGACAGTGAGAACAACGCTGTATCAGATAAGCCGGAAGCCGAAAGGGCAGTCCGGGTTATAGAATTTAAAGAGATACAGCTTAATCCCGATAATTACAGTGTCACGGTTAACGGGAATTCGTTAGAGCTTACAAAGCATGAGTTTAGGATCCTGGAGCTTTTGCTTAAAAATCCGGACAGAGCTTTTTCAAAACAGCAGATATATGATTTTGCCTGGGAGGACACATATCTGGGTGAGGATAACACGGTCAATGTCCATGTAAGTAACCTGAGAAAAAAGATAAAAAAATATACCAATCGGGAATACATAGAAACTGTGTGGGGGATCGGATTTAAACTGAAAAAAATATGACTCCAAAAACATTATATGATAAGGATATCCGCGAACCGCTATTTGGCTTTTTGGAGGAAAAATACGGTAAAGTTAGGATATTTGAAGAAAAAAGAACCGGAAATGCCAGAGCGGATGTGGTAATGGTCACTCCTGACAGTCTTTTCGGGATAGAGATAAAAAGTGATGCCGATACATATGCGAGGCTTGCCAAGCAGGTAGAAGAATACAGCACACATTTTGATAAAAACTATATAGTGGCGGGAACATCGCATGCCTTGCATGTAAAAGAGCATGTGCCTGAATCCTGGGGGATAATAACTGTTGAGCTTGACGGTGAAGGGAATCCTGATTTTTATGTGCTTAGGGAACCTGTGAAAAGCCCTGATACGGATCCGAAACTTAAGATCGGATTTTTGTGGAGACCTGAGCTGAACAATCTTTTGGAAAAGAATATGCTTCCTAAATACAGGAATAAAAGTAAAGCTGCAGTCCAGGATATACTGCTTGCATCGGTCCCCGATGAAGTCCTCTGGCCGCAGGCTTATGAGGAGCTGTTTGAACGTGATTATACTACCATAGCCCAAAGAATCAACGAGTACAGGCAGTCTAAAGGGCAGAAGAAGAGAAACAGACGAAAATATAAAAGAAGAAAAACAGTAAAGAAAAAAGGTTAACTCTTGTTCTTAGGGGTTAACCTTATATTATTATCCGGGTAGTTATTTAATTGATGATCTTAATTCTTTAAACTTTCTTTATACTTTCTAAAAGATTTTTTTAAACTGCTATGATAATATATGTATTGTCAGCCGGGAACAGTATCGATCCGTTATTGTCCGGGCGGTATAAACTCATAACTTCAAGTAAAAAGGAAAGGAAAAACAATGGAATACATTCTTGAAACCGATAACCTTACAAAAGCATACGGAAAGAAAAAAGCCCTGGACAATGTTTCCATCCATGTGAAAGAAGGAGATATATACGGACTGGTAGGCCGTAACGGTGCAGGAAAGACCACGCTCATGAAGATTACGGGTGGTCTTGCAAATGCTACATCGGGCAGCTATTCACTGTTTGGGAAAAAGAAAAATGAGCTCGGAGATCTCTCAAAAAAGGTCGGACTGCTGATAGAAGATCCGGGACTGCTTCCCAATATAAGCGGAGTGGAAAATCTGTGGCTTAAATGCATGGTGCTCGGCATAAAGGATAAGAACGAACCGAAGAGACTCATGGAAATGGTCGGACTCGGTGATGTATTAAAACTTCGTACCCAAAAGTATTCCTTCGGTATGAAACAGAGATTGGGACTTGCCCTGGCGCTGATCGGCAATCCCGAGCTCGTGATCCTCGATGAGCCGATAAACGGATTTGATCCTCAGGGTATTAAGCAGGTAAGAGAGCTGATCCTTAAGAAAAAAGAAGAAGGTACAACATTTATCATATCAAGCCATATACTGGGTGAGCTTTCAAGGATAGCTACCAAGTACGGATTTATCAATAACGGAAAGCTGATAGAGGAAAGTACCGGAGAATCACTCATGGAAAAGTGCAGATCGAAGATAGAGCTCATACCCGATGATGTGCCTAAGGCATGCACGATCCTGGAAAAGATAGGTTTTAAGGATTATAAGATAAAAGACAGCGGAGTGATCAATATATATGAGCAGCTTGAGCGTACTGGAGATATCACCAATGCTCTTGCGGCCGAGTCTGTAGCTACCATAGAGATCTACAGAAAATATGAAGAGCTTGAGGATTATTACGTAAACCTCGTAAGCGGAGAGGAGGAAGACCATGGGAAAAACGCTTAAGATGGAACTGAGAAGGCTTTTCAGGGATAAGTTCTTTTATGTATATCCCGGTGCAATGTTTCTTATCCTGATAATCGGCGCGTTAACAGCCGATCCTGCTCATGAAGTACATTTACTGGAAATCTTTTATTCGTCGTATACCCCGTTCTTCCTGGCAGTTACTTCTGCAGCCATAATGGTCATCGTACATTGTTCCGATGAGGATAAAAATGGTTACTCCAAAAATCTTATGGGAAGTATCGGCGGACGTCAGAATCTTACGATAGCAAAACTCATAATAGGTGCCATAACCATGGTGATATACTCGGCGATCAATTTCCTGGGTGTGTTTGGCGAGATGGTTCTCGAATCAACGAAACTGGTAAACGGAACCTATGCATATCCTGAATCACCTGACATGATGCCTGAAAAATACAGGGACCAGTGGATATCACGTGAACAGTTCGCAGAAGAGATGAGATCCCTTGTAAGTCACGAGGTAGCCCATTACATACTGCTCACGGTCGCAGGCATAGCTACAATAGCATTTGTCATCATGCTGTATGAGGTATTAAGAAGTGCTGTATTTTCCTATGTCATGATAATGCTTATCTGCTTTGAAATATTGGAAATGCTTATAGCAAATGTCATAGCACTTATATTTGACGGGTTTGAGATTGGAAGATATCTGCTCTTTGCACAGTTCGGGTACTTTGGCGATGCATCCAATCCCGGAGATCCGGTCTGGACATTCTGGGTAAGGAATCTTATTTATGTTGCTTTATTCTCAGGAGCTGCGATTTTTGCATCAAAGAAAAAAGATGCGGTATAAAACATAAGGAACCGGAAATAAACCGGCATTATACAGGAGATAAAAATGGATTATATATTAGAAACCGAAAACCTCACTAAGATGTACGGAAAAAAAGCAGCATTAAACAATGTTTCCATACATGTAAACCAGGGCGATATATATGGTCTTGTGGGCCGTAACGGAGCCGGAAAGACCACATTTATGAAGATAATATGCGGACTCGCACAGAAGACAAAAGGAAGCTTTTCGATATTCGGAAGAAAAGATGACAATCTTGGTGAAGCAGCACAGAGAAGAGGACTCCTCATAGAATCACCCGGCATCTTTAACGAATATTCCGCAGAGACCAATCTTAAGATAAAATGCAAACTTATGGGTATAAATGATCCCGATGAGCCTAAAAGACTGCTTAAACTTATAGGACTTGAGGATGCAGGAAAGAAAAAGGCAAAGAACTTTTCCCTCGGTATGAAGCAGAGACTGGGGATCGGAATTGCACTTGCGGGAAGTCCCGACTTGGTAGTACTCGATGAGCCCATAAACGGACTTGATCCTCAGGGTATCATAGAGATTAGGGATATGATATGCAGGCTTAACAGAGAAAACGGTACCACATTCATCATATCCAGCCACATCCTTGATGAGCTCTCGAAGATAGCCACCAAGTACGGTATAATCAATAAGGGAGAGCTTATAGAGGAGAGTCCTGCGGAAGAGCTTAAGAGCAGATGTGAATCAAGAGTGGAGCTTATCACGGATAACGCGGCAAAAGCAGTGGGAGTACTTGAACGTATAGGCATCGGTAATGTTAAGATTCTTGATGACGGCAAGATCAATATATATGAACAGTTTGAGAGAACCGGAGATATAACTCTGGCTTTAGCTTCCGAGGGAGTCACGACTTATGAGATAGTCAGGAAGCTTGAATCTGTAGAAAATTATTATTTGAGACTTGTAGGAAAGGAAAGTGAGTGATATGATAAGGATATTAAAGACGGACCTTTTCCGGTTATTCAGAAGTAAAGTTATCCTGTCTTATCCCATAGTGATAATTGCAGCAATGGTATTAGGTGCACTGTTTTCCGTTAAGACGGACTCACAGAGTGAAGAAAAAGATGAAGCACAGGTTGTAAGTGTACGGGTAGACGGCGGCTACGTTGTAAAAGACTATGTTCCTACAGACGATCCGAATTTACAGGGACACGTATATACCAATGACACAGCCGAACCCATGAACATCAGTTACACAGAAGATGACGGACATGAAGTAAATGTTACGATACAGCCCGGTGAGACATTTGTATCCGATGAAAAGGATTTCGTAAAAAGGCATGTAGTAACAAACCTGCCTGAACTGTTTTCTTCTTTAAGCGACGGATTGTTACTGCTATTCTTGGGGATTACCCTGGTAATATTTGCCACATGTGAGACCAGAGCCGGTTTTATAAAAAATGCGGCAGGATGCGCCTTGGACAGAAGATATATGCCGTTATCAAAGATGATCATAGGTATTGTGATCCTGTTTATGTATACTGTAGAGTATTTTGTGATACAGCTGGCCGGCAAATTTGTTTACGGTCTGATCACGGGAAGGACACTGTTCATACGTCCCGGATTCTTGGACGGGGATGCAGGAAAATTCTGGGGATATATCGGGATATGTCTTTTGATACATATAGCATTTATCGCATTAACTGTTATGATACATGAACTTTTGGCCAACAGAGCTATCGGTATTGTTTTTGCCTTGCTTATAGGCGGTGGTACTTTAGAGAGCTTGGCTAACGCTGTTGTATACCTCTTAAACCATTTCTTCGGTATCCTTCAGGGATTTGATATCAACAAATATCTGTTACTTAAAAATATAGAGAATGGATTTTATGATGAGGCATATCATCCTCAGATAATGCTTGTAATGACAGCTATATACATTGCAGCGGGAGCTGTCCTTTCGATGTTTATAGCAAAGAAAAAGGATATAAGATAGTAGAAAAAAAGGAGCACATATGTGGATTGCTATTTCTGTATTGCTTTGCATTGCATTGATAATATCATTTACATACCACATAATATACAGGCGGCAGGTTGAAGGACTGTGCCGCCAGACTGCGTTCCTGAATGAAAATAAAACAGAGCTTAAGATTGGAATGGATCTTAATGCAAAAGAACTTAAAGAGCTGGCGGAAGAGATACAGAAGCTGAGCGACAATTTTAATAAAACAAAGGTAGAACTGTACAGACAGGATGAGGCCCTTAGGGAAACCATAGCCAATCTTTCACATGATATCAGAACTCCGCTTACCTCCCTTGACGGATATTTTCAGCTTTTGGCTTCGGAGAATCTTACTGCTGAAAAGAAGCAGCAGTATCTTACCATCATAAAGAGCAGGATAGTAAGCCTTAACGATATGCTGAACGAGCTCTTTACCTATGCAAAGCTGCAGGATGTAAACTATCATATAGAGCTTGGCAGTTTGGATATAGTGCCCATTACTGCGGATACCCTTGTCTCATTTTATGACGATATAGCAGCCATGGGAGATGAACCAATAATAGAGCTTCCCGAGGAACCCGTGATGATACAGGGCAACCGCGAGGCTTATACGAGAGCGGTACAGAATATAATAAAAAATGCACTTATGCATGGCAAGAAATTACAGGTTTCACTAAAAGAAATCGACGGCCATGCCGTATTTTCATGCAGTGATGAGCTCTTAAATCCCGACACCAAAATAGATACTTCACGTATATTTGACCGCTTCTATAAAGCTGACGCCGCACGAAACACAAAAGGCAGCGGACTGGGACTTGCCATTACAAAAGAACTTGTGGAACGTATGGGAGGCAGCATTTCGGCTGACTGCCGTGACGGGATATTTGCCATTACGGTTGTTTTTCAGACTGATAAAAAAATAGGAGGAAATAACGAAAAAACTGTTGACAAGCCTTAAAACTTGTTATATAATTCTCTTGTTGTCGGCGCGAAACAGACTGCCGATACAACTTACTTAAGGCTCCGTGGTCAAGCGGTTAAGACATCGCCCTTTCACGGCGGTAACACGGGTTCGATTCCCGTCGGAGTCATTTTGGACCTTTAGCTCAGTTGGTTAGAGCAACCGGCTCATAACCGGTCGGTCCTGGGTTCGAGTCCCCGAAGGTCCACTCTCTGTATTTTTCAGGGATGTTTGTATAGTTCAGACATTAGTTTTAATGTTACGGCCTAGTGGCTCAGTTGGTTAGAGCGCCGCCCTGTCACGGCGGAGGTCGTCGGTTCGAGTCCGATCTGGGTCGCACGGAATTCTTTTACGGATTCCGCTTTTATTTATCCCGGTTTTTTAATTTGGGATCTTAGCTCAGCTGGGAGAGCATCTGCCTTACAAGCAGAGGGTCACAGGTTCGAGCCCTGTAGGTCCCATTCATTGTATCCAGTTAATACGGTTCCTTGTTTGATCAGATCAGGCAGGGGGCTGCTTATGAGAAGGATATGATGTTTACTGCATCACTTCGTGATGGAGTCCGGTCACAAGGTTCCGTCAGCTTCACTGACACCTTATGACATATGCCGGCGTGGCGGAATTGGCAGACGCCCGGGACTTAAAATCCCGTGAGACTCACCTCTCGTACCGGTTCGACCCCGGTCGCCGGCATTAACAGGTAAATCCGAAAATCTTTGTATATCAAAGGTTTTCGGATTTTTTTTGTCTGATTACAACGAATCGTTTATATAACAACAATGAATTGATAATTGATTTATATGTGTTTTGTCGTTATACTTTGTTTGTAAGCTTACAAAAGAAAAAAGTAAACAGTATTTGAGTTGCAAATAATATGGGAGAGTGATGTGGAATGAATATTACAATAGGTGAGAATATAAAAAAATTAAGAAATCAGAAAGGCATTACACAGGAAAGGCTTGCTGAGAGCATTGGAGTTACTCCGCAGGCTATCAGCCGTTGGGAATCTGAATCCGGATATCCCGCAATAGAGTACCTGCCTGATCTTGCAGGATTCTTTGGCATTAGCGTAGATGAGTTGCTCGGAGTTAAGCTTTCAGAGCGTGAAGCAAGAAGAGAGAATATTTATACTACAATAAACCATATAGAGGATTGCGGATATAATCCTACAGCGATAGACTTATTGAGGGAGGCTCATGCGGAGTTCCCGAGTGATATGAAGATAAGTCTTTCGCTGGCCAAGGCTCTATGCTCTGAAAGGTTCGAGGAGGATCCGAATAAGGCATATCTTAGGGAAGCAGAGAAAATGCTGCGCGATCTTATAAGGCAGTCGGATGATTACGATTTCCGGTTTGAATGTGTCAGGTTTTTGGCTGTACTTTATAAAGAAGCTTTTAAGGATGAACAGGGATATGATGAAGTTGTAAAAATGCTCCCGAGCATCAATTCATGCAGAGAAATGTTTATTACAGATTTATATGACGGAGCACACCAGAAAGAAGATGAAATCAGGGACTGCCTGATAACATTGAGCCGTTGCTTGGTAAACAGACTTCGTGATTATGTAGCATACATTCTTCCGAATGAGGAGGACAAGTGGGAAGCTAAAATACATTATTTAGAGCGTATGATAGACTTTTGCAGGTTCATAACGGATATAATAGGTGAAGAAAAGTCTGATATTCTGGATGGTAACATTGCAATGCAATACAGGTATATGGCAACCTATTATGTTGCTTTAGGTAATAAAGCTGAGACTTTGACGAGTCTTGAAAATATGCTTATGTATGTCGAAAAAATTTGCAAAACCACAACCGATGAGAGTCTGCCTCATAATACAGCATGGTATTTCTTACCATATTTGGGACAGGAAAGATATGATCCGGTTCGAAAGGAAGAGCGGTTTATTACCATTAAAGAAAAGATGGAAAAATTAGCAAAGTGATTCTGAAATCTATTATACACATTTTCTGTCCGGATTCCACACCTTATTTGTAGATATAAGGTAAACCGGAGTGAGATTTTATAAATCCGAGATCTTTGTTCATCAAAGGATTTCGGATTTATTTTTTTGTTTACTTACGGTATGGAAATTTGCTATAATTATGGTAATCTGTAATGTAATGTTTGTTGGCGGCATTGAAGGAGGTTACTGTGCTCATTGATTTGTTTTTAACCTTTGCTAAGATAGGTATGTTTACTTTCGGAGGGGGATATGCAATGATCGCCCTCTTAGAAAAGACTTGTGTTGAAGATAAGAAATGGATTACACATGATGAAATGATGGATGTAACCGTAATAGCCGAATCCACTCCGGGACCGATAGCGATCAACTGTGCCACTTATGTAGGCTACAGACAGGGAAAGCTGCTTGGTTCGGTTGCAGCAACTCTGGGCATGGTACTGCCGTCGTTTATCTTTATATATATCATAGCTCAGTTTCTGGACAGGTTTCTTGAAATCGCATTGATAGCCAATGCGTTCAAAGGTATAAAGATAGCAGTGGGCATACTGATAATTGATGCAGCCTTGAAAATGCTTAAAAAGATGGAAAAGAAACCGTTTCAGATATGCATAGTGGTAAGTTCGGCTGTTGCAATGTTATTGATAAGCTTTTTCTCATTAGGGATATCATCGATGGTATTGATGTTTATGGCAGCTTTTACAGGCATTATCGTAATGATGATTTTTAAAACCGACAGGCAAGAGAGGAATAAAAGATGATATATATTGATCTGCTTATAGGATTTCTTGAAGTCGGGTTCCTTTCTTTTGGCGGAGGATATGCTGCTATACCGCTTATCCGTGATGTTGTTTTATCTTATGGCTGGATGGATGAGGAAATGCTGACATATATGGTTGCGGTAAGTGAAAGTTCCCCCGGACCTATCATGGTAAACATGGCGACATATGTCGGCAGCCTGAAAGGAGGTATTCCGGGGGCTTTGATAGCCACTGCAGCAGTAGTCCTTCCGGCTTTTTTGATAATCCTTCTTATTATGGTCTTATTAAGAAAACTTCTTCAGAACAGATACATAAAAGCTGCTCTGGATGGAATGAAGCCTTGTATTACAGGTATAATCCTGACAACAGGTATTATCATGGTATTAAAGAACTGCGGAATATTAATAGGGGAGAATCCTTTCGACATATTGACTGTTGTGCTTACATGCGGTATGGGAGTGATTTATTTCGGCTCAAAAAAGGTACTTAAGAAAGGAATATCACCCATAGGGCTGATCGGATTATCAGCCATAGTCGGAGCTGTAGCTTATGGAATCTGATCGAAGAGGAGAATTATAATAAATAACGAAGAAGAACGAATGACCATCATAAAGGCAACAAACAGCGATATTGAAATCTGATGAGATTTACGATATAATCTATGCTTGAAGATTTTTTTTGAAGTTATCGGACATTTAGGGGAGATACTTTGATGCAGATCAGTGTTAATGACATAAAAAAAAGATATGGCCGTAAAGAAGTACTGAAAAATGTATCTTTCAGTGCTTCCGGTGGAGAATGTATCGGGATCTTGGGAAAGAACGGGTGTGGAAAGTCCACACTTATATCCGTTTTGGCCGGGATTTTAAGAGGTGATGCAGGTCAATTCCTTATAGATGAAAACGATGTGCTGAAGGAAGAGCGCATAAGGCATGAAAAGGTGGCGTATGTTCCTCAGGGGACGCCGATAATAGAGGAACTTTCAGCCAAGGATAACTTAAGTATGTGGTATGGTCAGGATGACTTAAAAAAGCAGCTTGAAAGCGGCTTTTTAAAAGTTCTCGGTATAGACAGCTTCTTAAATGTTATGGTAAACAAAATGTCTTTGGGCATGAAAAAACGACTCTCCATAGGCTGTGCCATTAATAACAACCCTAAGGTTTTGCTTCTGGACGAACCGACTGCGGCTTTGGATCTGAAGTGTAAGGAAGCGGTATATGCCTATCTTAAGGCATTTAGGGAGAACGGCGGGATACTGATCTTAGCCACACACGACATATACGAGATAAGCATGTGTTCAAAGTGTTATCTCCTAAAAGAGGGCATTCTTGAAGAGTATACATACAATAATGATATGACGGATCTGATGAACAGGTTATGAGTACGGGTACTTACTTTTACGGACAGTTAAAAAGAATAGTCAAACTTTTTCCGGGGATATTTACTTTATCCCTTGTTTTTGCGCTCGTAATAGGTGTGGCCGGAGTGCTGAATGCACGTCATACCGATTATAATAAGGTGACATCCAAGTACAATATCGGATTTTTATGCGGCTATGATGATGCACTCCTTTCCATGGGACTCCAGTTTATCGGATCCATAGATGACACTCAGCTCATAGTCAATACCTTCCAGTATGATACCGAAGAGGCAGGATTTGATGCATTGCACAATAATGAGATAAAAGTCCTTGTTGTGATCCCCGACGGGTTCATGGATGCTCTTATGTACAGTGATGATTCGCCGGTGGTAAAGCTTTATGCTGCCAGCCAAAAAGGTATAACCACAGTGATCATGGAAGAGGTCATAAATATTTTTTCCGATGATATGGTCTATACCGAAGCGGGACTGTATTCACTTCAGGATGATATGAAGGATACTTCCCTTTCTGAGGAAGAAAAGACAAAACTGAATGACAAATTATTTATTGCTTATATGAATGCGCTGCTCTCAAGAGGACTTCTGACGGAGATAGAGCATATCGGCTTAGGCGACGGGATGTCCTTTATGGCATTCTTTTTCTGCGGTATCGTGCTCTTTTATACAGTCATGCTGTCGTTTTGCTCCATATCCTTTTTCCTGGACAGCCACACGGAGTTCTTTATGATAGCAAGATCTAAAGGTGTCAGGCCTTCATCTCAGATTTTTACGGAATACACCTGCTTCTTTTTGGCAAATCTGATATGTTCTCTGTTTACGTTATTCTGTGTTTATGTATTGTTTGCGGCTAATATGGTGGGCATAGAAGAATTCTCGGTTGATCTGTTCCCCAGATTTATGAGGTTTTCAGGGTATTTTATTCTGGTTCTTATAGAGCTTTCTTCTTTTACGTTTTTACTGTTTGAGGTAATGAAGGGTATCATCAATAAGTTCCTGTTATCTTTCTTAGTACTTATAGGATTCAGCTTTTTATCAGGCTATTTTTATCCCCGATCATTCCTACCGGAAACTGCCCGTACGATAGGAGAATATCTGCCTACCGGAGTAGCATATAATGTGCTGTCGTCGGGAGTGACAGGAGTATTTAATGCCAAAAACATGCTCATGCTTATTACTTATACTGTTCTGTTCCTACTGATAGCGGTATATGCCCGCAGGGTACGTATCGAAAGGGGGATAGACTGATGAAGCTTAAACTCAAAAGATATCTTCTCCTTCATAAAAGACTGATCAGAAGAAAAAGTTATATATGCATGACACTGTCGATCTTTCTTCTTATCCTTGTATTAAGAGGGATAGCCACACAGGACAGTTCCATAACCTCGGTCGCCATAGCTAAAGAGGAGGGGGCGGATGAGATTTCCCGCAAGGTATACGAAAGCCTGTCTTCTCCGAACGTACTTATCCGTTATATAAGGTATGATACGGAAAAAGAGGCTATAGATGCCGTTGCGGAAGGTAAAGCCGATGAGGCATGGATAATACCTGCCGATCTTTCAGAGCTCATAGCCGAATTTGCAGAGCATAAAAGTGTGTCAAAACCCATAAAGATTTATGCAAGAGATCCCAATGTACTGCACTTTTTCTTAAGAGAGATCTTGGAAGCACAGCTTTATAAACACATCGGAAAACTGATATATACGGATTTCGCGGAGAAAAAACTCGGGAAAGCAACCGCTGATTATGAGGCACATATACCCGATGTGAACATATTCAGGATATATGATATCGGGGCGGAAGAGCCTGAGGAACAGCCCGATTACGTGACAGCTCCTTTAAGAGGATTTATGGCACTGTGGCTTATCATTTCTGCCATCGCATCTGCCATGTATTATATTTCCGACGAAAGAAAAGGACTGTTTATTTACTGGAAGACTAAGAGTCCGGCAGTCAGGGAGTTTTTGTATATCTTTGTAGTAATGTTTGATTCGGCCGTCATAGCCCTTTTGGGACTCTTTTTAGGCGGAGTCATGACTGATATACGGTGTGAGGTCCCGCTTATCCTGTTGTATGCGGTGACACTTACCCTTTTGGCCATGATCTTCAGACGTATCATGCGTAATGAAAAGATACTCGGAGTGTTTACCCCTGTGATCATTACCATGGCAGCGACATTTTCGCCTGTTTTTATGGATCTGAGGGCTTTTTGGTATATACAAAAGATCATACCTTCGTATCATTATCTTGAGAGTGTATTCGATCCGTATTACCGTACGGGTATGATCGTCTATTGTATAAGTCTGCTGGGGATAGTGATATTGATCGAAGGTTTTAAAAAGATACTCGGGTTTAAGCATTAGTGTTTTGCAAGATAATACTGCCTTTTTCAATTGAAAAACCATTTCGGTTATGTTAGTATTTTCTATGTGAAATAAATTTCAATAAATGCTGAAAAGGAAGGATGGTCAAAAAGACCTTAAGGTTTTTAACATGGAAAGAAAAGTTTTTAACGGACAGATTTTTAATGAAGAAAGAGCATTGTTCGGCATAAAGGAAGCAAGAATAGAGGACTGCGTATTTGAGAGCGGTGAGTCACCCTTAAAGGAGTGCTCCGATTTAGAGATAGATTGTTCTCTGTTCAGATATAAATATCCTTTATGGTACTGCAATGACGTAAAAGTAAAGGACAGCAACTGGTTTGAAATGGCCAGGGCGGGAGTATGGTACACAAAAAATATAAGTGTCGAAAATGCCATGATACAGGCACCTAAGAACTTCAGACGATGTAATGGCTTGAAATTAAAGGATGTAGTACTTTCACATGCGGAAGAGACTCTTTGGAACTGTGAAAACATAGAACTTAATAATGTGACCGCAAAAGGCCACTATTTTGCCATGAACTGTAAGAATATGGAGATAGACGGTCTTTCACTTGACGGTAATTACTCGTTTGACGGGGCGGAAAATGTGGTTATCCGTAACTCCAGACTGCTTACAAAGGATGCTTTCTGGAACAGTAAAAATATAACAGTTTATGATTCCTTTATATCTGGTGAGTATTTAGGCTGGAATTCCGAGAAACTTACTCTTATTAACTGTACCATAGAAAGTCTTCAGGGTATGTGTTATATTGATAATCTTGTGATGAAAAACTGCAAGCTTATAAATACCACACTTGCTTTTGAGTATGCCGATGTGGACGCCCAGATAGACTCTAAGATAGAGAGTGTCTTTAATCCGGTCTCGGGCACGATAAAGGCTCGCGAAATAGGTGAGCTCATAGTCGAAAGGGATAAGGTAGAACCCGGAAAGTGCAATATCATTTGCGATAAGATAGGAAAAAGATCTGATAAAGTAGTATGGTAAATATATAATAAGATGGGATACAAAGTATGAGAATAGGGGCTGGGGTATACAAAAGAAAAGACGGACGCTTTGAAGCCCGGTACAGAAAAGGGATATCATCCGAAGGAAAAACGGTATTAGCCTCGGTATATGGAAGGACAAGGGAAGAAGCGGAAGCAAAACGTGCTGCGATAACCAAAAAACCGACCCTGCCGGAACGTCTTGCGGGCATCAACCATAAACAGCTTAACCTGCTGATACTCGGAGCCGGAAGCCATGGACATGAGGTCATGGAAATAGCACGGACACTCGGAGTATTTCAGAAGATCAGCTTCTTAGATGACGGTATCACAGGTGAAGGGATCATAGGAAGATGCCATGAAGCGGTAGATTTCTTAAATGAATATCCCTGTGCGTTTATAGCCATAGGTGATAACAAGGTCAGGAAAAAGTATGCCGAATTTTTATGGGAGAAGAATTTTATCCTTCCGAGGATCATATCACCTAAGGCGATGATATCGGAAAATGCCGTGATCGGTGAAGGATGTGTCGTGCTTGCAGGAGCGGAGGTAGAAGATGCAGAGATAGGTAATTTCTGCATTATAGACCCGGGAGTAAAGGTAAGTGAAGGCGAAAAAATAGAAGAGTATACACACCTGACGGTTTAGGTATCTATACTCTGTCTAACCATTCTTCAAGTTCATTAAGAGGCATGGGTTTTGCAAAATGATAACCCTGGAACAGACGGCAGCCCATGGAAAGCAACATGGAATACTGCTCGGCTGTTTCCACACCTTCGGTAAGTGATGTGATTCCGATATCCCTTGTCATGTTAAGGATATTGTGCAGTATGGTTTGCCCTCTTTCATCAAGTTCAGATTTGTTTAAGAAGCCCATATCTATCTTTATTACATCTACAGGCATATCCTGAAGCATGTTAAGAGAGGAATATCCGCTTCCGAAATCATCCATTTCCACAACAAATCCGGATTTCTTAAATTCATTTATTATCGCTATCTTGTTTTCCGGGTCATCCATCATGACGGTCTCTGTTATTTCTATACGGAGTTTGGAAGGTTCTATTTCATATTTTTCTACAAGGTTCTTTATGACACTGACTACATCCATAAAATAGAAATCTTTAGGCGAGATATTTACGGATATAAACTGTTCTCTGCCTTGTTTTTTCCATTTTGCAAGTATCTCACAAGCACATTTCCACATATATCTGTCCACTTCGGCGATCATACCGTTGCGTTCGATCACAGGGATGAACTTTGCAGGTGAAAGAAATCCGTCTGTAGGATGTGTCCAACGAGAGAGAGCCTCGGCACCTATCGGTTTACCGGAAGAGTCAACGATCGGCTGTAGGTATGGCGTGATCTGTTTGGTGGCGATGGCTTCACCTACTTGTGATGAGATATGCTGATCCCAAAGTACCTGTTCCCTCATCTTGTCATCGTAATATGCCATAAATATCTGATAATCGTTCTTGATATCACTTACGGCTATTCTTGCCCTGTCAAACATTACGGATACTTCTATCGACCTGTCCGGGATAAAATATACTCCCATATGTATAAGAACAGTATGGCTTAAATGCCTGTCCTCAACCGTGAAGTGTCCTAAAGCTTTTTCTAAGGCAGCATCGTCAAATTCATCTACCGGCATGAACATGCCGAAGATATCACCCACAATCCTGCCGTATATACAGCCTTCTGTCATATTTGCCCTTATTTTTTGGGCTATCTCGATTAATACACGGTCTCCGAAACTGCTTCCGAAGATATCGTTTATCATCTTGAAGTTATTAACATTGGCATAGACTACAGCATAATTCGTACCGTTATCCTTCTGTATTTCCTCTGCGATACGGTCATAGAGATGTTCTTTTGTATACAGACCGGTCAGGGCGTCATGGGTTGCATTATATTTCTCCTTTTGAAGAGCAAGCTGGTCTTCGGTATTGTCACGTATGCTTAAAAACGATCCGACTATCCTTCTTTCGGAATAGGGGATAGTATGTTTTTCAAGCAGATAATACTTTGTGGTACCGGCATCGGTGCCCAGTCTTTTTTCAGTACTCCATTCGGCTTTCTTGAGATCGAATTCCCCGAACATTTCCTTTAATTTTGATTCAGCCCGGGTATAATCATCATTTGTGATACCTGCAAGCTCGGTGCCTTTGGAATTGGCCCAGATACATAATCCGTTTGAATCAAAGAAATACAGGGCCTCCGGAAGTTCCGATGCCATGCCGGCCAGCATTCTGTCCAAAAGCTTTAAAGGCCTGTAGTACAGTGCAAAGAAATAAGTAAGGATACCGAATACGGCAAGACCTATCATGGAGCGGTCGATCGGTGTGCCGGAGAAAATATAGAAGGATTCCCATATTCCTGCGATGAGCAGGGCCACGAGCATGACAAGATACCGTTCCACATATATCTTGATGGAACGGATGGTTTTTAAAAGGAAGATAAAAAGAACAAAAGCAAATAAACCGTAATCAACTATACGGTGATAAGTCTGTCCGAGCTTGGGTATAAGACGGAAATACAGGTTGTTCTCAAACATTATCGGTTCAGTCTCGAATGCATGTCCGAATACGGGATTGAATGCATACTGTATCACGTCGATTATCAGAAGGACGTCTATAGTATATTTTACTATCTTATTGGGCTTAGTGATACGGCAGTACCTTAATGTAAATCTGATCAGAGCGTACATAACTGCATCCATGCCCAGGAAATAGATATAGTAGCCGACCATGGAAGGAAATCTGTCTGTTGAACAGATGATGATCAGGTTTCCTATAACGGGAGGGATGAGAGTGCATACAAGAAAAGCGACAGACTTTCCGATGATCTTCTTTGAATGCATGGAAGATATCGTACAGACTGTCAGGATTAGAATGAGTAATGAAAAGATTATTGTAAATTCTACTCTCATGATCCTTTTTCCCTGTCCCCTTGATGAAATAATACTCCTGTATACAGTATCGGCATAATTGCCGGAAAAGTTTAAAAAAACTTAAAAAATTTTTTCAGTATTTAAGGACTGTTTAATAATTGGCATTATATAATCTGCTTGCGGCAAACTCCGGGAACCTGTTGCAGGCCACAACGGGTATATACGACGTCGTTCCGGAGAAATGGATTTATATTAAGTAAATGGAAAATAAGGAGCATTAAAGATGTTTTTTGAAATACTAAAGAGAGATCTGAAAAGAAAAAAGACGATGAATTTCATCATTTTTATCTTTGTTATACTTTCGGTGACGTTTGTATGTTCGAGCGCTGCCAATCTGTCTGCGACAATAAACTCACTCGATAAGTTTTTTGAAATGGCAGAAGTCGGTGATTTTGTATCCATAGAAAGAGCACAGGCAGAGGAAAAAAGTTCTGCAGAAATAGCAAAAAGTCTTCCATATGTAAAGGATGTTAAAACAGAACCGGTTTTATACAATGTTGAAGGAATAGAGATTAAAACAGGGGAATCCGTTGTAGCAGCTGAAATAGTAATGGTAAGCTCGATTGACAGGAGGATAAACAGATACTTTTACTCGTCAGATAATCTCGAAATAACAGAGGTACCGAAAGGCGGAGTTTATATAAGGAAAAGTACCCTGGATATTTTAAAATCGGATGTAGGGGATGAAATAACACTTACCATTGACGGGACAAAGAAAAGATTAAAGGTGTTGGGAGTTATTAAGGATGCCTTTTTCGGAGGATCGCTTATGGATTCTCCGAGGATCCTGATAAGTGAAGAAGACTTTTCTGATTACTTAAAGGGAGAAAATATAGATCAATACTTGGGAAGTATCAATTTCTTCTATACTGACAATACGGATGACTTAAGAAAAGAGCTTTCTTCATGTAACAATATTGCTTTTATGGATACTAAAGGCACTATGAAGTTTACTTACCTGATGGAAATGTTGGTGGCGGGTCTGCTTATGATAGTAAGTATCTGTCTTATCATCATAGCCCTGTTTATCCTAAAATACACAATATCCTTTACCATAAGTGAGGAGTACAGGGAAATAGGTATCATGAAGGCAATAGGTATCCCGAGTTCCGGGATAAGAATGCTGTATCTGATAAAATATATGGCTCTGGCAATACTTGGAGCCATAGCCGGATTTATATGCTCTTTTCCTTTTGCTGACCTGCTTATGGAAAAGACAAAAGAGACCATGGTGATATCCGATGAAGGATCGGTGATGCTTTCGGTCATCAGTGCATTGGCGGTTGTCATGATAGTATTGTTTTTCGGATTCCGTTCGACTAGACTGATAAAGAAATTTACACCCGTGGATGCGATAAGAAACGGAAGCACCGGTGAAAGATATCATAAGAAGGGATTGCTTAAACTTTCTAAGTCGGGTTCACGGCCGGTACCTTTCATGGCGATCAATGATATCTTAAGCGGGATAAAGCGTTTTACTGTGATGATCATCATATTCACCATCGGGATACTGTTAGTTATGATAGCTCTTAATTGTATCAGTACCTTAAAGAGTGAAAAACTTGTCAGATGGTTTGGAGTTACGGAGTCGGATGTATACCTTTCAAGTACAAAGAATATCACGGATTACCATAATGAAAACGGTAAAGAACTGTTAAAAAGGGATCTGGAAGATATGAAAGCTCTGCTGGAAGAAAACGGAATGCCCTGTAAGGTGGGTGCAGAAGTCCTGTTTAATTATACCTTAAAAAAGGATGATCTGTCTGCAAGGTCCATGACTTTCCAGGGAGTAAATACCGACACAAGTGATTATAATTCTTATGTGGACGGAAGCGCTCCGCAGAATCCGAACGAGCTTGCAATGCATTTCAAGCTTATGGATAAACTCGGTGCACATATAGGTGATAAGATAACCTTGTCCGACCAGGTTGGTTCGAAAGATTATATCATAACCGGAACTTTCGAGATAATGGCTAACATGGGAGAGGGTGTAAGGCTTCATCAGGATGATGACAGAAATTATAAGTATATGAACGGTATCTGGGGAATACAGATCGATTTTACGGATAAGCCTTCTAAAAGGGTGATTTCGGAGCGCATCGAAAAAATGAAAACATTGCTTCCTGATTATACCGTTTATAATCCCGGTGAATTTACGGATAAGATAATCCACTCGGCATCTTACCTTGATGATACAAAGTGGCTGATCCTGCTGGTAGTAATACTGATCAATATCTTAGTTGCGGTACTTATGGAGAAGTCGTTCCTTACAAAGGAGCGCGGGGAGATCGCCTGCCTTAAGGCATTAGGTTTCAGGGATACCTCGATAATGGGATGGCAGACGTTCAGAGTGTTTATAATACTTTTGATATCAACAGTGTTAGCTATGCTCCTTAATAATCCTGTGTGTCAGTTATCGGGTGGCGCGATATTCAGGGCCATGGGTGTTAAGAATGTAATATTCGATCCGGATATTTTGGACAGCTATGTGTTCTACCCCGGCATCATAATCGCAGCGACTCTCTTCGGAGTATTCATCTGCGCAACGTCGGTGCGTAAGATCAGTGCCAACGAGATCAACAGTATAGAGTGATGTGACAAGGGGACGGCTCTCCTGTCACACAGTAAAAAAATGAGAGGATAAAAAAATGGCAAAGAATGTATTAGAAGTTAAAGATTTATGCAAGACATATGTGGTTAATAAGAGACAGAATAATGTGCTCAGGAATGTTAGTTTTACAGTGGAAGAGGGCGAGATGATCGCTGTCATGGGGCCTTCCGGTTCGGGTAAGTCAACGCTGCTTTATACTGTATCGGGTATGGATAATATGACTGCCGGTGAGGTGAATTTCTGCGGTAAGGATATCTCCAAACTTAAGGCTAAGGAGCTGGCAGATGTGCGTCTTAATGAGATGGGATTTATCTTCCAGCAGATGTATATGCTGAAGAATTTAAATATCCTGGATAATATCATATTGCCTGCACGTCAGTCCAAGTCCAATAAGCTTTCTAAGGCAGAAAAGACCGAGTACGGAAAGAATCTTATGAAAAAGCTCGGCATTATAGATATCGCAGAAAATGATATCAATGAAGTATCAGGCGGACAGCTGCAGCGTGCCTGCATCTGCAGAAGCATGATAAACAATCCGAAGCTTATATTTGCCGATGAGCCTACCGGAGCCCTTAACCGTACCAGTTCCGATGAGGTTATGACGGAGCTTGGGAAGCTTAACAGAGAGGGTACCACCATCATGCTTGTAACACATGATGCCAAGGTAGCTGCAAAGTGCAGCCGTGTTATGTATATTGAGGACGGAAATATCAAGGGTGAGTATAAACTCGGGGAATTAGAGAAAAACAGTGACATAAGAAGCCGGGAGAGAGGCTTGAACGGCTGGCTTATCGAGCAGGGATGGTAAAAAATAAAAAAATCGACTAATAGTCGAAAAAACACTTGACAAATACAAAATCGTGCTGTATCATAATAAAAAACCGACTGATAGTCAGTATTAATACTATATAGGAGATACAGCATGAAAAAAGGAGAACAGAGAAAACAGGAACTGTTAAAAATCGCATATCGCATGTTTATAGAAAAAGGCTATGATAATACAAGCATAGACGAGATCATAGCAGAAGCCGGTATCGCAAAGGGGACGTACTATTATTATTTCCCGAGCAAGGAGGATACCTTGGAGGCTGTGATAGACATGATGATAAATGAGGAGGTTGCAAGAGCAAAAGAAGTCGTTGCAAGCCCGATGCCGATACCGCAGAAACTGGCGGCGGTCATATATTCGCTCCGTCCGGGGCAGGAAGAACAAAATATCGCAAAAGTAGTCGAGTCAAACGAAAATATCGTACTGCATGATAAGTTAAATAAAAGGCTTATAGCAGAGGCTGTTCCGCTGCTTTCAAGTATAGTAAGAGAGGGCAATGAGACAGGAGTATTTAACTGTGAGCAGATAGAGGAACGTGTGAAGATGATCCTCATTATCTGCTCCGGGTTGTTTGATGAAGATGATTTTACCGAAAACGAAGTGACCGCATTCATAGATGTGACTGAAAAAATATTCGGGGCTCAGCCCGGGACTATGAGTTTTATCAGCGGATTGATCTTAGGAGGGCTTGAACAGTGAATAAGACAAGTGATAAGTATATTTTTAAACCTGTGAAGTTTTTTGTATTGGCATATCTTTTTACATGGATCTTCTGGATACCTGCGATCTTTGTATCGGGTGATATCGGTGCGGGACTTATGTTTATAGGACTCTTGGCACCCGGAGTTGTGTCAACGGTGTTTGTACTTACATCAGGGTCACCGGAATTAAAGAAGGATCTTAAGAATAAGATTGTAGGTTTTTATAAGGTTAAGTGGGTTAATGTATTTTTGGGCATAGGTGTTTTTGCCCTGATAATAGTAGGTTCGATCCTGCTTTCGCTTGCCTTCGGTCAGTCTCTTGACCAGTTCGCTTTCACGGAAGACTTTTCGTTTACCGGTGTAGGTATAGGCACAGCATTAGTTACGATCCTTCTGGCATCCATAATCGAGGAAGTAGGCTGGAAGGGATATTGCGAGGATTCTATAGGAGAGTACATGAACTGGTTCTGGGAATCCATGCTGTTCGGTCTTTTCTGGTCCCTCTGGCATCTGCCGCTCATCTTTATAGAGGGGACATACCAGGCAGGGCTTATGGTAAATCCTCTTTATGTAGTTAATTTCTTTGTAAGCGGCATCCCGCTCGGATTTATCATCACTTGGGTATATTTGGTCAGTGACCGTTCGATCCTTGCATGTATGATATTTCATCTGTTCGTTAACTTTATGCAGGAAAAAATAGCTCTGACTCCTGAGACAAAATGTGTTGAGACCCTGGTTGTCACTGCAGCTGCAGCTATCATAGTACTTTGCAACAAAAAAATGTTCTTTGAAACAGACCATGTGGGAAGGTTGCTTGAAACACAATTTGGCAGGGAGAAATAAGATGAGTAAAGGATACAGAAAATTTCTCCTGCTGTGGGCCGGTGAGTTTATATCGTCTATAGGCGGCGGACTTACGAGTTTCGGTCTGGGGATATATGTATTTAACGAGACGGGAAGCGCAGCCGGGATGTCTCTTGTGACGCTGCTCGGATTCCTTCCTACACTGCTCTTAAGTGTCCCTGCGGGAGTACTTGCCGACCGTTTTGACAGAAGGCTTCTCATGATGATAGGAGACGGCTTCTCAGGGCTCGGGATCCTGTTCATCCTGATATGCATGAAGAGCGGCGGTGCCACTTTAGCGCAGATATGTATAGGTGTAACCGTGAGTGCTGTATTTTCCTCACTTTTGGAGCCCGCATACAGGTCTACGATCACGGATATCCTTACAAAAGAAGAGTTCTCAAAGGCCAATGGACTTGTATCCCTTGCGGGAAGCGCAAGATACCTGTTTTCACCTGTGATAGCCGGATGTTTGCTTACAGTAAGCGATATTTCCCTTTTGCTCATTATCGATATATGTACCTTCTTTGTTACCATCACGGCTACGGCGATAGTCCGAAAGGGAGTTAAGACCAAACACAGCGGGGAAAGACAGCCTTTTTTTGCAAGCATGAAGGAAGGCTGGCAGGTTGTTTGCGGAAGGAAAGGTGTATTTTTGCTTATCATGGTATCGTCAGCGATCACCATGTTTATGGGGGTCCTGCAGATACTTGAAAAGCCGATGATCTTATCATTTGCTGATTCCAAAACACTTGGTATCGCGGAATCGGTATGCGCCTGCGGAATGCTTGCAGCAGCCCTTGTCCTAGGTATCTTCGGTATAAAAAAAGGATATGCGAAAGTACTCAGGGTATCATTTTTCCTGGCAGGAATATTTATGATAGGGATGTCTCTGATAGAAAATATCATCCCTGTCTGCATATTCGGATTTCTGTTCTTTGCCATGCTGCCGATAGCAAATAACTGCATGGATTATATGGCAAGGACCAATATCCCGGATGAGCTGCAGGGAAGAGCCTGGGGCTTTATAGGCTTCCTTTCACAGTTAGGCTATGTTGTGGCATATTCGGTTTCGGGAGTGGCAGCGGACGGTCTCGGTGCTATTACAGGAAAAGGAGTGGGAAGGGGGGCTGCGATCATGATATTTATATCGGGAATACTTTTGGCTGTTACAGCCTTGACGCTGCTTGGCCTGCCCCGGATAAAGGAGCTTGAAAAGTAATATGATAAAAGCAGCTGCTGTTTTATCTTGACATCGTAAACGGACAATTGTAATATTTTATTAAATAATACAGATACAAGGTAAGGAATATATGGCGGATATTTTAGTGGTAGAAGATAATATTGAAATGGGAACGCTTTTGTGTGATTTCCTGAATGCGGAGGGGTATACCACTGAGCACTGCACGGACGGTGCCGATGCTATGGATATGTTTGTATCATCAGGGGCAAAGATGGTGATACTTGATATAATGCTTCCGCATCTTGACGGTTTCGGTATATGCAGGAAGATCAGGGAGACGTCAAATACCCCGATCATCATGGTCAGCGCAAAGAACATGAAGGATGATAAGCTTAAAGGGCTTTTGCTGGGGGCTGACGATTATATCGAAAAGCCTTATGATATTGATATCCTGATAGCTAAGGTCAAGGGTGTTTTCTCCAGAAGATACAGCACGGATGCTTTTTCCGACGGATTCTTAAAGATAGACAAGTTGAAAAGAACGGTCAAGGTCTTAACCGGAAAAGCCGAAGCGGCAAAAAAAGAGATGGAACTGACCCAGAAGGAATATGAGCTTCTGAGCCTGCTGGCAGATAACAGCGGAAAGACCATGAATAAAGATTATCTGTTTGGCAAGATATGGGGGATGGACAGTGATTCGGAGCAGCAGACACTTACGGTACACATTAAATGGCTGAGACAAAAGATAGAGGAAGATCCGAAAAATCCAAAACATATCATAACGGTGTGGGGCATCGGATACAGATACGAAAAATAGAAAAGGCAAAGGAATGAAGAGTTTTCGAAAGCTTTTTGTGATAGTTGTCATCTGCATGGCGGTCATAACTGTTGCAGCAAATCTGATCTTAATACATAATAATGAGGGCGACGAAGGTCGCCCTTATCGTGTTGAGGCTGAAAGAATAGCATATGGCTTAGAACACGGGGAAAAGCCGGATATTTCATGGTGTAAATACATTATCAACGTGGAAAAACTGGAGAGCAGAACAGCGGAAAAAGACTTTTATGACAGTACAAGCGATTATCTGGTCATGAGTATAAACGGTGATATATATCGGTTTGATTACAGGACTGATGTGGACAGAGATATGTACGGGACGCTTGTCTGTTTAAACGTGAGTATCGGCATTGTCTTCCTGTTTGTCATTATTGTTCTGCTGTATATAAGGAGCAGGATACTTGTTCCGTTTGAAAGCATCTCGAATATGCCGGAGCAGCTTGCGAAAGGAAACATCACAATACCGTTAAAGGCACAGAAATCCGGATTTTTCGGGAGATTTATCTAGGGACTCGATTGCTTAAGGGAAAGACTTGAAAAGGGCAGGCAGCAGGACTTGGAAACGCAGAAAAACAACAAAAGCCTTATACTTTCGCTTTCACATGATATAAAGACACCGCTCGGTATCATAGAGCTCAATTCTAAGGCTTTAGAGCGGGGACTCTATGAAAACAACAAGGAAAAGAAAGACCGCATAGCAGGTGTGATAAATGAGAAATGCGGTGAGATAAAATCGTATGTTGACCAGATAATACAGGCGTCCAAAGAAGATTTTCTTGAACTTGAGGTGCATAACAGGGAGTTTTATCTGGCAGAAATGATGAACAGCATAAAAACAGTCTATGCTGATAAGATGGAGCTTTTACAGATAGGGTTTAAGATAGATGAGTACAGTGACTGTATGTTAAAGGGTGATCCGGAAAGAGCAGTGGAAGTGCTGCAGAATCTGCTGGAGAATGCGGTAAAATACGGGGACGGACAAAAGATAGAGATATCTTTTTCACGTGAAGAAAACAGCCAGCTGATATCAGTCATAAATACAGGCTGTACTTTAAAGGATACCGAACTCCCGCATATATTTGACAGTTTTTGGCGTGGCTCCAATACAGGGGCAAATGCCGGAAGCGGTCTGGGACTGTATATCTGCCGCCAGCTGATGAACCGCATGAACGGCGATATCTTTGCAGAACTGAAAAACGGCACAATGACAGTTACAGCTGTATTTGGTATGGCATAAGAAAAGACCGGGTATTATGATAGGTACCCGGTCTTTTGGCACGTAAAACAAATGCTATAATCATTCGTCAAAACCTGCATATTCCTTCATCTGGAAGGCACCGTACAGTGCATATTTCGGCTTGTAGAGTGTATCATAAAGAAGGGGCTTGTATTCTTTCCTCCAGGACATACTGTCTGCTATACCCCAGAATGTAAGAGCATCCATTTTAACTTTTCCACTGTCGACCCTTTCGAATATACCGTTTATAAGGTCGTAGTAGAAGCATCCCTGTTTCCTTAAGTTTTCATCTGTACCGGGCTTGGGAGCCTGGTATTTACCGAGGCACACATCAAGTTCTGTAAGCTGGAGCTTAAGTCCGGTCTCTCCGAGAGTATCCAGTGTCTTAAAGTACTGGGTAAGACTGTCGGTAGTATACAGATGAGCCTGAAGACCGATACCGTCTATCAGGTATCTGCCATCCTCGTCAACAAGTGTATTTACGAAATTATACAGAGTCTGCGTCTTAAACTGTTCGTTATAATCGTTGTAATAAAGATCGATGGTTTCAGGTGCATATTTATCTGCAAAGTAGAATGCGTACCAGAGATAATCCTCACCTATGATCTGCGTCCAGCGGTTCTGTCTTACCGTACCGTTTTCCATCCAAGCCTCGTTTACAACATCGTATGCATAGAATATATCCGTATATCCGAGCTCGTCTATGGTCTTAAATACATCCCTTATATAACCCTCCATGCGGGCAAGCATGGTCTCGCGGTCTACAAGATCCTTGGTCTGGTCAAAATCCACATGGAAGATCCAGTCGGGAGTCTGACTGTACCATACAAGGGTGTGGCCCCTCATGGAGAATCCGTTTTCCTGTGCCCACTTCATCATCCTTAAGGCATCGCTGTTAAATTCTACCACGAGTTCGCCTGTTTCCTGACTTTTCTTTTTGTTAAACAGGTAGTCAGGCTTCATGGAGTTTTCCATGGTAACGCTGTCAAAATGCTCAAGCAGCAGCTTTTTTACGACAGCACGGTCGATCATCTGTGTATTAAGACATGTGCCGACTTTCATGCCGTGTTCGGCAAAAAGCTCTTTTAACTGCTTGCCTTCGGCCGGATCGGGAGTCGGGGTGGGTGTAGCGGTAGGTGCTAAAGTAGGAGTGGCTTCCGGAGTAGCTGTGGGAGCCTCGGTTGCGGACGGCTCCGGGGTGATCTCACCTGTAGGAGCCGGAGTCGGTGCTTCGGTAACAGAAGGTGTAACATTTTCATCAGATCCTGATTTGCTGCATCCAGCAAGTGTACATATCATTACGGCGATGAGCAGCAATATAAGTTTTTGTTTCATTTTCCAATATCCTCTCCGTTTAGTCTGTTTTTACGGACTTTAATAAATTTCGAAGGTTATTTTACTACATGTCCTGTCTCAATACTATGTGTTTCACGTCAAAAATGTGACTATTATTGCGATGATAGTGTATTTTGTTCATATTTTCGGCAGATTGACCAAAGGAGACAGTTTTTTGGGTGAATCATTGGTGAGGATTAATATTGACTTGAGAGTATCAAAGTGATAAAACATTTTTGTTGTATGAAGCGGGAGATAGCAAAAATGCTATGCCGGCAATACATACTATAATACATATCATTCAAGGAGAAAGAACATGTTAAAAAAATTACTTGCAGGATTTGTAATGCTTGTATTAAGCGTATGCCTTATGGCTTGCGGCTCTGACAAGGAGGAAGAAAAGAAAGACAGCAAGGATGATAAGGTAACGGAAAAGAACGATGAGACAGTAACAGAAGAACCCACCCCCGAGGAAGAAAAGCTGACAATAGCTTCAACCGAGACCTGGGGCGATATTACAGTAGGGATCCCTACAGACTGGACCTTTAAGAAGGGTGATACCTTTGATGAAAACGATACCCGGTACTGCTCTGTAAAGAAGTCTGATTTTAAGTACTTCGACCTTAAGATGGAAGATGAGCAGATGGCCAACAATCATTATAATTACAATAAGAGCACATATACCAACGAGCAGGAAGATGTTTCCGGCAAATACGGTGATATCGAGTGGACAGGTTTCCAGTACAGTGACGGCTGGGGCGGATACGGTTTCGAGCTTATCGCTACTGTAAATGAGAAGCCCGTACGTGTATCATCTGCAGGATTCAAGTTTGACAGTGAAGAGGCTAAGCTTGTACTCGGATCAATTGTGATCAAATAAAAACATGTAATTTTTTGTACGACCAAAAACTATTGCAAATGGCGGAAATGCTGTCAGTCTAAGGGCTGACGGCATTTTTTTATTAGACAGTTTTCTCCATTGAATTCTTCCCAAAAGGCGGGTAAAATCTTTTACACAGGTTTGATAAAACGTTAAACCAATAAATGTTTACGGAGGGGTTTATGCTTACTGCGATAAGACCAAAAAGCAGAGAGATCAAAAAGATCGAGAGAGAAGGAGACAGGCTGTGTCTGTATTCCGATCACGGGATACTTGCCATAGAGCCAAAGTCGGATAGCATAGTAAGGGTTATGTATACTGTGAAGGAGCAGTTTTCGGACAAGGAAAAGCCCGGTGTCATAAGGAAGGAGACCTGTGATGCCTGGACATATTCGGAAAATGCAGATACGGTAGTGCTCAATCTGAAGGATATCACCGTATGTGTCAGAAAGGACAGTGGGGCTGTAAGTTATTATAAGAATACAGGGAACGGAACGGCAGAGGCTTCCGGTATTAGCTGTGAAGAAGATAAATGCATATTTAGGGAATGTTCTGAATCTCCCAGGGATTTCGAAGAATTTGAGACCTTCCGCTTAGCAGGTGTGGAGCAGAAGACCAGGACCATAGATACTGCTGACGGAAAGAAGCAGGTACTTGAAGAACCGTTAAAGGTATCTACAGGGAAAAGCTATCATATCCGTTTTAACTTTGAACTTAATGATGAAGCCTTATACGGGCTCGGGCAGCAGGAGAAGGGATATGCTTCACTTAGGGGGAAAAGGATATATGTACATCAGGGTAACAGAAAGATAGCCGTCCCTATGTTTACCTCCACAGCCGGATACGGTATCCTCATAGATACATACAGCCCGCTTATTTTCAACGATGACATGAACGGTACTTATATCTATACAGAGGCCGATCAGGAGCTGGATTATTATTTTATGGCCGGCAACATGAATGAGGTTATAAAAGGATACAGGTTCCTCACAGGAAAAGCCGCGCTTCTTCCTAAATGGTCGCTCGGATACGTACAGTCACAGGAAAGATATGAGACACAGGAAGAGATACTTGCTACTGTAAAGAAGTCAAGGGATCTCGGTATCGGTATGGACTGTCTGGTGCTTGACTGGATAAGCTGGCCGGATAACGAATGGGGGCAGAAGTCTTATGATCCTGCCCGTTTCCCCGATCCTAAAGGTATGATAGATAAGATGCATGAGGACCATGTGCATTTTATGATATCGATCTGGCCCACCATGGCGGGTAATACGGAGAATCATAAGGAGTTTAAGGAAAAGAATCTGTTTCTTCCTGCAAGTACCTGCTACGATCCTTTTAAGGAGGAGGGCAGAAAGCTATATTTTGACCAGTTAAAAAGAACGCATTTCAGTTATGGGACAGATGCCTGGTGGTGCGACAGCAGTGAGCCTTTTACTCCCGAGTGGAATCATATGATGAGAGTGGAGGAAAGCACTCTGTATAATGAGTACCTGAGCGAAGCAGGCTTAAGGATGGGCTATGAATACAGTAATGCATTTCCGCTCTACCATGCCATGGGCATATATGAGAATCAGCGTAAGGCACAGGAAGAAATAAAAGGAACTGATGCTGATGCGGGGGCAGGGAAAACTCCTGAAAAAAGAGTATGTAACCTTACCAGAAGTGCCTATACCGGGCAGCAGAGATACGGTACCATCATGTGGTCAGGTGATACCGATGCAAGCTGGGCGACCTTAAAGGATCAGGTGGCTATAGGCCTTCATTTCTCGGCATCGGGTATACCGTTCTGGACCATGGATATCGGAGCGTTCTTTGTAAAACACGGATCATTCTGGTATTGGAACGGGAAATACGATGATACTGTGGAAAACAAAGGGTACTGCGAGCTTTACACTCGCTGGTACCAGTATGCAGCATTTCTTCCGGTATTCCGTGCGCACGGTACCGACTGCCGCAGGGAACTATGGAACTTTAAGGGAGAGTTTTATGATGCACTTTTAAAGGCCAACAGGTTACGTTACAGCCTTATGCCTTATATATATTCCGAGACGGGAAAGGTATGGCTTGATGATACATCGCTTATCAGGTGGCTGGCATTTGACTTCAGTGATGATAAGAATACATGGGATATCACTGACCAGTTCATGTTCGGAAGCTCCATCATGGTATGTCCTGTGCTTAATGCTATGTATTATGATGAGAAAGGAAAGTCGATAGATAAAGAAAAGACAAGAAAGGTATATCTGCCTAAAGGATGCGACTGGTTTAACTTTTATACAAACGAAAGGTATGCCGGAGGTACTACGATAGAGGTAACAGCTCCGCTTGATACTATACCTTTGTTTGTAAAGGACGGAAGCATCATCCCTATGACTTCCCCTGCACTCTCTACCGAGGAGCAGATAGGTGAGACAGAATACAGGCATTTCGGAAATGTAACGACACCATACGAGATGTATGAAGATGCCGGAGACGGATACGGATACGAAAGAGGGGAGTACAGCTTAAAGAAAATTTACTGATATGACCGGTCGGTAAGTGTTATCGGAAGTGAAGATATTTTAATACAAGAAGAAGCCGGGGCTGCGCTCTGGCTTCTTCTTGTAGTTACTTTCCAAAATCTATATCAACATCACCTGTAGAGGTATTGATATTGATCGATCTGCTTCCTGAAGTATTCTTTTTATACTTCTTTTCAAATTCTTCTCCGTCGATATCGATATCTCCGGTACTTGTATATATCTCTATGCTGTATTCGTCTTCGGTGCCGTTAAGACCGAGCTTGATATCACCTGTAGAAGTTTCGAGCTTTATGTTTTCTATGGTCGAAGAAGAGACTGTGACATCAGAGGTGGAACCGGAAAGTGTAAATCCGTCAAGTTCGGAACCGGATATGGTTACATCGCCGGTAGAGGTTTTTGAAGTGTACTTTCCTGCTATAGCACTGTTTGTGAGCTTAACTTCACCGGTGGAGGCTTTTGTCTCCAAACTGTCTATGCTGCAGTTATCAATGTAGATATCACCTGTAGATACAGAGAAGCCCATATCACCCATTTTATTGTTTTCAAGTCTGATATCGCCGGTACTTGTAGATATTTTTCCGTCTATACTTAATGAACTTATCTTTATGTCGGCAGTTGATGAGGTGATATCGATCACCTTTACAGCTTCGGAGTCGGGTATGGTTATATTTACATATGAGTTTTCTTCATGATTGAACATGAAACTGAAATCTAAGAATGTAATACTATTATCTTTTTCAAAGTTGATCGTGGTTACACCGTTTTTGCTGCTGATCTCGGGCGTCCGATCTTCGGGTACAAAATAAGTTATGGAATATTCATTCCCTTTAGTGATGTTGATATCTATAGTTGATGTATCTATTATGAGTTTGTCAAAAGCTTCAAGAGCTTTTGTATCTTTTATATAATTATCGGAGCCGGTATGTATCTTAAAATCGCTGAAATTAAATCGCCAGTTCCAGGTTGCACCGCTTACTGTGCCTACGGCTGCAAGTCCGATACCCGCAACCATCAGTATTACGCCTATTATCAACCAGAGTTTTGTCTTTTTCATTTATGCCACCTGAGCCTTTCTTGATTTGTTTTTCATGATCCTCTTCTTGATGATAGAGGAAATGAGTGAAACGATGCCGCGTGCCATAGCTGCGGTTAAGAGAATGAACATGATCCCTAAGCCGATCACGAACAATCCGGAGCCGAGTATGGCAAGCTTTGATCCTATACCTGCTGCGGTAAATGATGCTACAGATACGGCAGCACCGCTTATGATACATGCTATACCGGATACACCGAATGCAAATACAACAGAACCAACTGTGATCAGACCTGCAAATATGATCGCTATGGCTGCGATAGCAAGCGGAAGTGCTATGGGAGATGCAAATATGCCGAGTATCGTCAGCCACAGGATCTTGCCGAAGCCTTTGGTGGTCTGTTTTTCCTGCTGCTCATCAATTCTTCGTTCGGTAGTGTCGGCGATGATCTGACGGGCTACTTCTTTAGGACTTCCGAGGTGTATGCATATATCGCTGTCGGGTGGAAGGTTTAAGTCATCGATATATTCACTGTAGTATTCTATTGCGTCTAATTTGTCTTCTTCCGGCATATGACGCAGCCGGTAATCAAGCTCCTGTAAAAAGGTTTGCTTATCCATTTTATTTTTCCTCCTGGGTATTATATTTTGTTGATCTTTATATATAGATTTTGGAAATCATAATTATCAGTTTGCTGTTAAAAGTTTGTTTACACCGAGCAGAAGATCGATGTTATCTTTGTAAGTGATCCATTCGCTTCTGAAGAACCCCAGCTGCTCACGACCCGGCGGTGTGATGCGGTAGTACCTTCGGTTCCTGCCCTGATAAGGTACATCGTAGGTCTCAAGCAGACCGGACTTTTGCAAACGGCGCAGCACCGGGTAGAGTGTTGATTCGGAGATATCTACTACATCCATGACACGCTGTGTCAGTGTGTATCCGTATACATCTTCCTTTTCCACAACGCCCAGTACACATGCGTCCAAAAGCGGAGCTGTTAATTGGTAAGTCATCCTATCATTCCTTTCTTTATATTTTTCTATTTTGGTTGGATCGATACAACGGATTGCTTCGTGCTTCGCACTCTCGCAATCCTGCAAACACCTCGAATCTCGCGTTTTATTAAAACGCTTCTTCTCGGTGTTTGGGCGGTTGACATTCTCAAAGCCTATGTAAGCGAGCTTACTCGGCTTTTCGTATGTCAACCTATGTGTTGTATCATATTGTAACTCATACAATATCTTGTCGACGTATAATACTATACGACGTATAATATTATTTGTCAAGCATTATTTTGAATATTTTTAAAAATTTTTTTTGAAAATCCCGGAAGTGCCCGTTTTATGCGGTTTTTCGGACAAGATAATACGTATATTGATTCTTGTTTTTTTACCTGTTTTGACTTATAATCTATTAGTGGTTGGGCTTTGCCGGGGCATTTATCTGAAAGATACGGTTCCGGTAATAATATGATTTGGGGGTCCGTCTGCAAAACAAAAGCGGGCGGTTTTAAGAAAATGACATCGTTTCTTGAAAAACATTTTATAAAGGATAAGGAAAACAGGACAGCCTACGGTGTACTTGCAGGTATAGTCGGGATCATATGCAATGTTTTCTTATTTATAGGAAAGCTGATAATCGGACTGCTTATCAATTCGTCAGCAGTTATCGCAGACAGCTTTAACAACCTGTCAGATGCGGCATCTTCTGTTATAAGCCTTGTGGGGGCGAAGCTCGCAGCCAAGCCTGCGGATGAAGAGCATCCTTTCGGGCACGGAAGATATGAGTATATAGTGGCACTTATAGTATCCTTCCTTATATTGGAAGTGGGATTTACCTGTTTTAAGTCATCTGTAGACAAGATCCTGCATCCGGAGGACCTTAGTATCACGACTGTTGCATTGATCATACTTATCGTGTCTGTACTTATAAAGGTATGGCTGTCGCTTTTTAACAGGAAGCTTGGAAAAAAGATAGATTCAAAGGTGTTGCTCGCAACGGCAAAGGATGCATTAGGAGATGTATTCGTTACATCGGCTGCCATATGTTCGCTTCTTATATATAAGATATTTGACCTCAATGTGGACGGATATGTGGGCTGCATAGTGGCCATCATGGTTTTCTGGGCCGGTATAAGTGTGGCAAGGGATACTATAGAGCCTCTTCTGGGCGAGGCAGTACCGGAGGAGCTCTACCGGCAGATATGCGATAAAGTGATGTCATATGATGGTATCGAAGGCACCCATGACCTGATCGTTCACAGTTACGGACCCACCAGACGTATGGCTTCTATCCATGCCGAGATCAAGAACACTCTGGCCATGGAGACGGCACATGAGATAGTGGATAAGATAGAGCACGATGTGCTGGCGGAGATGAATATATTCCTGGTCATCCATATGGATCCGATAGATACCGATAACGAGACGGTAAATAACGTTAAATGTGTTGTAAGTGGCATAGTCCGGGACAAAGAGCCTGAAGCGACAATACATGATTTCAGGATGGTATCCGGTATAGAACAGATAAATCTGATATTCGATCTGGTGCTTCCTTATTCTTATAAGAAGGATGAATGTAAGAAGTTTTCGGCAGATATAGGTGAAGCCTTAAAGGAAGTGGATAAGAGGTATAACTGTGTGATCACGGTCGAGCACTCTTATGTTAATTAGGGAGGAACGATATGAAATACAATTTTGACGAACAGGTAAACCGCCGCGGTACCGGCTCCATGAAATGGGATGTGGATGAGAATGTGCTCCCGATGTGGGTAGCCGATATGGATTTTAGGACGGCACCGTGTGTAACGGAGGCACTTAAAAAAAGAGCGGAGCACGGCGTATTCGGCTATACCGATGTGGATGATGCCTGGTATAATGCGTATATAAACTGGTGGGATAAAAGACATGGGTATAAGATGAAACCCGAATGGCTCATGTTCTGTACAGGTGTCATACCTGCCATTTCATCCATAGTGAGAAAGCTGACTACACCTAATGAAAAGGTGATAATACAGACTCCCGTTTATAATATTTTCTTTAATTCGGTCCTTAATAACGGATGCAGAGTGTACGAGAGCCCGTTAAAATATGAAAACGGGACCTACCACATGGATATGGATGACCTGGAAGAGAAGATGTCCGATCCGATGGCTACACTCTTCATACTCTGCAACCCGCAGAATCCTTCCGGAAATATCTGGACAAAAGAGCAGCTTAAAAAGATAGGTGAGCTGGCGGTAAAGTACAATGTGACCGTCATATCCGATGAGATACACTGTGATCTTCTGGATCCCGGATATGAGTATATCCCGTTCGGGTCTGTATCAGAGGAATGCAGAAAGGTAAGTATCACGTGCCTGGCACCTACCAAGACCTTTAACATAGCGGGTATCCAGACTGCCGCCATATGCGTACCGGATGATTTTCTGAGGTTTAAGGTCTGGAGAGGCATAAATACCGATGAAGTAGCAGAACCCAATGTATTTGCCTGTGTGGCAGCTACGGCGGCATTTACGGGAGGCGGCGAATGGCTCGATGAATTAAGAGGATATCTGGCAGAAAATAAAAAAATAGCCCGTGAATACATCAAAAAAGAGATACCTGTGCTTCATGTGGTGGAAAGCCATGCCACATATCTCATGTGGATAGATATAAGCGGCTGGGATTACAAAAAGTGCGATGCATATGTAAAGGGCGAGAAGACAGGAGATGTCGATCCGGCTGAACTTTGTGCCTCCGATGTGCTAAGAAGAAAAACCGGACTGTTTTTATCCGATGGAGCTATATACGGCGGAAACGGCGGTAAATTCCTAAGAATGAACCTTGCCTGCCCTAGAGCAACGGTACTGGAAGGTCTGGACCGTTTAAAACAGGCCGTAAAAGAATAAAGTGAATGATCAGGAGAACCCAATGGAAAAAAACATGATACCTACCCCTTTAAAAAGCGATGCATTTCGTTTTGACGCATTTAAAAACGGAGAAGTACTATATAATAAAAAGAAGAACAGACTTCCTGCTATGGGCTGGAACAGTTGGAATGCTTTCGGAAGCGGAAATACTGAGGCTCTTACCAAAGCTATGGCAGATAAAATAGTGGAGCTTGGCCTTAATAAGCTCGGCTACAGCTACTGTGTGCTCGATGACGGCTGCTACAAGCCCGAAAGAGAGGACGGGAAGCTCGTAAATGAGCCTAAGAAGTTTCCCTCAGGTTTTAGGGCACTTGCAGACTATATCCATGCAAAGGGCCTTAAGTTCGGTATGTACAATGATATAGGCACCAACCTCTGTGCAGGTGCCGCTGTCGGTACGTATATGCATGAGGCGGTGGATGCCAAGTCCTATATTGACTGGGGAGTTGATTTTATAAAGGTTGATAACTGCTATTACATGTTTGATAATGCCACATTTTCCAATCCGGAAAATGCACGCTTTACATATGCTCCAAATATCAAGGGAATAAAGTTGGTACTTACCGGAGCTGACAAAAAGGAGATACACACCATCTGTCTGTCTGCAGCAGATGGCAGACTTAAAGGTGTCGGTATAAAAGCAGCAGAAGATGAAAACGGTACTAAATATGTAACTGATATAGGTACTTTTGACGGTACGAATACCGGTACTACACCTGTAGGCGACATGAGCGGAGAACTATGTTTTAACATCAATGCAGGAATCCCTGATTCATGGGAATACGCAGAATATGACCTATTTATAGAATATGCCACAGGGCGTGAACCTGGAGCAGGTGAATGGCTTCAGATCGCAGTGGATAATGAAGACGGTTCTAAACTGATATATGATGATTTTCTAGAGGCTTCCGATGGAAAGGAAGCTTTCAGATGGTCAAAAGCAATCCCTGTCAAGTTAAAGAAGGGTAAGAATGTGATCCGTCTTATGAATCACAGAAGACAGGAGAATACTCTTAATTCCTATGCAGAACTGTTAAAGGGATTTAATGAGGCAGCCCCGGATAATGATATAATCCTTTCCATATGTGAGTGGGGCAAGACCCAGCCTCAGAATTGGGGATACAAGGTGGGAGATTCCTGGAGGATACTGAATGACATCACCTTCCGTGTAGGCTGGGACGGTAATCCGGGTATAGGCAGATGGTATGATCCGGGGACACCATCCGTTACATCCCAGTACAACAAAGCAGTAGTCATGGATGAATTTGCAGGACTTGATAAGGGCTGGAACGATCCCGATATGCTGATGATCGGCATGGACGGTCTGACCGATATCCAGTGTAAGACACACATGGTCATGTGATGTATGATGAATTCCCCCCTTATGCTCGGACTTGACTTAAGAAGAGTAAAGAAGGGTGACTGGATATATGAGATCATAGCTAATGAAAGACTGATAGCGTTAAATCAGGATGCCCTGGGATTCCAGGCAAAACGCCTTTCTACGAGCGTAGAATCACAAAATCCGGCCAAAGATTATATTATAGATAATGACCGTGTGGATATACTTGTAAAGCCGTTATCGGATGGAGGAGCAGCTATATCATTTATCAATGTAAGTGAAAGAAAACAGACCGGTGATTTTAAGATAAGTGCCTCCGATATTCCTTTTGCTTCATTTATAAAAGGAGATAAGTATATGGTGACTAATCTCTGGACAGGAGAGGAATGGGATACAAACGAGCAGGTATTTAAAGTAAGCGAACTTGCAGCCTGTGACTGTTATACGATAAAGATCAAGGCATGCTAAAGGAATAGGGATATGTCGATAAAGGATTTTTACAGTATGCTGTTTGGAGAGTTTAACCCCGATGAGTTTGAATTGTATCTGGGAGAACTTCTTTCGGCAGGAAGTGCCGAAAACACACAGCTTGAAAGGCGGACAGCAGCTTATATGGTGCATGTCTACCTCTCCGAGATCAAAAAAGAGCCTGATGAGACGAGTATAGAGCCGGCTTTTGTACTAAAAGACATATATGAATGCTCTTCGTGCATACGTCATATAGCCCAGGTATTCCTGAAGGGAATCATGCCTGCCAAAGACGGTGTTTTCGGCGTGAGGATGGCGGTAGGGGAGGATGAGGCAAAAAGAATAACCCAAAGAACATTTGACAGGTCGAAAAGATTTGAGATATAATGTAGCCAGTCTATGAAAGGAGAGCGTGAAAACGCTGGAAAGATGAAAAAGTATTTAGGAAAATTACTCAGCTTATTGATGGTATTGGTAATGGTTGTGTCTGTATGGGGTAACATCGCTGTTTCTGCAGATGAAGAGTACACATGGTGGGATTTCTATCATACCACTACGGATAAGGTTAAGACATTTACCGGAGAAAACGGAAATTCCATAATTGCAAACTGCTATTATGAGAGACTTGTTTTAGTCGGTTTACAAAAAGGGATCAAGAAGATCAACAAAACATTAAAAAAGTGTGTTAAAAAGCTCGATTATAAGAGTTTATATGCAATCGCCGAAGAAGATGTTAAGGATGGAAGAGAAAACGCAATATATAATGATAACTTTAAGCAGGAAGTACATTCTTACGGAACAGATTATGTCAGCATAATCGAGAACAGATATTGGTGGGCAGGCGGAGTATCAAATAGTTTTACCCAGGGCTATACATTTGATCTTAATACAGGTAAGCTTTTAAAGCCCGGCAAGATCACCGGCTTATCATATAAAGAGATTAAAGAGAAATATAAGAAGGCTTTAAAAGATGATCCCGATTTCAGAGGTATGGATTTTGATATTGACAAATACGTAGACGGGATAAAAGAAGCAGATTTCAATTACTATATCAACGGGGATGAATTTGTTGCGGTAATGGCGCCTTATACATTTTACGGCGGCTGGTCAAGGACCTATGTACTTGACGGAGTATCCATAATATATAAATAGAATTTGATATTTTGTACAAAAAATAAGTTTTTTTAAAAAAATTTAAAAAAGGTGTTGACAAAACAGATTCTATGGTGTAATATATCATTCGTGCTCGAGAGAAGCACGATGATGCGCGAGTGGTACAGTGGTAGTACGTCGCCTTGCCAAGGCGAAGATCGCGGGTTCGATCCCCGTCTCGCGCTTCTTCTTATGGAGCGGAAGTCCTGAGTTTATCAGTACTTCCGCTTTTTATTTTGCTTTAAATTTTGGGGACAAATGGGGACATTTTGGGGACAACGTTGTTTTTTGCTGTTTTGAAGCAATAGATGAGATAATTGACACTTTAGAATGTTATGAATAAGTAAAGAAATGCCGATATACTATATGATAAAGTATGCATAACAGTATAAGTGCTGACGATTATAAAAGATTTATGCATGACCCGATCCATCCTAACCTAGAGGGATACAGGGATTGGTGGGCCCCTTTTATAGAAGAGAAGATTAAGGAAATGTTTCGCGAAAGAAGAGGTGGAGAAAATGTATTATGTGCCTGATGGGACTGATAAGTGCGGGTTTTATGAGTGCAGCTGCTGTGGAAGCCGGTTTCTGGATCTTCGGATAGTACCCACCCTTGTATGCCCGTATTGTGGTGAAGACGCGGATATGGAGCTTGGACCGACAAAGAGAGAGGGTTGCCGGTGAGGGTGAGATTATGATCTTTGGCATGAGTATTTATCAGATTCTTTGGTACTTTATGATTTATTCGGTGATAGGCTGGATAATCGAGGTTAGTTTCCATGCTGTAACACTGGGTAAAGTAATAAACAGGGGATTCTTGAATGGTCCACTATGTCCGGTCTATGGATCGGGAGTCTTGATGGTGCTGGCAGTGGTTTATATTGACGGTGCATTGTTCGGCTTTGAAACTGATCTTCAAAAGGCTAGCACATTCGGCCTGTTTATAGTAGGAATCGTATTTGCGACGCTGATAGAATTGATTGCGGGCTTTGTTCTTGACAAACTGTTCCATGCAAGATGGTGGGATTACAGGGGCATGAAGTTTAACCTGAATGGTTATATATGTCTGGCATTCAGTATTATATGGGGCCTGGCGATTGCATTTGTTCTTCGTGTTGTTCAACCGATGTTCGAAGCATTTGTGGTATGGATACCTACTGTTGGCGGATGGATTGCTCTGGGGATAATGTATGTGATTTTCCTGCTCGATATAACGGTTACAGTTCTGACAGTGCTGAAACTTAACAAGAATCTCGAGCATCTGCGTGAGATTGAAGCGTCTATCAGAAAGCTCAGTGACGGAATGTCAGAGGTCATCGGTGAAGGAACCCTGAAAACCATGGAGAAGCTGGAAGAGGGGCAACAAAAGGCGGAGCAGCATAAAGAAGATATTATTGAATCCGTAGGACATACAAAAGAAGAACTGGAAAAGAAGTATGAGCACTTGAGAAAGAGTCTTATGTATCACCGGCTTTTCGGTATGGGCAGGATCATCAGGGCTTTAGCACGGAAGGGCAGCATGAAATATCAGGATATTCTGGATAAGTTGAGGTTTGAAGTTAAAGGAGATGGAGATAATGCTTTTTGGAAAGAGGAGCAGGGAACCCGAGATAAAGTTTGACCCTGATAAACAGTATGCCATTATCCGCAGTTCGATATGTACTGGGGAGAAAGTAGCCGGGTTCAAGAATAAAGAAGACGGTCATTTTACGGAAGTAATGCTTATAAGGTCTTATGAGGATGAACTCAGATTTAAGGAACTGTATAACCTGGAAACTATTAAGACGGAATACTAATGGAGTCATACTTCATGAACAAGAATAGGTTCATAAATCAAGGGGCTGCCGCACTTAGTGCGACAGCACCCCTTCATTTATTCCATATTTCCTGCAAATATCCTTTCCACCACGATCTGCGTCATCTCCTGTACCGACTCGGTATAACCGTTCCTTGCCCATTTCATGAAGATACCGAAAAGTCCATAGGCAAGGTAGTAGCTTTCGTAGGTGTCCGAGGTCTGCCCGGTGTCGCTGTCGGTCATGATGACCTCATAAGCCGAGAGGATCGCTCCGTGATGTCCCTGCCCAATGATGAGATCGTTCTTTTTCCGCAGCGAATAGCAGAAATCAAAATATCGCCTGACACGATAGCTGTCACTCAACTGATGCTCCTTTAGTCTGTGTTCAAGCTCATATTCACGCCACTTCATGATAATGTAGGCGGTGATGATCTCGTCCTTTGATTTGAAATTGCGAAAATAGGTCGCTCTGCCGATGCCGCCTTCCTCGCACAGCTCGTCCACGGTGATCTTCTCGATATTCTTCTTTTTCATCAGCTTGAACAGTGCTTCACCGTAGGCTGAGGTCACATATCCCGACATTTTTCGTTCTTCCTTTCCGACTGATGATACTATTTCGCCAAATAGTATCATTTTCCCGATTTTATTGACTTCACAGCCGTTTTGTGATATTATAGTATCATGGAAAAGCGGGTTTGTCAAGCCGTGAGATTGAGGAGGAGTAGTCATGGAGAACGTAAAACCGAAAAGCAGGCTGAAAAAGCTGCTTATCATCATTGGCATTATCATTTTGGTGATCGCAATAGGTATTTTTATCCTTCTGAAGCTGACGATCCTCAAAACATTTCCGAAGCTAAAGGGTGAACCTGAGATCGGCAAGTGGTATGAAGTTGAAGTGGACGGTGCAAAGTCATCGGACGGCAGTGAATGGCACGGCATCTTCCGAAAGGGTACGGAAAACAAGGTGGTCGTGTATTTCTTCGGCGGCGGTGTGAGCATCACTCCTGAGACTTCCGAAGGTGGCAAAGAGTTCTATGCGACCAATATGACGGCACAGGATTTTGTCGCACAGGGCGGTATCGGCAGCACAGCGGAGGATAATCCTTTTAAGGACTGGAGCTTTATCGTGATTCCCTATGCGACGGGCGATTTTCACGCAGGTACTGGAACTTACGAGGGCAAAAAGACTGTGTATCACACAGGGTACAACAATTACTCCGCTTATGTGGAACAGGTCAAGCAGTATATCGGAGAGCCTGACACGCTGCTTGTAACAGGCTTTTCGGCAGGCGGATTTGCGACCTCCTTGTTGGCTGACGATGTGATCGACCGTTTCCCCGGCGCTGAAAATGTGACCGTCTGTGTTGACAGCTCGCTCCTGCTTTATGACGGCTGGCACGAAACGGCTGTGGATCTGTGGGAAGCTCCGACTGAAATATCAGACAGACTGACCACAAATAACCTTGTTCTCGACAGTCTGACCGCACTCCACGAAAAGCGTGGTGACAGCGTGAAGATACTTTTTGACTGCTCCTACCGTGATGATACGCTGATGCAGTATCAGTCTTATATCGACAGCGGAAAAATGGATAAGACCAAAGAGCTTGGCGATCACTTCCAGCGTGATCTGAGAGAAATGGTAAACGGCTTGCAGACGAATATCCCCGATGTGGGCATTTACATCTGGAGCTGCGGCGAAAATGCAGAAACCCATAATACCCAGCATACGATCATCTCTGCGAATGTGTTTGACAATCTCGGAAACGACAGAAGCGTTGGTGAATGGATATTTGACGCAGTGAATGGTGATGTAAAGACCTACGGGCTGGAACTGCTTGATAAATCGTTTTGAGGTGAGGATCATTAAGAATATAACATATAAAACAACACTGACTGCTTGTTTCATCGGCTATGTGATACAGGCGATCGTCAACAACTTTGTGCCGCTGCTGTTTCTGCGGTTTCAGGCTGAATTTGGTATCCCTTTGGCACAGATCACATGGCTCATAACGATCAATTTTGCCGTTCAACTTACAGTTGATGCAGTTGCTCCTGCGTTTGTGGACAAGATCGGGTATCGGGTATCTATGCAGCTTTCACATATCCTGTCTGCATCGGGATTTCTGCTGATGACAATTTTGCCCGACAAGCTCCCGTCACCTTTTGCAGGACTTGTCATTTGCATAGTGATGTATGCAGTCGGCGGAGGACTGCTCGAAGTGCTTGTAAGCCCGATCGTTGAGGCTTGTCCGACAGATAACAAGGAGACGACAATGTCCTTGCTCCATTCCTTCTACTGTTGGGGACAGGCGGCTACCGTGCTGTTATCGACTGTATTTTTTGCCCTTGCAGGAATAGAGCATTGGCGTATACTTGCCGCATTATGGTCAATCGTTCCGATCCTGAATTTTATTCTTTTCCTAAAAGTCCCAATTGCCACACTTTCTGAAACAAGAGGAAAGGAATCGGGATTTGCCGAACTGATAAGAACACCCGGATTCCTATTTTTCTGCCTGATGATGCTTTGTGCAGGTGCTTGTGAGCTGACGGTCAGTCAGTGGGCATCTGCATTTGCCGAATCAGGACTGCACATATCAAAATCAGCGGGAGACCTGATCGGTACAATGGGATTTGCAATTTGTATGGGCAGTGCAAGAGCGATGTTTGGCAAATTTGGGGAGAAGATACCGCTGCAAAAGGTAATGCTCGCATCGTCCGTTTTATGCGTTGGGAGCTATCTGCTGATCGGTCTGACAAAAGCTCCGGCAGCCGGACTGATCGGCTGTATGCTGTGCGGTTTTTCCGTTGGGATATTCTGGCCGGGAACTTTCAGTCTCTCAGCCGCAAGGCTCAGAAACGGCGGAACGCTGATGTTTGCATTACTGGCGCTTGCAGGTGATCTTGGGTGCTGTGCCGGTCCGACGATTGCAGGAAAAGCGTCTGCCTTATTGGGAAGCAATCTGCACAGGGGTATCTTATGCGGTATTGTGTTTCCGTGTATCATGCTCTGCTGTGTTCTTCTGATGGATAAGAAATATCAGAAAGGAAGACGATATTAACAGGCAGTGCAGCTTATCCATTCCTTGCACATAATATGGGGTGGGACTATGATGTGAGCAAAGTCACGATACCATATTTTATGACTTCGGGGACAGGAAAAACAGATGATGTCGATGTCCCTGATATTACAAAGGATTTTGCTGGTGTATGCCCTCTCGAAGCAGTTATCACGAATTATAACAGTATTTCTGATGATGTGGAGAAAGTTCGGGCAAGAGCCACAGGCGCAGAGCATGAGGATATGCTTGTTCGCTCCGACGGGTATATGACCGCTTGGATGCTGTATCAGCTTTGCGGTGATGAGGAAGCCGCAAAGGTCTTTGTCAGTGATGATGCAGAGATACTGCATAACTCGAATTGGCAGGATATTGAGAAGAATGATTGAATCTATCAATAATTGTCACTGTTCAGACAGTTAAAAAGAGCCGCCCCGTGACTTTTTTGATTAGTACAAACCAGTAATGACACAAAAATGCTACTTTTTTGACTTGATTTTTCTGAGTAAATTGTATATAATACTATTAGTAGGTGATGCACAGCCTTATAAATGAGCGAGTTATAAGTGGGTGATGCACAGCCCTAAAATGAGCGAGTTAGCAGCAGGGACAAGGTTTCTTGTCCCTGTTTCTTGTAAGAAAGGGTATACTTATGTCTGGACTAAAAATATATTCAATAAAAATCACAGAAAAAGAATCCTGTTTTTTAAATAAAAAATAGATTTGACCGGCTATGAAAACAAAAATACTGATTTATATCATTTCTGCTCTTATTATCTGTGGACTGATCCTTACCGGAGTCAACTTTTATAAAAACGTGCTTGAACCCGATTCTAAGGCAGGTGCGGGGAATGAAGAGACGACAGCAAACGGAAAAACAGAAGAGACAGAGTTTGGCGATTTTACAGTCAGCTCATTAGACGGTACCGAGGTTACTTCCGAGATACTAAAAGGACATAAGGTTAACCTGATAAACATATGGGCCACCTACTGCGGTCCCTGTATAACCGAGATGCCGGACCTTGACGTGATAGATAAAACATATGGGAATGAGGTTCAGGTCATAGGATTTTGCATAGATATAGCGGACAGTACCGGGAATATCGATGCAGATCTGTTAGAACAGGCGGTAAGGATAGTAAATGAAGTTACAAAGGTATCATATACGTCGCTTATACCTTCTCCGGCTTTGCTAAAAGGAGTACTCTCGGATATCTTTGCTGTTCCGACTTCATATATCGTTGATGAGAACGGTAAGGTACTTGAAAGCTTTGTAGGCCGTAAAAGTCAGGATGAACTGGAGAGGATGCTAAAAAAATACTTATAAGGGGTGATACCATGTCGAAGGATAATTTGAAGCTTCTGATCGGACTTCTTTTGATAGTGATCGCAATCTTATTGATCAATATCGGGATCATATCAGGAGATGTAGGTGTGGTTGAAGCAAAATCATCAAACATATGTCTGGAGTGCATAGGAATTGGATAAAAAAGTCAGGAAAAACAAACATAAAAGATTATTGTTCCAGGCTGCATGGACCGCACTCACAAACGGATACCTGTACGGCTTTGTATCCGGAAAGATATATACCGGAAAAATAAAGGATTTCTGTGTGCCGGGACTTAGTTGTTATTCATGTCCGGGTGCCTTGGGTTCATGCCCTATAGGAGCGCTGCAGGCGCAGCTTAACAGCCCGTTATCTAAGATACCGTTTTATGTTCTGGGTATACTTATATTTTTCGGAAGTTTATTCGGAAGATTTGTATGCGGATGGATGTGTCCCTTCGGGCTTGTGCAGGACCTTTTATATAAGATACCGTTGTTTAAAAAACGCAAAAACCTTCCGGGTGACCGTATACTCAGGATGCTTAAATATGCAGTACTTATCATATTTGTGATTCTTCTTCCTACATTTGATACGGATGATGCGGGGAACGGAGAACCATACTATTGTGAGTACATATGCCCCAGCGGGACTCTATTCGGCGGGATACCGCTTGTGACTGTTAACAGCGGGTTGAGAGATGCCATCGGGTTTAGATTCTGGTGGAAGATAGGACTCCTTTTGATAATACTTTTATCCTCTGTCAAGTCATACCGTCCGTTTTGTAAATACCTCTGCCCTTTAGGAGCATGTTACAGCTTGTTCAATCCCGTGGCCATATACAGATATAAACTGAACAAAGAAAAATGTACCGGGTGCGGTGCGTGCGCAGTTATCTGCAAAATGGGTATAGATCCGGTAAAAAATCCGAACTCTTTGGAGTGCATAAGATGCGGAGAATGCCTTACAGGATGTCCCTCACATGCAATTGAAAAATATAATCCGATAAAAGGGTTAGCTAAAGAAAGTGATTATGAATAAAAAACTATTAATAATACCGGTACTGTTGCTCATCATATTTACAGTATCATGTAACAAAGAGAACAGTGAAAATGCAAAACCTGATAATACAGAGAGTGCGAGTCCCGGCAACATGCAGGAGGACGGCTACGGGAATATCATATCGGTTACACCGGCTCCGGATGAAAGTATGACGGCTCAGGAAAACGATGCGTATATTTTTATATGCCGCGATCAGAACAATGCTCCGGTCAAGGGGGTAAAGATACAGATATGTACCGATGAAGCATGTATGATGAAAGAAAGCGATGAAAAAGGCGAGATAAGATATGTTGAGAGCCCCTATCCATATGATATACATGTTTACTCGGTCCCTAAGGGATATGAACTGGTATCCGATAAAGATTTTAAAACAGAAGCCCAATATGAAACCTTTGAGATTTCATTTAACTTAAAATGAGTGATATCCCAAGAGAAGACACAGACAGATCGAAATCTGATAAAATAACAATAGAAAGAGGGAATATTATGAAGAGAATCGCAAAATTATTTCTGACACTGGCTATAGTCTTATTTGCAGTTTGTATTGTTTTAAAGCCTGAAAATGTTAACGCTGCATCCAAGCTTGCCGAACCTAAGATCACAGGAACTGTCTCATCCGAAAAAACGATTACCATCAGCTGGAAAGCGGTAAAAGGAGCAGATGGTTATAAGATATATAAGTATAATTCATCCAAGAAAAAGTATAAAGAATGCGGATCTGTAACAGCCGATTCTCCCTGCTTTTTTGAAGCAACCGGTTTAAAGAGCGGCAAAACATATAAGTTTAAGGTCGCTGCCTATGTTGAAAAGTCAGGTAAAAAGACTGTACAGAAAAAATCATCTGTAAAGAAGGCAAAGACGCTCAAGGTCATGAGCAGTGCGACCAAAGACTTTTACGTATATGATACAAACGGCAACAAACTTTCTTTTTCAGCTTATCACGGAAAACCGGTCATCATCAATATATGGGCTACATGGTGCGGCCCGTGCGTAAGAGAACTTCCCGGATTTGACAATCTTTATAAAGAGTACGGAGATAAGGTTAAATTCTTTATGGTGAACTGTGAGGAAAAAGAGTCTGAAGATTATGTAATGGAATTTGCAAATGAAAACGGATATACCTTCCCGATATACTTTGATTACGATTATTCGGTCAGCAGACTGTTTTCTACCGGATATATCCCTGTAACCGTAGCGATCAAGGCGGACGGAGAAGTGATATATTTTGATTCGGGGTCGTTACCTGAAAGCAGTATCCAATCCCTTATCGATCAGCTATTGGAGTGATGATCATTCGTATCGTTTAAAAGTATTTGTAGGAGGAAAAAACGGATGAAAACTTACCTGAAACTATTGTTTGCAGTCTTATTGTTTGTGATACTTATTCCGACCAAGACGGGTGCAGAGGCAGCAGATGTGATCATAGAGCCTGTCTATAACCAGACTGAGGCCAGATCGATGCTCGACAGTATAAATGCATTCCGTACAGGTTCAGATGCCTGGTATTGGAATAGCAGCGATACAGAAAAAGTACAGGCAACCGGGCTTGGGGAACTTGTATATGATTATGAACTTGAAAAAGTAGCCATGCAGAGAGCAGCTGAGATAGCGATATACTGGGACCATACGAGACCTGACGGAAGCAGTACCTGGTCCGCATACAGCGACTTCGGATATGCTACAGGAGCAAAAGGAGAGAACATAGCAGCCGGATATGCTAATGCCAACAGTGCATTTGTCGGCTGGCGTGAGGATAATGATAAATACAGTGGACAGGGACATAGAAGAAATATGCTTGGTTCCGGATTCAAAGCCATAGGAATAGCATGTGTAACCGTAAACGGAACAAAGTACTGGGTTCAGGAGTTTTCTTCCAATACTCCGTCGGGAAGTGCCACTGTAGCAAACGATTCTGCTACACCTGTGACTGTTAAGGTCTCAGACTCATCAATCTCAAATGTAAAATATACCGTAGGAGATACTGTAGTTGATGAGGGCAGCAGTACTGCTTTCCCCGCAGTATCGGTTACAGCAGTTTTTGCCGGTGCCTGGCCGGCAGGGAGACAGACTCCTGTTAAAAACGAAGTTGTATTTAACACAGCGGATAACCAATATGTCGCTATAGAAAACGGGATGGTCAAAGGCTTAAAGGCCGGAACGGGAGTGATATCAGGCTCGTTATTCGGCAGTACGATACAGGCCGATGTAACAGTCAAGGCAGCTGCAACACCTGTGATAACCGTAACTCCTGAAGCAACACCTGTGGTAACCGCAACACCTGTGGTAACGGCAACACCGGTAGTAACCGCTACTCCCGTGGTAACCGCAACACCTGTAGTTACAGCTACCCCTGCAGTAACTTCTACACCGGTACCGGTCATTACTGCGAATCCTACACCGATCGTTACATCTACACCGGGTCCTGTCATTACGACGCCGCCTGCACCGATAGTTACAGTGACACCGGTACCTGTTATCACATCAACTCCGGTACCTACAGCTACCCCTGTACTTACGACCACCCCTGTACCTACCTCCACACCGAAGCCGGATCAGGTGGTAAGACATGAAGAGTACACCAAGAAGACAAGCTCGTATACCTTAAAGACCGAGCTTAACATGGACCTGAAAAAAGAGCTGACCATAGAGACCTCTAAGATAACATCCGCAGGGGCTGAGACCAAGGCATTTTACTATAGGACGTCAAGCGGTAAGGTCAGACTTATGAATGCCGATACTTCCGAGAGCACTTTCGGAAAATATTCGATACCTTCCTATGTCAGTGTCGGAAAAGAGAAGTTCTACATTACTTCCGTAGAATCCTATGCGTTTGAAGACAATAAACTCACCTCGATCACGATCGGCAAGAAAGTAAAGAAGCTCAACAAGAACGCATTCAGAAACCAGAAGAAGCTTAAGGTGATAAATATCACGGCTGCAAAATTGAAAACCATTGGCAAGTATGCATTTAAGGGTATTGATAAGAATGCCGTATTTAAGATCACAGGCACCGATAAAGATTTTGAGAGAGTAAAAAATCTGATCATAAAGTCAGGAGTAAGCAGTACCGTAACATTTAAACAGATCAAAAAATAAAAAAGCAATAAAATAGGGCACCGGATTCTTCCATGGATCCGATGCCCTACTTTACTGTCTCAAGTTTCATTTGAATTTTCTAAATACCTCATTTCGTAAGATTTTCATATCTGTTTCAATCATCTATATCAATACGGCCTCACATCCGTACTCTTTAAAATGATCCCGGATAAATCCGGTTCAGAACCGCTCCCGTGCGGTTAATGGATATTGGCTTAAGCTCCCATTGGAGTGTACCTCATTTCTTTAATATTTGTTTTAAGATAGAAGATTAATTGTCCTTTGGAGTGTACCTCGATTCTTTAGTATTTTGTTTTGAAGTTGGTCTTAAGTCTCCTTTGGAGTGTACCTCGATTCTTTAAAATTTTGTTTTGAAGTTAAGCTGCTGTTTCCTTTGGACCGTACCTCGTTTCTTTGATATTTTTTTTTGAAATAGAGCTTAGGTTTTCATTGGACCGTACCCCTCTTTCGTAGATTTGTTATTTTGTTATTGGTGAACCATCAAATAACCCATTTAAAAAGGAATTATTAAAAAGTTTTCTTTGTTTGTTTTCTATGTCTGAATTATACACCCTGATTTTGAAAATGTCAAGCATAAAATTATAAAAAATCTATAAATTTTTAGAAAAAGATGAATTAATTGTCTAAAATGAATGACAATTATAAATATTTCAAACAAAAAGCAAAAAATAATTATTGACCAATTTACTGATATTATGGTAATATGATATAGTAAAAAGAAAATAAATAAGTATAGGAAGCTGTATATGTAAGCAAGCAGGCAATACATATTTTATAAGCGGAGTATCAGAGGTGAAAAGCAGATGAGTGATAATAACGGAAAGGATATGGATGAGCTCCTTCAGGCTTATGAAGCCGATAAAGAGCGCAGGAATATCCGGGAGGACGAACTCCAGGCCGCTAAGGATTATCTGGGGGTTCTCCTTCAGGAGATAGAAAGCAAAAACAAAGAACTGGAAGAGAAGAAAGCAGAGGCGGGGAAACTCGCGGATGCTTTGAAGAAGAGCGAGGACGAAAAGCAGGCCGAGGTCAAGGCCAACGAGGAGGCAAAGGAATCAGGTAAGTATAAGAGTATCTGGATAGGTATTGCCATTATAGAGTTCCTTGTAGTCATAGCCTTGATCGTCTCTCTTTTTATCGTATATGATTCTCTTAAAAAAGAATATGAAAACGGTAAAGACAACCCTGAGATAAGCGGCAGTGAAAACCCGAATGACAGTATCGGGACTGCCACTCCGGAGCCTGTTACCGGGAAAAATACGGAGAATCTGGCTGAAATAGCAGCATCGCTTTCCGGAAGTCTTACGGAAGGATACAGGTGCAGCACCGAGACAGTGGACGGTCTGGAATATCTTGTATTTTCAAGCGATGACGGTTTCAAGGTAGGCTATAGGAACGAGTACTATCTTAATGACGCCGCTCATAAGAAGATGATATTCTTTGAGAAGGGCGATAAGAGGATTTTTGAGCCTTATGATTATGAATTCGAGGTGAATGCCGGTACATTATGCCCTAAGTGGTGTACGATGAACGGCAGCAAGATGGCGGTACTTACCGATTATACAGGTTACGGCAGGATACCCGATCACTTCAGGATCATAGATGTAAACGATCTGTCTGAGTATTATGGAGAAAATGAGAGAACAAAGGAAACTATCGAAAAGAAGATCATAAGCCTTATGAAGAAGGCTGCGTTCTCGGAATTCCCCAGCGGACTTGCCGAGTTCCCTATCCTTTTTGAACTTGAGACAAGCAAGGCTTCGTATAAGTACGGTCTTACCGATGCAGGATTCAGTGAGATAGGCTATAATGAGGCTGAACTGAATGACAAGGTTGTGGATATCAGCAGTGAATTCAGACTTGAGATGGGTGAAGAAGGCATCAGCTGGATCACGGTAGTAAAGCTCGGAAAGAAGTACTACTTAGGTGAGCTTAAAGGAGACTTCCTGCTTGGACAGGGGTCCGTGGTAGTAGGAAATGTCAAGTTCGGTGCATATGTGCATCCCGATGTAGAAGATCCCGAGAAGCAGGGCATCATCATCCCGTTAGAGTCCATACCGGAGAGATATGTTACTATAAACGGATACAACTCCGAAAGATATTATGTACCGATCAATGATAAGATACCGGAATGCTCTTATGATTGGGACAGACTTGATTCATCGGATCCCAATAACTGGATATATCTTGATGAAAACGGAGTAAAAGCATCCATAAGAGGTATAGATGTATCAAAGTACCAGGGAACCATTGACTGGAAAAAGGTAGCCGAAGCAGGCGTTGAATATGCTATAATACGTCTCGGATATCGCGGGATGAACGAAGGTACCCTGGAGCTTGATCCTGTTTTTGAAAAGAATATGGAAGGTGCAGCAGCTGCAGGCATAAAGACCGGAGTATATTTCTTCTCACAGGCCATAACAAAGCAGGAAGCTGAGGAAGAGGCTGATTTCGTACTCCGTGCGATAGAAAAATATAAAGTAACATACCCCGTGATCTTTGATACCGAGAGAGTTACTACTTATAATGCCAGAGCAAACGGATTGAGCTACGAAGACAGGACAGATATGTGCATCACATTCTGTGACAGAGTGGCAGCAGCAGGCTATACTCCTATGATCTACGCCAATACAAAATATATGATCATGGGTGTGAACTTGGAGAGACTGGAAAAATATGATAAGTGGTTTGCAGTATACTCGGATAAGATCACATTCCCTTATGATTTCCAAATGCTGCAGTACTCTGAATCCGGTTCGATCCCCGGCATAAAGGGTAATGTTGACCTGGATATTTCATTTGTTGATTATTCGAAAGCTGATGACAGTAACGAGTGATCATTGTAAGTCATACAGCTGATAATGGTGCGAATATGGAATTATATGTACATATACCGTTTTGTGTCAGAAAATGCGATTATTGTGATTTCCTTTCATTTCCCGGGTTTGGCTGTGGTGCTGATGAAAAGCACCGCAGCCTTTCCTGCCGTTATACAGACGCTCTTTGCAGGGAGCTTAAAAGTATTTTTTCAGAACTGAAGGATAACGGGATAAAATGCGATACATGTTTTATAGGAGGAGGGACTCCTTCTGTATTGGAGCCGGAAGAAACGGAAAAACTACTAAAGACCGTATCTGAAGGAATATCGCCGGTTGAGTTCACGGTAGAGTGTAATCCCGGGACGCTGACAAAGGAAAAGCTTGAACTGTATAAAAAATACGGGGTAAACCGTCTGAGCATAGGACTTCAGTCTGCAGATAACGGTATACTTAAAGTCTTAGGCAGGATACATACCTTTGAGCAGTTTTTGGAAAGCTACAGACTGGTAAGGAGCATGGGATTTAACAATGTCAATATCGATCTCATATCTGCCGTACCGGGACAGACGCCTGATAACTGGAAGGATACCCTAAAAAAGGTCACCGATTTAGAACCTGAACACATTTCGGCCTACAGCCTTATACTCGAAGAGGGGACGCCCCTGTACAGAAAATATGAGGAATCACCTTCAAGTCTGGCCTTGCCCGGTGAAGATGAGGAAAGAGAAATATACCATTATACCGGCGAGTATCTTGAAACAAAAGGATATAACAGATATGAGATATCCAATTATGCCAAAAAAGGATTTGAATGCAGGCACAATAAAGGATACTGGACCGGTGAAGAATATGTGGGTGCGGGAATTGGAGCAGCTTCATACCTTTCATATAAAAATGCGTTAAAGCTTAAAAATATCCCGGCAGGGACCGGTTCTGAAGGCAATATGTTCCGTATAAAAAATACAGAGAACATAGAAGAGTATATATCGCATCCGTCCTGTGTTACGGAAGAGGTACTTGACATAGAAGCTTTGATGGCGGAATATTGTATATTGGGACTCAGGATGACGAAAGGGATATCTGTTACGGCCTTTAAGGAAAAATACGGAACGGATATCAGGGACAGATTCGGCACTGTCATAGATAAGTACCTGCAGTTGGGACTGTTAGAGCAGCAAGACGGCTATATCCGTTTTACGGACAAGGGCCTGGATGTAAGTAATACTGTATTATGTGATTTTCTTTAGGAGGAAAACAGCATGAGATTATTGATCATAAGACACGGAGATCCGGACTATATAAATGACAGCCTGACGGAAAAGGGTAAAAGGGAAGCTGAACTTTTATCCGACAGGATAGCCAAAGAAAAAATAGACAGGGTATATATATCCCCTTTGGGAAGAGCGAGGGAAACCGCAGAAGCCTGCCTTAAGAAGATGAAGCCCGGAATAGAGCCCGTCACATATGACTGGCTCAGGGAATTTGCCCCGAGGATAAAAAGACCGGACCGTCCGGATGCGGATTCTATATGCTGGGACTGGATGCCGGAGGACTGGACAGGGAACGAAATACTCTTTGATTACGACAAATGGACGGAGCATCCTGTATTTGCCGCAGCAAATGTAAAAGAAGAAATAGATTATGTCATATCGGAGTTTGAGAAGCTGTTAAAAAAACTCGGATATGAAAGAAACGGAAAATACTTTAAAGCGGTAAAACCGAATAACGACACGGTTGCATTCTTTTGCCACTTTGGTCTTGAATCGGTGCTGCTCAGCTATCTGTTAAATATCCCCACCATGCTTTTATGGCACGGTTTTATCGCTGCACCCACATCCGTTACGACTGTGTACACAGAGGAAAGACGTGAAGGAAAGGCATATTTCAGGGTTTCGGCATTTGGAGACACCTCGCATTTATATGTCGGGAATGAACCTCCGGCATTTTCGGGAAGGTTTTGTGAATGCTTTACAAATGAAAATGAAAGACACTAATTAGAAAAAAAACTACACTTTTGAAATAATACTGTTGATTTTTTACATACTGATAAATCCCTCCGGTTTTTGACCGGAGGGATTTTGTATGAGTGATTTTTAAGTTGATCGATCAGAGTGATTTTTTATCGTTTTCTTCCTTTATCAGAGATTCAAAATCCTCGTACTTCATGGCGCCGAGGTCCTTGCCTGAACGGTGGCGTACGGATATTGTCCGGTTTTCGATATCTTTATCACCTACGATGACCATATAAGGCACCTTCATGCCGACAGCTTCCCTGATCTTATATCCGAGTTTTTCGGGACGATAGTCGGCTTCGGCACGGAATCCTGCAGCCTGCAGCTTATTTACGATCCCGCCTGCATATTCCGCAGCACGGTCCGTAACAGGAAGGACCTCTACCTGTACGGGAGCGATCCATAAGGGGAATGCACCTGCGAAATGTTCTGTGATGATACCGATAAAGCGTTCTATAGATCCGAATACAACACGGTGTATCATTATCGGACGGTGTTTCTTGCCGTCTGCACCTACATATTCCAGTTCAAATCTTTCGGGCAGCTGCATATCTAGCTGTATTGTGCCGCACTGCCATGTTCTTCCTAAAGAATCAGACAGATGGAAGTCAAGCTTAGGACCGTAGAAAGCTCCGTCGCCTTCATTTATCACGTAGCTCTTACCCATATCTTCACAGGCAGCCTTTAATGTATCCGTAGCAAAATCCCATGTTTCGATATCACCCATATGGTCTTCGGGCATAGTGGATACTTCTATCTCGTAGGACAGACCGAATACGGAATATACTTCATCGAAAAGCCTGATGACATTTTTGATCTCATCACGCATCTGTTCACGTGTCATAAAGATGTGTGCATCATCCTGTGTAAAGCATCTTACACGGAAAAGACCATGCAATGTACCGGACAGCTCATGACGATGGACAAGCCCGAGTTCACCGACACGTAAGGGAAGCTCCCTATATGAATGCTGCTCGGAACGGTATACGAGCATACCTCCGGGGCAGTTCATAGGTTTGATGGCATAATCCATGTCATCTATGACGGTTGTGTACATCTTGTCTTTGTAATGTGTCCAGTGACCGGATCTTTCCCACAGATCCCTGTTAAGTATGATGGGAGTGGAGATCTCGACATAGCCGTATCGCTTATGGACTTGCCTCCAGTATTCGATAAGTGTGTTCTTTAATATAAGGCCCTTGGGCAGGAAGAACGGGAAGCCCGGACCTTCATCCATGAGCAGGAATAATCCGAGATCATTGCCGAGCTTGCGGTGGTCACGGCGTTTAGCTTCCTCAAGAAGCTTTAAATACTCCTCGAGTTCTGAAGCTTTCGGAAAAGATATCCCGTATATTCTTGTAAGCACATTGTTTTTCTCATTGCCGCGCCAGTAAGCTCCTGCGACTGAAAGCAGCTTTACTGCCTTTATGTGAGATGTGTTTATGATGTGCGGTCCTGCACAAAACTCCGCATAATCCCCCTGCTTATAGAAAGATATCTTTTCTTCAGCCGGGAGTTCTTTTATCAGCTCCTGCTTATAAGGTTCGTTGTTATCTGCCATATACTTAAGGGCTTCTTTTTTTGATACCTCATAAACCTGAAGAGAAAGAGATTCCTTTATGATCTTTCTCATTTCATCCTCGACCGCCCCGAGATTCTCTTCCGAAAAAGGAAAATCAAATTCGAAATCATAATAAAATCCCTTCTCAATCGCAGGACCGATCCCGCATTTTACATTCGGATACAGGCGTTTTACCGCCTGTGCCAATACATGGGCGCTCGTGTGCCAGAATGCTTTCTTCCCTTCTGCACTCTCAAAACTTTCTTCAACTACATTTCCGTTTTTCAGTAAAACCTTCATAATTGCTGCTCCTTCCTTTGTTGGGGTATAACTTCTTTTTATACCCGCTGATACTTTGATATAAGGTTACAACAACATAAGAAAAGCACCCATAGGATACGTATATATCCTAAGGGTGCGTCAGCACGGTTCCACCTTAACTTTTAACTTCAGATTCCAACAAATCCTATCCTTTAACGCAGGCATACGGTAACGCTTACTTTATATTCGGCACTACAGCTCAGGAATGGTTTTCGTCCATCGTTCCCATAAATGACTTTCACCAAGCTGTCATTCTCTCTGGATGGTTCGTAATGAATTACTCTTTCCGTCAATGCTTTTCTTATGTTATTGGAGAGAATATATCATATCGATTTTTGTTTGTCAACAGTAATTTTTTTCTTGTTAGGAAAACGGATATATGATAAAGTAAAAGAGAACCTTTTACAAGGAGGAAAGAGATATGTCTATAGTTGCAGCATTTATGGTACCGCATCCGCCTATGATAGTACCCGAAGTGGGACGCGGAAGTGAGAAACAGATAGAGAAGACCATTGACTCATATAAAAAGATAGCAAAAGAAATAGCGGCACTGAAGCCTGAGACCATCATCATCTCAAGTCCGCACAGTGTGCTATATTCCGACTATTTCCATATCTCACCGGGAGTAAAGGCCTCAGGATCCTTTGCGGAGTTCGGGGCAAAAGACGTGAAGTTTGAAGTAAAGTATGACGCCGAACTGGTAAATCTTCTGGCGGTTAAGGCTGAGATGACGGGATTCCCCGCAGGATGCTTAGGCGAAAAGAAAAAGGAACTGGATCACGGGACTATGGTACCGTTATGGTTCATAATGAAAGAGTACCGGGATTTTAAACTGGTACGTACCGGACTTTCGGGATTTGACCTTTTAAAGCATTATGAATACGGCATGATGATAAAAGAAGCAGTCGATGAACTAGACAGACGTGTGGTATATGTTGCAAGCGGAGACTTATCTCACAAGCTGCAAAGTTACGGACCGTACGGATATGCCGAAGAAGGTCCCGTGTATGATGAACGCATTATGGATGTATGCGGCAGTGCACGATTCGGAGACCTCTTTGATTTCGATGAAAACTTCTGCAATAAGGCGGCCGAATGCGGGCATAAGTCGTTCGTGATCATGGCAGGAGCCTTGGACGGTATTTCGGTAGAGGCAAAAAAGTATTCGCATGAAGATGTGACAGGTGTCGGATACGGCATATGCTCGTTTTATCCTAAGGCAGAGGATGAAGGAAGACATTTTCTTAAAAGTAAGCTGAAAACGGAAGATGAGAAGCTTAAAGAAAAGAAAGACAGATCCGATGCTTATGTGAGGCTTGCGAGAGCCTCCGCAGAATACTTCGTTAAAACCAAGAAAGTCATGGAAGTACCTGACTGGGTACCCGATGAGATATTGAACAGAAAAGCCGGTGCATTTGTCTCAATACACAAATTCGGATATTTAAGAGGATGTATAGGGACCATACTTTCCACTAAGAAAAACCTCGCTGAAGAGATCATCCGAAATGCTGTAAGTGCAGTATCTGAGGATAACCGGTTTGATCCTGTCGAGGAAAATGAACTTAACTGGCTGGATATAAATGTGGATGTGCTTTCCGAACCTGAGAGGATAGATTCGGAAGAACAGTTGGATGTTAAGCGTTACGGTGTGATCGTACGCAGCGGCTACAAGCAGGGACTGCTCCTGCCCGATCTTGAGGGCGTGGACACGGTGGAACAGCAGATAAAGATAGCCATGCGTAAAGGCGGCATCGCACCTGGCAGCAACATAGACCTGTACCGCTTTGAAGTTGTACGCCACTATTAATGTGACACGGGGAAGGTGGCGCCGAAGGCGACGGATGAGGTGAAATATGCCGGTTTGTGACGTTTGTTTCAGACAATGTAAAATAGAAGAAGGAAAAACAGGATTCTGCGGGGCAAGAGTTTGCCGTGACGGCAGTATAATCGCGGACAATTACGGACGCATAACGTCTGCAGACCTTGACCCGATAGAGAAAAAACCGCTCAAAATGTTCCGCCCGGGCAAAAAGGTGCTTTCCATAGGTTCTTACGGGTGCAACCTAAGATGCCCGTTTTGCCAGAACAGTGATATATCCTGGTCAAAACAGGCATTTGCCTATAAGGATATGGCCGATTATTTCTCGCCCGAAGAGATAGTTAAAAGAGCTCTGGAATTAGAGAGCAGAGGCAATATCGGCATAGCATTTACATACAACGAACCGCTTATCGGTTACGAATATGTGCGTGATACTGCTAAGCTATCAAAGGAAGCCGGGATGGAAAACGTGCTGGTGACGAACGGTACTGCAAGTCTTAAGGTATATAGTGAGATAAAAGACTATATCGATGCGATGAATATAGACTTAAAAGCGTTTTCCGAAAGGTTTTATAAAAATGTTATAGACGGGGACTTTTCGATGGTAAAAAGCTTTATAGAGAACGCTGCAGGGTCCTGCCATGTCGAGCTTACCACACTGATCATCCCGGGTGAAAACGACAGCGATGAAGAGATGTATGATTTAAGTGAATGGGTAGCTTCTTTAGAGAAAAAATACAATAAAGCCATCCCTCTTCACATCACAAGATTCTTCCCGCGTTTTCATATGACGGATAAGGAGCCCACACCGGTAAGTACGGTTTTACATCTTGTTGAAACAGCAAAAAAGAACCTGGAATATGTATTTCCGGGGAATATATGATCCGCTGACGGATAGAAAAAAAGGAGCAAAAATGGATAAGAAAAAAATAGCATTTTTTGATGCGAAGGACTATGACAGACAATCATTTATCAATTCAAACAGGGATGAGGAATTTGACATAACATATCTTGACACGCGGCTGACCGTCGATACATGCAAGCTTGCCGAAGGCTGTGATGCGGTATGCGTATTTGTAAATGATGATGTAAATCGAGAGGTCATAGACAGGCTGTATGCCATGGGAGTAAAGCTTATAGCGCTCAGATGTGCGGGTTACAACAATGTTGACATAGAATACGCCTACGGGAAAATACATATAGTACGTGTGCCAGCGTATTCGCCGTATGCAGTGGCCGAGCATGCCATGGCGCTGCTGCTCACATCCATACGAAGGATACACAAGGCATATATCCGTACCAAGGATTTCAATTTCAGCCTTAACGGGCTTACAGGCTTTGACCTTCACGGGAAGACTGTGGGAGTTATCGGAACCGGTAAGATAGGAAGAATATTTATAGATATATGCCGCGGATTCGGCATGAAAGTCATAGCTTATGATAAGTTCCCAGCCAAGGATTCGGGGATAGACTACGTATCTCTGGATGAACTTTGGGAAAAGAGTGACATCATATCACTTCATTGCCCGCTTACTGATGAAAACAGGCATATGATAAATGCGGACAGCATGGATAAGATGAAAAAGGGAGTTGTCATCATCAATACTTCGAGAGGAGCACTGATCGATTCCGAGGCACTTGTGGAAGGCATAAAAGCCCGCAAGATAGGAGCCGCATGCCTCGATGTATATGAAGAAGAATCAAACGTATTCTTCCACGATTACTCAAATCATATTGTAAATGACGATGTTTTGGCAAGGCTTATATCCATGCCCAATGTTATAGTAACATCACACCAGGCATTCCTTACCAATGAGGCACTGACCAATATAGCGGATACCACGCTTGGAAATGTCAGGGAGTTTTTTGAAAAAGATACATGCCCGAACGAGGTATGCTATAAGTGTGCCAATATAGGAAGCTGCCAACAGACTCATGAAAAGAAATGCTTTTAAAATACTAAAGGAGGAACCGGGGAAGAAAAATGCTTAACGTAAGACATGCAACAAATGAAGACATACATGCAATACTGAACCTTTTGGTGCAGGTAGATATGGTACACCATAACGGCCGTCCCGATATTTTTAAAGGACCGGCCACAAAATATAATGCAGACCGGTTAAAAGATATAATAGCCGATCCCGCAGCTCCCGTATTCGTGTGCGTTGATGAAAACGGAGAAGTTATGGGGCATGCGTTCTGCGTACATAAACAGGAATTAAATGATAATGTGCTGACGGATATAAAAACACTGTACATTGATGATATCTGTGTGGATGAAAACCACAGGAGAAAGGGTGTTGGAGAAGCATTATACAGGCATGTGGCCGAATACGCAAAAGAAAACGGTTTTTACAACATCACACTCAATGTATGGAATTGCAATCCCGGAGCCATGAAGTTTTATGAGACGATGGGACTTAAACCGCTTAAGGTATGTATGGAACATATTCTTTGATCGGAAGGAAAATGTCAGCGAAGCTGAACGATGAGGTGACGTAAAAAAGATGGAATATATAATAGTACCGGCAACCGAAAATGACAAGGCTGAAATACTGTCTTTATATAAAGCCCAGATCGGCAGGGAAAACTGTCCCTGGACAGAAGACTATCCGTCAAGTGAGTCGATAGATTTTGATCTGAAAAGGGATGCATTATTTGTACTTAAGACGGACGGGAAGATAAAGGCAGCCATATCCTTAGAAGAAGATGAGGATGTTGATAATCTCTCGTGTTGGGACAAAACGCTTGCTCCCGAAGGTGAAGTGGCCAGGGTGGCAGTACTTCCCGAAGCACAGAATAAGGGACTAGGAAGGATCATGATGCAATATGCCATGGATGAATTAAAACGCAGAGGCTATAAAGGCATCCACATCCTGGTCAACAAGCATAATATCAAAGCGATCAGATGCTATGAGGTATTCGGCTTCAATACAGTAGGTGAATGTCATATGTACGAACAGGATTTTCTCTGTTATGAGAGAAAACTGTGACATGTAAGAGAAGGGGTATAAGCTCTAAGGTGATCTTTAAGGAGGGCGGACTATGAGCAAAAAATCTGAAGTATATCTGTATGGACAGATTTTGGGGACACATTCTTTTTTATTAAAAGACGGATTTTTACAACCGGATAAGTATTCGGAGATAAAGGAGCAGTATTTTCTTCCCGGAGGAGAGACCGGGACGGCGGCTACTGTCCTTGCGTCTCTCGGAGTATCGGTGATAATGGACGGTACATGGATCGGGACTGCCGTAGCTCCGATGCTGAAAAACTTTTATTCGGGAAAAGCGGTAGATCTGTCTTTACTCCATTATGTGCAGGATGACCCCGGAGTTATGGACTATGTAGTCATAGCAGGACTGGTACGTTCACCGATGGGCCGGTTCCAGACTTTGTTCTCATCCGGGAAAAGATGGTGGAACATTCCTGAGGAGTCCGATATAGCAGGGTGTAAGGCAGCTGCCATCGATCCGTTCTTTGGAGAGGAGACAGAGCTGGCTGCAGATATCTGCAAAAAAAACAATATCCCATATGTTACGATAGATTCAAGACATGATTCGATCCTTCATAAGAATGCTGCAGTAAACGTGGTATCAAAGGAGTGTACCTCAGCTCATTATGCGGGAATGGCACCGGAAGAAATATTAAAACTGATGCAGAATGAAACTGACGGTCTTACTATCATCACGCAGGGCGGCGGAAGTATGCTGTATGCAAGAAAAGGAGAAGATATCCATTACATGTCTCCTTTTAATGTTGAGGTTAAAAGTACTTTAGGCGCAGGGGATACCTTTAAGGCCGGCTGTGTATACGGGCTGCTGCATGGGATGAGTGACAGTGAACTGGTAAGATTTGCAAGTGCTTGCTCAGCCATAGCGATATCAAGGTTCCCGCTGCCGCTCAATCCCCCGACATTAACAGAAGTAACTGAACTAATCAATAATCAATAATAGGAGTAAAAAATGACAGTATATGAAGAACTTCTCAAAGTAAAAGACGATAAATACAAAGAGTTTCAGGCCAAGCTGGTACCAAATATTGATCCTGATACTATCCTTGGAGTAAAAACTCCTGAGATGAGACAGATAGCCAAGGAGGTTTTCAATAGCAAGGAAAAAGATGCATTTTTAAAAGACCTTCCTCATAAATACTATGAGGAAAACCTGGTACATTTCTTTATCATTTCACTGATCAAGGATTTTGATGAATGCATCCGGGAAGTGGAAACATTTCTTCCGTATGTCGACTGTTGGCCCGTATCGGATCAGGCGACACCTCGTTCGTTTAAGAAAAACCACGCAAAGCTTCTTCCATACATCAAAAAATGGATAAAGTCAAAGCATTTGTACACCTCTCGATTTGGCATCAGAATGCTTATGAATGAGTTTTTAGGAGATGAATTTAAAGATGAATACGCGAAGCTTGTTGCATCGGTAAAGAGCGACGAGTATTATCTGAAGATGATGGTTGCATGGTACTTTGCTACAGCTCTGGCTAAAAACTATGATGAAACAATAAAGTATATCGAGGAACGCAAACTGGATGACTGGGTGCTTAAGAAAACCATTCAGAAAGCTGTGGAAAGCTACAGGGTAACCGATGAGCACAAGGAGTATTTAAAGAGCTTTCGCTGATCATAACCGAAGGAGAGAGAAGTCATGAAAAGAAAACGCTTAAACCGTGATGCCTGGGGATTCATGTACTATCCGTATTATCAGATGCGCATAGATACAGATGAATTTCATGGCATGGCCTGCCTGATAAAGCTGACCGATGGTGAGAACAATTACTGGGAGACTCCCAAGGCCGGCAGGGTGCAGGTGACAGGTGCGGGCATGTCATGGCTTGAGCTTATCCCCGATGGTCAGCATCGTGTTATAACATGTAAGTTTTATCCCGAAGGTACCCATGATAGTGAGAGAAAGAATTATCCGGTAACCTCCGATGAGAGATTCCAGCCCTCGGTATGGTATGTGGATATCATAGAAAATACCGACATAGATGAGGATGGTATGCTTGTATATATAGACAAATACCTTGATATTATCTTCTTCCCCGAAGGGGAGATATCTGTATCAGACATGGATGAGCTTGAAGAGGCATATGCATCCGGAGATATAAATAAGGAACAATACGAGGCTGCTCTTAAAGAAGGTGAGGATATCAGGAAGGATTATTGTACAGACATCATGAAAACCGAAAGATGGTGTACAAACTTAAGGAAGCTCGTGGAGGACAGGATAGCTGCCGGTGAGCCCGAGTTTATCAGCCGGGAGAAAAAAGCTCTGCGATCAAAGCAAAACTGACACTACAGACATAATCGCAGTGATTGTAAATATGGACATAAATGTGGTCATGGCTATGGAAGATGAAAGTATCTCCGTATCAAGGCCCATTTTTTCTGCCGTGATCAGGGGCAGGCTTCCGGCAGGAACCGCAGCCATAAGGCATACTGCTAAAGTCGATTCGGTATTGAAACCTGCGAAATACATGACTGCTACTAAAATGACAGGAACTATGATCATACGTATAACTATGTAGAGCCATATCCTTATATTTTTGAATGACTTAAAGAAGTTTGATCTGGCTATGGACACGCCCAGAAGCGTCATGGACATAAATACGGTAGCATTACCGACATACTCTATAGTGTTTGATATGATGGGCGGGAAAGTGATCTCAAACCAGAATACCACAAGGCTGAGTATTGCCATCATTGTCCCGATGTTGAATATAGCCAGAAGAGGGTGCTTGTGGTTTGGTTCATTTGTATCTGTATTTTTACGTTCGATTCCCGAATGCAGTATCGCCATTCCGTGTGTATAGAAGAAGAGGCTGTAGAATATGTTGATCACTATAACATAAAGGATGGCATTGGCAGGCAGGATAGCCTTTGCTATAGGAAGACCTAAAAAACCTGTGTTGGTATACACGGTTATAAGGTTATAAAACTTACGGTTGTATGGTTCCGATTTAAGTATCCTCGGGATGACAAAACCGAGGATAACCAGGATAACATAAAAAGCGGCACCTAAAGCTATGGCTATAAGCAGGTCGTTATGTGTGGCTGTCATGTGCCCGGACAGTATGGAACCCAGTATCAGGGCAGGGTTGCATACATCCACTACAATAGTAGAAAGCTTTTGTGAAGTGCGGTCATCAATGACCTTTTTCTTATAAAGATAAATACCTATTACCACCAGTATGCAGATGACACCCATCTGCTGGAGTATTATTGAAACGCTCATGAGAGCTCCTTCTTTCTGTAATATATTGTCAATCAAAGGGACAGTACCCTGTTTGACACAAGCGGAATTTTAGCATGTAGTATAGTAAACTTCAATGTATTATTTTGAAAAGTTAGCAGGGTACATTGACATTTATGTTATGGAAAATTACAATTATATTCAGTTGGACAATGAAACTTTTTTGTGGGGTAAGCAATCGATAAAAGTAGCAGAAAGGATGGGGAAAATGCAGGAAAACAAACTGGCAGACGGAGATTTATTTGAGTTTTGGGAGAATGATGTAAACTATATTCACACGCTTTATGTGGCATGTGATGCATACTTGGAAATGAAAGACAGGCCGGCGGTGTAGTGCCTGGACCTTTTGCAGAGCTGGAATTTGATAAGGTATATTCTATAGATCCAAGGAAATAAAAACAGATAAGACAAGAAAAGCCCGGGTAGGAGAGAATACCCGGGCTTCTTCATTTATACCGAGACCATGTAGTTAACGGTGGTTTAAAAAACTTACATGTCTCATCCTGTTTACTACCGCCATAAAGTCAACCTTTCTAGGGATTGCCAGGAACCGGTCGCAATCAGGGAAGTTACCGGAATATACCATGTCAATATCTTTTTCTTCAATCTCACGGTACAATTCGTCGGTTTTTTGAATGATATCCACAGTCTCGTGTTCCGGTTCGGAGAACAAGCCTCCGCCTTCTCTTGTTTCAAGAAGTCTCAGCATAAACCCTATCGCGGTTCGTTGTTCGTTGCAGACTATGTCGTGTACATAGTTTGCATTGATCTTTTCTTCTCCGATGATGATAAATCCGATATCAGGAACTTCAAGTTTTTCGCGTCCGAACTGTCTGGGGTAAGGAGAGAATCCGTCTGTTGAAATGATACGATGCTGGTACCAATCCTTTACCTTGGGCACTGACGGATCGATCTTTTTTAATTGTACATTATTATGTTTTAAAGTTTTTTCTGTATTCTGCGAAATACTTAAACTCTCTGGGTTATTATATTCAGAGTTTGTTTTTTGTATAGCTTCAGATAGTGCGGTACTTCTCTTATATATTTCCCTAGCTTTTTCAGTAACATTTGAAATGAGATATTCATCCATCAGATATACGTTATCCGCTATAGCCAGATATTCGCCGCTACCGCCAATTACGAGTATTGTAGAAACATCACAGGTTTCATGAAGTTCATTTACTCTTTCGGTGAACGGAGTGATCGGCTCCCTGCGGATGAGTTCCTTCATCAAAGCATCCCTGATCATAAAGTTGGTAGCACTTTTGTCTTCATCGATCAACAAAAGCTTTGTTCCCGCATCCATAGCCTCAAGGATATTCGCAGCCTGAGAAGTTGAACCCGATGCGTGGTCGGTTGAAAAATGCTCGGTATCGCTACCGGGAAGCCATGATATAAACGGAGATATATCAAGATTCTTAACACTTCTTCCATCCTCGGCCGAAATGGTCATGGCTGAAATATCTGTAACACAGAGTTCTCTGCCATCGCCCAATATATGATCGTAGATTCCTGCCGAGATTGTGTCAAGTACCGTTGATTTTCCGGAATATCCTCCGCCTGTGATGACGGTTACACCTTTCTTAATGCCAAGGCCCTTTATCCCGCATACCTCAATTTCCTCATCAGCAGGTGCTACAAATGGAATAGCACCTTCCATAGCTCCCCCTGTTTTAGAATCTCTAGGTAATATGCTGCCGTTAGCCAAAAATGCACAGTATTCGCTTTCTCTTAACCAGTTTCTTAAATCCTTTTGCTTTTCATAAAGTGCGCTCACTTTGTTACTTCGTTCGTTATCAAAATACTTGATGAATAAAGAGGCAATATTAGGCAGATTTCCAACCAATAGCTGAACAGCCTTTTTCTTATCATTTGGCTTTAGCTGTACCTGAAATCTCATAGAAAGGCACATCTGGGAAGCACCAAGATCTTCATCCGGATAGTTTATTATTTTATATCCTCCGAGATTTTTATAGTCCTTTCTGGGTCTCATAGTAAAATATGCAGTATTTCGAACAAGTATTTCTCCAGTGGGATGAGCCATATAATAATATCCGGTCTCTTCCGGGGGCTTGTTGCGGTTGTAAAGCTCAGCATTCAGATTCTCCAAATACGGGATAAACTGTCGATAACAGTCATCCGCAACGGCTGTACTGTAATCGGTGATCCCCAGCATCTCAGCTGGGATCTGGCAGAGAATTGTCGGCCTGTCAAAGGCCATCCTATTGGTAGTTTCAATCGTAAAAGAAATATCTCCGAATGCCCAATAAGTCGGATCGCTTGCAGTAACCGGAAATTCCGAATGATTACCGGGAGTACAGGCAGGGATAAATACCTCTCCCTCATACATTTCACGCCAGTTCTTAGTTTTGTTTTCCATGCTCATTAAAAAGCTTTTAAGTCGTGTCATTATTCTTTCACCCTATTAACCTTTCGTTAGTAAAAATTGTTTTAATCACTTCTAACGAACTACGCACTATTCACAGCTGTCCAAAAGGACTGTGAATAGTGCTATTTGGGCAAAAAAATACCGTGACAAACTGCCACGGAAATAAAAATGGATATTTTTCTAAAATGTTAATGTCAAAAATCCAATTCCCGAGGTAATGTCTTGATATTCAGTTTGCTCACTGTACTTGTGCCCTTCATGTCAATTACCTCCTTTAAGAATTGAATCTAATATTTTCGTTACGTGAACAATAGCAATATAACATTATTCTTATTTTGCGTCAAGTCCCATTTTGTGATATTTTTGAAAAATAAAAAAACATCTTGACAATGTAAAGATTCATGCTATAATGTTGACAGTGTAAAGATTAAGAGTGAGACAAAAAACAGTTGATTTATTGAAACAGGAGATTAACGTGAAAAGGATACTGAAGATGATAAAATGGATTCTTTTGGGGCTGTTGGTATTGATGATAATTTTGGTTATCATATGGTTCTTTATAAGTTCCGGAAAGATAAGGACATATACTGAACCGAACAGCCTGTCGGAAAAGTTCGTGATGGATATTAACGGTGCTCCGAACGGATTTTTCATCAACAGTAAAAATGTTGATAATCCGGTGCTTTTACTGGTATCGAGCGGTCCCGGTACCGACGACTATGTATTTACCGATAAGTATGGGGATATGCAGCTTGAGGATGAATACACGGTAGTATATTGGGATTACAGATGGATGGGTATAGCCTATGACAGTGATGCTGATGCAGACAGTATCACGCTTGACAATCTGCTGGATGATACGTATAAGGTGACGGAATACCTGAAAGAACGTTTCAGAAAGGAAAAGATATATATCATGGGCTTTTCCGGAGGGTCGCATATAGCTCTGCGAGAGGTGGAGAGACATCCTGAGAACTATTATGCATATATCGGTATGGCTCAGGCAGTGACGGATTCATACGAGCGTGATGCCCTGATGTATAACTTTATGAAGAAGGTATTTACCGATAGGGATGACAGCGGTGCTTTGGAAAGACTTGAGAATTCAGTCGAAAGGCTTGAGGATGGCTGTGTAAGATGTACGGAATGGTACAATTTCGTGGATCTGGTACATGATGCGGGAGGAGGGACCATACGCAACAAATCAGAGTTCACCGGCATAGTGATACCTATAATTACATGCAGCTGTTATACCGTATGGGAAAAAATCAATTATATCAGAGGCATGAAGATGTACCGCAATACACCTCTTGATAAAGAATTGGAAAACTTTGACTACAGAGAGAGCATAAAGTCGTTAGAGGTACCTGCATTCTTTATCAGCGGTGAATATGATTATAACTGTCCGTGGGAGCTTGTGGAAGAATATTGTGATATGCTTTCGGCTCCCGAGAAAGGCTTTTATAAGATATCAAATGCAGCCCACAGTCCTTTGTGGGAGAATCCGGCAGAAACGTGTGATATATTTAAAAGAATCAAAGAGTTAAGTAACAGATGAATTCAGCATTATTATAAAATGTCATTCTGAGCGAAGCGAAGAATCTTAAAAAATGAAAGGATAAAACAATGAGCGATAATTACCATCATGGAAACCTGCGTCAGGCGCTGATAGATGCCGGTGTAAAGATAATCAATGAAGACGGAGAGGATAAACTCTCATTAAGAAAAGTTGCTGCTGCCTGCGAAGTATCACATGCTGCTCCGTATGCGCATTTTAAAGATAAAGAGGAGCTGCTGGCGGCTATAAAGAGCAGTGTGACCGAAAGGTTCATGGAAGAGCTTAAAAATGCTGAAAAAAATGCTCAGAGTGCGGAACAGGCCATTCTTTTTATGGGGCAGACATATGTGTCGTTTTTTAGTCATAACCCGGATTATTTCAAGTTCTTATTTGCCAGCCAGAAGCTTGTGGCACACCTTAAGATGGACAAGGAATACCCGGATGATTATCCTCCGTTCCTTTTGCTGAAAAGTACATATAAGAAGTATCTAAAAGAAAAAGGCATAAATCAGGATTACAAGGAACAGGAAGCCGGACTGCTTAAAATATGGTCCGCGGTGCATGGCCTGAGTGCGATAGCCTGCATGACAGGCGTCGAGACATCTGTAGACTGGGATCATATTGAGCTGAATTAACGATGAGGTGGAAAAGGAGAGAAAAATGACAGGAATATATCTTAGCGGAACGGGAAATACAAAGCATTGTCTGGAAAAGCTGCTTTCTATAGTGGACGGGTCTGCGGAAATGACACCGATAGAAAATACTAAAGAAGCAATAGAAAAGATCAAAACAAACGACGTGATATATCTTGCATATCCCACACAGTTTTCAAATGTACCTTACATGGTTAAGGATTTTATAAAAAAGAATAAAGGGTTATGGCAGGGTAAGAAAGTATTCTGTATGACTACGATGGGACTTTTCTCGGGAGACGGCACCGGATGTGCGGCAAGGCTGCTTAAAAAATACGGAGCCGTAGTCTCAGGAGGGCTTCAGGTAAAAATGCCCGATGCGGTAAGTGACAGTAAGATGCTGAAAAAGTCATTTGAAGAAAACAGGAGGATAATCAAAGAAGCTGATATAAGACTTGAGGAGGTAGCGGAAGAGATAAAAAAAGACAACTACCCCAAGGAAGGTTTAAGTTTCTTTGCACATATGGCAGGTCTGTTCGGTCAGAGGCTCTGGTTCTACGGTAAGACAAAGGACTACAGTAAAAAACTGAAAATAAGTGATGCATGTACCGGATGCGGATTATGTGCTAAGAACTGTCCGATGGGGAACTTAAAAATACAAAACGGGAAGGCTGTTTCAGCGGGTAAGTGTGCCATGTGTTACCGCTGCATAAGCTCATGTCCGAAAAAGGCAATCACACTACTTGGAAAACAGGTGGTGGAACAGTGCAGATATGAGAAATTCGTACAATCGGAGAATCATCTGGGTGACTGAAAAAAATTATAAAAATGTACACATAACCCCTTGACTCGTCCCTAAGGGCAGAGTTTATACTTTGCTCGAAAGGGAGGTTAAGGGGTTATGTCTGTTTTATCTAAAATTCTGAAAAACAACCGGATATGTGTAACTGTCGCAGTAATTATAGCGATAGCCGCCAATCTGTCCCAGATGATATATATAGTCTATATAGGAGAACTGGTCAACAGGATAGAAAACCGGGAAAAGATAACATCTGCTTTGGTGACGATACTTGCATGTTTCCTTGTATCCAATGTGGTGACGGTATATCTGAAACACTATTCCGGAAGATATGCGGCGGAAAAAATGGCACATACCTTAAGGATGGGTTTCATCGGCAAAATTTTAAGTATGCAGCGGGAAAAAGCCGGATCGGACAGTGAAAACCGGGATGGGAACGATGCAGGTTCTGTGATGTCAAAGGTCCAGAATGAACTTTCACGGGCGGATGAATATCTCTCTACCACATTTTTTGATATTACCGACATGCTGCTCACTGGCGTTCTGGTATTTGTTTTCCTGATGTTTCAGAATATACTGCTCACTTTAGTAATATTTATACCTACGCTCCTGATACTTTTCTATGTAAAATGGTCAAGCAGAAGACTGTCCGGTATCGTATCCTCGGCATTAAAAGAAAAAGAAAAAATGAACAGGGTATCATACAGCCTGGTAAATGCATTTCCTGCAGTTAAGATATATAACGGGGAGGAAATGTGCATAAGTACTTATGAAAAAAGCCTTGAGAACTGGGGAAAACATGAAGCGGATATGGAGAAGCTTAATGCTTTGTACAATTCTCTTTCGGGAATACTTTCAAGAGTGCCGATGCTTTTGCTTATTACGGTAGGCGGTTTTATGGTGATCAAAGGGAATATAATGCTCGGAACGCTGATAGTATTTTTAAACATGCAGAGTAGTCTTACAAATTCGATTATGAACCTTCCGAGTTGGATATCCGGATTTAAAGTGTTCACGACAAATCTTGATAAACTAAAGATAAACTAAAAACAGCGTATATATAAATATTGTCATCCTGAGCGTACGCGAAGGATCTTTATAAAGAATGGAGAAAATGATGATCACATTAAAGAATGTTACATTTTTATATGAGAATAAGTTGATAATCAACAATCTTTCTCTGAGTATTAATAAGGGAGATAAGATTGGTATAATGGGAGAGAGCGGCTGCGGAAAAAGCACGCTGCTTAAGATACTGGCAGGACTTTACAGGGCAGATGGTGGGACTGTTACGGTGGACGGAGAGACCGAGCCCGAAAAAATAAGCAGAAAGGTGTCAGTAGTCATGCAGTCCCCCATGTTACTTCCGTTATCCATATATGACAATATCACCATGGGACATAAGTATCCCGACAGTCACGTGGAAAAGGCTGTAAAAATGGCCAGACTTTCAGGGTGGATAGAGACTCTGCCGGAGGGACTTAACACCTATCTCGGAGACAGGGCGGATGAACTGTCCGGAGGGCAGGCACAGCGTATAGCCATAGCCAGGGCAATCTGCAAGGATTCGGAGGTGCTGTTGCTCGATGAGCCGGCATCGGCGCTTGACAGTGAGAATTCGAGGTCGGTGCTCGAAGCTATCATGGAATATGCAGCAGATAAGACAGTGGTACATGTGACTCATCAGGCACAGCATTTGGAAGGATATACAAGGGTTTATACGTTAAAGGACGGAGAACTCAAAGGATAAGGAGCGTAACCGGATGAACAGAAAAGTAAGAATAATACTAAAAGAGACGGGAATGACAAAAGACTTTATCTTAGTGATGATACTGCGTGCACCGTTCGATTTTATAAATGCTTTACTCTCAGCCAATATGCTGGAAACCTTTATACATCTGGCTGAGAGAAAGGAAGAGGGAGAGCTTCTTCCGACATTCGGTATGTTTTTGCTGTTTACGGTAATAATGTTCGGCTACAATATGTTTGTCTGGGCAGTCGTAACAATGAAGATAAATATCAGGTTTATCAAAAAGCTCAGGATGCGGGTATATAAATCACTTTTGTCCCGGACAGGACAGGAGATGGAAGAACTGTCCGCAGGAGACTGGATCAGCAGACTGAACAGCGATATAGATAAGACCGATCTCTATCTTGTGGGACCGTTAAATTTTATGCATCTGCTTATTGCGTCAGTAAATATGACCTTGTCAGCAGCATTGCTGTTTATGCTTAACAGGACCATGCTTGCAGTCTCACTGCTCGTTACGCTTCCGTTCTTTTTCTTAAGCAGTGTCGTAGCTATCAGGAAGGTTCCGGCGTTTAAGAAGAATTCCAGAGAGCATTATGCCAAGTATACCAACTGGATGGAGCCGGTAGTCAACGCCTTCGAATCAATAAGGATATTTGATGGAGAGGAACTGGTCATGGCAAAAGCGGAAGAGGAAAGCCTTAAGATCATGAAAAACAATATGAAAGCACACAAAAGGACAGCACTTGCCACCGGGATAAATACTTTTTCGGGAATGACGGGATATCTCTTGCTTTTATTCTTAGGAAATAGTATGATTGGTAGTGAACTGGATGATTTCGCAAGGATGATGAAGATAACACAATACCGCGGCGAGATGATGAAAAGCGTAATGATGATAAACAGCTGTGTCGGCCGCATGAAAGGCAATCTGCCGGCCGCCGAGAGGGTTGAGGAAGTATTGTAAAATCAATCATAGGGACGGTTCTCTGATAGATTCGGAGGAAACAGATATGGAGAAGGATCCGAGATTTCAACTTTTAAAGATAGGGGAATTGGCCGTGCTGGCCGGAGTATCGGTAAAGGCGCTCCGTGTATATGAAAAAAAGAAAGTGATAAAACCGGTAGAAGTGGATGAAGAAACCGGCTACAGGTATTACTCCGCGGACCAGTTAAAACAGGTTGAGGCACTTCTTGAACTTCAGGATATGGGTTTTTCTTTAAATGAGATATCAAAGCTTCTGTCGGGCACTTGCAGCAGGGATGAAATGCTCGCGCTGTTTGAGATAAAAGAGTCTAATCTGAAAGAGATCATTTGGAAGACTGAATCAAAGATCAATGAGCTTAATGACCTTAAAGCAAAAATGACGGAAGGAAAAGAAGCTGATAAAATAAAAGAAATGAGTGACGAAGAAAGAGCCTGGTACCTGGCAAAGCTCATCAAGGTCAGCGAGGAGAATGTACGTCAGATATTGAGCGATGTTTTGTGGCTGTAGGAGGCTTAGGATAAGTATATGGACGCACGGCGTGAATGGGCGAGAACAAAGCTTGAACTTGTGGGAGAGATAAAGAAACTCGGATTTCCTGAAAGCCTGGGTAATGAGATAGCTGTCAACCTGGGAAGTCCCAAGGCGATGGAAAGAATGATAGCATATCTCCATTATGTAAAGCCAAATAAGGCTGAACTTATAGTGGATGAGATGCTCGCCATATGCAGTGATATAGACAGGTGGCATAAGAAAAAAATGAGTGAAGAAGCCAATGCAAGCATTAATACCATCTTAGAGGAAGGATTGTAATATGGAGCTGAAATACATAATAATCATAGGATATCTCGCAGTAATGAACATCGTCGGAATAGCGGTTATGGGTATAGACAAAAGTAAAGCCAAAAGGGGAGCCTGGCGTATAAAAGAAGCTACATTGTTCGGTGTAAGCATTATAGGCGGAAGTATCGGAACTTTGCTTGGTATGTATATGTTCAGGCATAAGACAAAGCATATTTATTTTGTGATAGGAATGCCTCTGATACTGATATTGCATATAGCACTGGCTGTCTTTTTATTCACGAAGGGGATTTTATGACATATTCGGATAATTTTAAGATCGGATCCATGGATGAGCTGATAAAACTGATCGATACGGTCGGTTTTGTCCCTTTTTTTACAAATGAGATAGACGGATTTTCTCTGGAAGAACATATTGAGCACAGATGCTGGTATGATGGGAGCGACCCGTGGGAAGCATGGGAATGGAAGGGGCCGGTCATTAGAAAGGCAAAGTGCGCATACGGTAAGTTCTTAAGGAATAAAGCCATGTATATAAGTGCTAAATGGTTTCCGGATTTTGCTAACTTCAGGCGAGACGGTTATGATTTTGATGCAAGATATGATGACGGGCTTGCTTCACAAAATGAAAAGGAGCTGTATGAGCTTCTGGATGAGAATGCACCTGTATTTTCAAAGACACTGAAGCGCTTGGGCAGTTACGGCAAGAACGGACGAAAAGGATTTGACGGTACAATTACCAGGCTTCAGAAGCTCGGATATGTGGTAATAAGTGATTTTAAGCATGAGACCGACAGATTCGGAAACGAATACGGGTGGGGAATAGCCGAGTATACGACTCCCGAGAAACTGTTCGGGACAAAATTTACGGACAAGGTATATAAAAGCACTCCCGAGGAATCTTATGAGAAGATAATTAAGCATTTTAAGAAAATATTGCCGAAGGCTTCGGAAGAAGAGATAAAGAAAATTTTGAAATAAAGACAAATATACATGTGGAGACAAGGAAAACGATGATCACCGAAAATGACATAAAAAGAATAAATGAACTGCATCATAAGTCTAAAAACGAAGGTCTGACAGAGGAAGAAAAGACGGAACAGCAGGAGCTCAGAAAGGCATATATAGAAGCGATGCGCGGCCATGTACGTAACCATCTGGATAATGTCGTGATACAGCGTCCGGACGGCAGCAGGGAAAAACTTACAAGAAAACCTAAACAGAATTAAAATAACGGGTTGACATTTTTCTAAATAATGGTTATAATCGAAAATGTCGGTGATATCTGATGTTTAACGATTTAGGTAAAAACCGTCGGATGCATCCAAAAGGAAGAAAAGTTCCAGAAAGGGAGGTAACAACGATGAGTATCATTATCGTCATTAGAAGCATTATTAAAAAGAACAACAAAAGCATTACCTCCTGGGGCGGTGTATATTAATATTTCGGATTCTTACGCTATAGGTTTACTATGGCCTGAAGATCACATTGAATTATTATACCCTGATACCGGAAGGTATCGGGGTATTTTTGTATTCAATCATAGGTACGGTTCTTTGATTGAATAATACCCCGGGAGTTTTTGAAAGGGGGAATGTATATGTTTCAGATAAAGAACGTAACTTTAACGCATAAAAAGGATTTAAGAACCATATTGGAAGACTTTTCTTTAGTCTTAAATGACGGAGACAGAGCTGTCATGATAGGCGAGGAAGGAAACGGAAAATCCACTCTTATGAAGTGGATATATGATCCGGAGCTGGTAGAGGATTATATTGAGTATTCCGGAGAGAAAGTGATAAATGGGGAGAGGCTCGGATATCTGCCTCAGGAACTTCCGGAGCAGGAAAAGAGCAAGACTGTATGCGAGTATTTCATGGAGGCTTCCGGTTTCCTGGATAAAACTCCCAAGGAGCTGTCAAAACTTGCTAACGATTTTCATGTCGAATCGGAGTTCTACTATAGGGAACAAACGATGCAGACTCTTTCAGGAGGAGAGAGAGTAAAGGCTCAGATGATGCGGATACTTATAGAGGAACCGACCATACTGTTGCTTGATGAGCCATCTAACGATATCGACATTGAAACATTGGAATGGATGGAAAGCTTTATCAATAGCTGGAAACATGCGGTGTTATTTATATCCCATGATGAAACTCTGATAGAACATACTGCAAACAGGGTTATTCATTTCGAACAGATAAGGAGAAAGACCAAATGCCGTCATACGGTAGCAAATGTGCCTTACAGAACGTATGTGGAAGAAAGACTTAACGCTTTTGAAAAGCAGGAACAGATAGCTCTCGGTGAACGCAGGGAAAAGAAGATCAGAGATGAGAAACTGCGTAAACTTGAACAGAGCGTTGGAGCCAGCCTGGATAATATATCACATGCGGAACGTGACGCCATCGGAAGGCTTTTAAAGAAGAAAATGAAGAACGTAAAGTCTATGGAGAAGCGTTTCGAGCGTGAAGATGAAGATATGACCGAAATGCCCGAGCAGGAGGAAGCTATATTCTTTAAGCTGGGAGATAAGGACAGCAGCATACCTTCGGGGAAATGGGTGCTGGAGTATGAGAGCCCGGAGCTGAAAACAAGTGATGGCAGTAGGGTTTTAGCAGAAAATATAGTACTTAAAATACGCGGTTCCGAAAAGATAGCGATAGTCGGGACTAACGGTTGCGGAAAGACAACATTACTTTCAAAAATAGCTGAAGATTTACTTTCAAGACCGGATTTAAAAGCTCAGTATATGCCTCAGAATTATGAGGTACTGCTTAATCTGGACGAGTCCCCGGTTGATTTTCTTGAAGAAGCTTTGATCATGAACCGTTTTGGAAATGGACAAGGGAATAATGTAGATGTGCATGACAGGAAAGTGCCCGGAGGAAAGGAAGACAGGACTCGGATACGTACATATCTGGGAGCACTAAAGTATACAGCGGATGAGATGGATCATCCTATAAGAGAACTCTCAGGCGGTCAGAAAGCTAAAGTACTGCTTTTGAAATTGAGCATGTCGAGAGCCAATGTACTGATACTGGATGAGCCAACACGTAACTTTTCGCCGCTCTCGGGACCGGTGATACGTAAGATGCTTAAGGAATTCCCGGGAGCTGTTATCAGCGTATCTCATGACAGAAAGTATCTGGATGAGGTATGCGACAAAATTTACAGATTAACAGAGAACGGACTTTTTCCGGTTGAAGATAAAAGATAAATTATAGTTACGGAGAAAAAATGAATTATTTTATAGAAGGAATACAGGGTGCAGGCAAAAGCACACTTGTGGGAAAGCTGTCAGAGATGAAGCCGGACTACAAAGTATTTCGCGAGGGTGATTACAATCCCGTTGAACTGGCATGGTGTGCTTTTGTCGGTAAAGAAAAGTATCGAGAGATACTTGATAAATATGCGCTCATACGGAGTGAGATAGAAGAAAAAAGCCATGCGGAAGATGATCACATGGTAATATGCTATACACAGATTCTCACGGATATACCCGGATTTCATAAAGATTTAGAGCAATATGAAATATACAATGGCCGTGTTGGACGAGAGGATTTTGAAAATATCATTCTTTTAAGATACAGTAAGTGGAATGGCGAGAACCGGATTTTTGAATGTTCTTTGCTACAGAATATAGTTGAGAATCAGATATTATATTTTGAAATGACGGATGAGGAGATTATCGCATTTTACAGAAAGATTGCTGCCGTTCTGGCTCAGAAGCAATACCGCATCCTGTATCTTGATACGGATGATGTGGCAGGCTCATTGGAAGTGATCCGTAAGGAAAGAGTGGATGAAAACGGAAATGAGATATGGTATCAGATGATGCTGCGGTTCCTTGAAAGCTGTCCTTATGGAAAGAATCACGGATTTAAGGGTTTCGATAATCTGGTGGCTCATCTTGAACACCGTAAAAGACTTGAGAAAAGGATACTTAAGGAAGTATTTGGTGAGCATGCTGTAATACTTAAATCCAAAGAGTATGATTTAGAATCAATCAGAGAGACGGTTCTCTGATTGACGAGGTTCGAAAGGAATGGACATTAAAGAAATAAAGGATATTACAAAGGATCAGTGGGCTTCACTCTTTAATGAGCTTCACCCCGGTTATTTTGAGAGAGATTATGTAAAAAGAGTAGCCGATGATGAACCGGCTTCAGAGATGTTTTTGAATCTGAAAGGCTTTGATGAGCATAGCTATGCAAAGTCGTTTCCGGAGAATATCACATTCGGATATTATAACGGAGACTTTAAGGAGCTTCTGACAGCTGTTGAAAAAGTCATGCCGCACTGGGTTCCGTTGTTTAGTGAAAAATCTCGTGTATACTGCGGTTTCGTGGATGGAAAAATAGCGAGCTTCTGTATGGTCGAGAACTTTGGAGAGTATACACTATCCGGAAAGAAAATTAAGATCGGCGGCCCGGGGTGTGTAGGAACGGTACAGGAATACCGTGATCGGGGAATCGGGCTTACTATGGTTAAGAATGTCACAATTATTATTAAAGATGAAGGGTATGATCTAAGTTATATACACTACACATATGAAACAGGATGGTATGCAAAGCTTGGTTACAAAGTAGTATTAAGCTGGACCGGAAAAGGAATAATTTAGTCTGTCGAAAAAGAAAGGGAAAAAGATGGATTTTGAGGCTTTTGTTAAGGATATTACCGATAATAAGTGGAATGTTCATGGAGTTGAAGTATATGAAAATGAAAAACTGACTCACAGCTTTGGAGACACAGAAGGAATTCATGATCTTTATTCTGCGACCAAAACCATTACATCTATAGCTGCCGGAATAGCATATGATGAAGGTAAAATTGACCTTGATGAGACAGTTTTGACATACCTTCCTGATGATAAAGTTTCTAAGATGTCTGAAGATCAGTATAATACTTGGAAAAAGATAACTCTCAGAAGACTTATGACGATGTCTGTTGCGGATATCCCATTTGTTGCGGAAGGAGACAGCTGGATTGATTTTGCATTGTCATGCCCTATAAGCAATCCTGAAGAAAAAGTGTTTAATTACAGTAATATAAATACATATCTTGTCGGAGTATGTTTGACGAAGGCTATAGGCAGCGACCTTGGGGCTTTTATTGAGGACAGGATATTTAAGCCTTTGAATATAGTCAATTACGAGTATGCAAGATGTCCTGAAGGGTATTTCTATGGTGCGTCGAGAGCAAAGCTTTCGGTTCATGACTTAAGCAAAATAGGATTGCTTCTCTATAATGGCGGCGAATATAACGGGAAAAGAATAGTATCCAAGAAATATGTTGACATGGCAACATCTGTCCAGCAGATGAACAGAGAAGGCGGCTATGGATTATTCATATGGAAATACAGGGATGGTTTCAGCATTAATGGAAAATTGAATCAGAAATGTTATATTTTGCCAAATGAAAAAATAATAGTAACATATTTATCTAACTTTGAGGATGAATCGCATTCTCTGAAAAACAGCATGGAAAAAAATATCTTAAATGTCCCTGAAATAGTAATTCGACCTGACTTTGACAGTATAAGGGATTTTGAGGAATTCAGTAAATACTACTGGTATAGAGAAGAACTTATCAAAATCTGTAAAAAGCATGGATTAAAAGCAGATGGAGGTAAAATAGAACTTAATAAGGTAATAGAAGCCTATTTTTCAGGAGAAAAGATTTTACCGACAAAGAAAAGTTCTGCTAAAACTTCATCTAAGAATAAAGGTAAAGTGAAAGAACTGACTTTGGACACCGGTCTTATAGAGTGTGGTTTCACCTTTGGACCGAGGTTTCGTGATTTCTTTGTGAAACAGACAGGTGAAGCTTCTTTTAAGTTTAATGTGGACATGGTAGCCACGGCAAAAGCGGTAAAGGAAAACGGAGACGAATCCTTTAAACTCGGTGATCTGCTGGACATCTATTACGGGAAGAAGGCTTATGCTGCTTATGATAAGTCTGCTCTCCAATGGAATAAGTTTGTCCATGATTTTTGCGAAGATGCTGCCACAAAAGTATTTCCGGAAAGACTTAAGGCAGCAGCTGCATTATGGAAGATAATAAGAGAATCTGATCGAAAGAAAGAATACTCACACGAATTATTAGAGGAATTTATGAAATATGAGAATTGAATATAATTACAGAGAAAACGAAAACTTAAGAAGATCATTTAATGAACTGGCAGAAAAGGTTTTCGGATTAAATTTTGAAAATTGGTATAAAAACGGGTTTTGGAAAGATAATTATATCCCATATTCTGTCATAGAAGACGGAAAAGTAGTATCAAATGTTTCAGTCAACGCCTGCAGTATGAATTACGATGGCAGGATAGTGAAGCTGATACAACTTGGCACGATCATGACCGATCCGGATTACAGGGGAAGAGGTTATTCCAGAGTGCTTATGGAACGGGTTATTTCGGATTACAAAGACAAGGTTGACGGAATATATCTGTTTGCAAATGATTCCGTATTGGATTTTTATCCTAAGTTTGGATTTAAGATCGGAAGGGAATATCAATATTCTAAAGATGTGGATAATAACTGCGAAACCCAAGCTGTGTTAGTTCCAATGACAAAAAAAGAGGATTGGGATAAAATGGTCCGTATAATTACCGAGAAAGAGCAAAACAGCAGGTTTTACATGGTTGAAAATACCGGTCTGTATATGTTCTATCTATCCCAGTTTATGCAGGAAAATACATTCTACGTTAAAAGCTGTGACAGTTATGCGGTAGCTGAGGTCGAGGACGATACTTTGATCCTTCATACGATTATCGGAAAAGGTGATGTGGATCAGGTTATCTCGGCATTTGGAAATAAGATCAAGAAAGGTATTCTTGATTTTACACCGAATAGAATTAATGGTTTTGAGGAAAATGAACTGCATGAAGAAGATACAACTTTATTTGTTATGGGTAAGTTTTTTGAGGAGATTAAAGATGACAAATTAATGTTCCAGGCAATTACGCATGCTTAGAATTCGATCAGAGGTCAATCAGCGGGACGGCCTTCTGACCACTCTCCGCTATCTGAAGATGAGGCTAAGGGGGTAATAGCCAATATACTGGGAAATTATGCTAAGAATAGAAAGGTAATATGAAAAATGATATATGTAAAGAAAACCGACAGATCATGCTTTGAAATGTATGATTCAGTAAGCATGAATGTCGATGTTAAAAGTGAATACAAGATAAAAAGAATTGATAACGGCCTTGGCGGATTTATATTAGAGGAAGTACCTGTTACGCCCTACGTCAAAGACTTAAGCGTTTATGAACGAGCAACCGAATACGAGAAAGAATTTGATATCACGCATTGGAGTTTTTATATGGCGTTTGATGATGAAAAGTCGGTAGGAGCAGCTACAGTAGCTGCAAGAACGGATAAGCTGTATATGCTTGCAGGAAGAGATGATGCCTGTGTATTATGGGATATCCGTGTTGCAGATGAATATAAGCATCAGGGCATAGGTCAAAAATTGTTTGATCTTGCTGTAAAGAATGCTAAGGCAGACGGTTATAGACAGATGATCATAGAATGTCAGAACAATAATGTACCGGCCTGCAATTTTTACAGGAAACAGGGAGCGTTATTGTCAAAGGTAGATATGTATGCATATTATCAAGAGGAAGCCTGTAGGAATGAAGTGCAGTTTTTGTGGTATCTGGATTTAAATTGATTTAGTTCGGACAGATCGGAGAAAAAAATGAAAAAAACATATATCACAAAGGTAAGATGTTCACAGCAACAAATTTAATTGAAATTATGAGGTGTAAAATGGGAAATATATATTTTATATCCGGACCCTGCGGGGTCGGAAAGTCTACGCTTGCGGATGCATATGCGAAGCATTTGACAAATTCGGGGCAGAGAAAACAGGTCTACGTGATCCATGGCGATGATTTTCATCAGGGGTTCATAGAGACGGATTATAAGGATTCGTTCTGGGAGGACGGAAAAGCAAAAAATCAGATCGAGTGGCTGGAGATATTAAAATTCAATTGGGAATGCATCATCGATACGGCGGGGAAAGTTCTTAAAAGAGGACTTGATGTCGTGATAGATTATGTGGTGGAAGATGAACTTCCATTACTTAAGAAGCTTGCAAAGGAATACGATGCCAATTTGTATTATGTGGTTCTCACAGCTTCGAAAGAAACGATAACAAACCGTATTGTAGAGCGCGGTGATGAGGAAATGGTGGAACGGGCTCTGTTTTTGAAGCAGAAGCTGGAAACTCTTCCGGAGAATCAAGGTCATATCTATGATAATACCGGGAAATCCATAACAGACGAGATTGCAGATATATTAAAGAATATGGAGAGTTATCTGTGTGGCGGTGATATGCCTTTGGCTAAAAACACAAATGAACACTCGGATGATGACGAAGCTGATAAGAAAGTATTATCAGGCGAGGAGAGATCAGATAAGACCATATATTACCGGGATGATAAGCTGACCATACGGAGCATGGTGCCGGAGGATGCGAAGGTATATTTTGACACCTACACATCGTACAATTGGCATCCGCAGATGGAGGTTTACGAGAATTACTACAAGGAACAGCAAAACGGTGAGAGGCTCGTGTTTGTGCCGGAGATTGAAGGAAAGGTAGTCGGGATATGTACGCTGGTATTACATCCGACGGAAGGACCATGGGGTGGTCAGAATATCCCGGAGATCGTGGACCTTTGTGTTTTCTTTCACATCCATAAATCCGGTATTGGAAGTAAACTGTTGGATGTGGTTGAAGCGGAAGCGGCAAAACGATCTGATACAGTATTCCTGGCAGTAGGGTGTCATTCGGGATACGGTGCCGCTCAGAGAATATATGTAAAACGTGGCTATATACCTGACGGCAGCGGGGTATGGTATCAGAATAAGAATCTCGACCAGTATGCGCCATGCGTCAATGATGATGACCTGTTGTTGTTTATGTTTAAAAAACTGAAATAAATAAATCAGAAAAAGTTCCGGTAATCGAGCACAAAACGTCTCCGGGATTGAAGAATAAAAGAAAGGTTTTACAGAATGATAGTACATCCGATAGCACCGATATATGACGAGAATTCGAAAGTATTGATACTCGGGAGCTTCCCTTCGGTAAAATCAAGGGAAGCAGGATTCTTTTACGGACACCCGCAGAACCGTTTTTGGAAAGTGTTGGCTATGGTTTTTGGTGAAAAAGCACCCGAAACCATTGAAGAAAAGAAAGACTTTCTACTGCGAAACCATGTAGCTGTTTGGGATGTGATACATTCATGCGATATCGAAGGTTCATCTGATTCAAGTATAAGGAATGTTGTGGCCAACGATCTGAATGAAATACTTAAACTTGCAGATATCCGGGAGATCTATGTTAATGGAAAAACCGCATTAAAGTATTATAAAAAATATACTGAACCCAAACTGGGAAGAGATGCCAAATGCCTGCCTTCTACGAGCCCGGCAAATGCTCAGTGGAACATAGAGAGACTGGTGGAAGAATGGAAATGTATAAGAACGGAAGGAAATTAAGATGATAACAACAAAACAATTTCAGATATTAACAGATATAAATCCGGTATGGAAACTTATGACAGATGTATATGATCACGCGGAAAGCAACGGTCCTGCGGCACCGTTTTTTGAGTACGCCATTACATCTCCCTGGTGTGACAGGGATTATCTGAGGCTGAACCGTTTTTGGATGGACGGGGACAAGCCTGTAGCTTTCGTGTTTTATGAGCAGCCTGTTAATCAGATTTATTTTGTGTTAAGACCCGGATATGAGTCACTGGCCTCGGAAATGATCGAATATGTTGAGAAAACATATCCGAAGTTTGAAGATCCCTTGGAACTTGTATTTAGCAGTGGTCAGACAGCACTTATTGAAGCGGCTAAAAGAAAAGGGTATGCTTTTACCTATAATGAGATAGACCGTATTTTTGATTTTAGGCAGGGAAAGCTGGACTATCCGCTTGATCCGAGATATCACTTTGTGGATCCTGTAACATCGGATCCGTTAAAGGTCGCAAAATGCCTGTGGGACGGGTTTAATAAAAGTGAACTCGGAGAGTTTAAAAACTGGGATATCCCCGAGAAAAATGAGGGAAGAAGTCCGCATGAGCTGTATCAGAATGTACTTGGAGCCACCATATCTCCGGCACCCCATGCAACTTACGAGTATACCACCATCATAGCTGATGAAAACGAGGATTATGTTTGCTTTGCAGGTATGTGGTGGGTACAGGAGAATAAGCTGGCTTATCTGGAACCGCTGTGTACTGTTCCTGAGCACCAGCATAAAGGACTTGCTGCAGCAGTTCTTTCAAGATATGACAGGATATTCAGACCGCTCGGAGCCGAGATCATGACCGGCGGCGGAAGCGAGTTTTATAAGAATATCGGATATCAGGGTGTACATGTTGTGGAGCATTATAGCAAATGACCGGAGATGGTCAGAAAGGAAGAAGCCGTGGCTGCCACATGTTATCTTGAAGGTCTGTGCCTGGAAGAATACTACGAAAAATATGTATGGAGTGACGAAAAAGAGTGATTTGAGATGAAGATATATATTGATTATGATGACTGTCTTTGTGAGACAGCCAGAGCTTTTACCGGGATTGCGGAAAGATTATTCGGAAAGAAAGTACCTTACGAAGAGGTACAGTTCTTTAATCTTCAGGATTCATTTAAGCTTACGGACGATGAGTATAAGCAGCTCATGATAGAAGGACATCTTCCCGAGGTATTGCTTTCGTTTGAAGAGACACCCGGGGCTTCGAAAGTTATCAATGAATGGATTGATAAGGGGTATGAAGTTGATATCATAACCGGCAGACCGTACAGTTCATATGAGATTTCAAGGATATGGCTTGATAAACACGGACTGGATCGGGTCAGGCTGCTCTGCCTTAATAAATATGGCAGAGATGGGCTTTTTAAGACAAGTGATTTTAATCTTGAACTGAATGATTTTTACAAGATGAAGTTTGATTACGCCATAGAAGATTCGCCACTTGCATTTAAGTTTTTTGATCATATGCCTGAACTAAAGGTATTGATATATGACAGACCATGGAATCGGGAATGCAAATTACCTAACAGTAATTATTTCCGTTGCCCGGATTGGGAATATATTAGAGGAAAAGTGATATGAAATTTTCAGTGTTCATGATATACAGTAAAAATGCCAAAAAAAGAGAACCCGGATATTCAGAAAAAGAGTATTCAGCTCCTCACAGAGAGTGCGGAAAAGAAATCGAAGGAATGAAAGACTGGGTTTCATGGTATTGTATTAAAAGTGATGAAGCAGGGATATATTATTCGGAACTTGATGAGGCATGGAACGGAGGAAACGGTCATAACGATGGCGGGACAATGTGTAATAAGATACCAAAGGAATGGTTTGATCTAAAATATGATGAATTCCTTGAAAATCTTGTTACGCTGTCATCGGCATCACGTTATGGATTCAAGTCTGAAGAACTGAAAGAAAAAGAGGGACTTAAGGAATTTCTTGGGTTTTAAGGAGGAGAATTAATATGGTAAGTATAAGACCGGTAACAAGAGAAAACCTTGAAGAAGTACTTGCATTGCGGGTAGGCGAAGGTCAGGAAAAGTATGTGATCTCGAATGCAGAATCGCTTTCACGGGCATATGTGTACTCTGAGACAGCATATCCTTTTGCAATATACGATGATGATATCATTGTAGGTTTTATCATGATGGGATATTATGAAGTAAAAGGATATTATACTCTTTGGGAATTCATGATAGACCATAAGTATCAGAATAAGGGGTATGGCAGGCAGGCTCTGAAACTGGGGCTGGAATTTGTAAGAGATAAATTCGGACAGGTGGATATTTATACAGGGGTAACGCCCGGAAACACCGTGGCGAAAAAGCTGTATGAATCGGTAGGTTTTGTAAGTACCGGGCTTATAGAGTTAAACATGGAAGAAATGAAACTGGCTTGTCCCGGTGATTGAGAGAATGGGAGAAAAACGATGATAGATTATGATACAATTACAGCATGTGGTGAATGTTGTACGGGATGCAAGAAAAAGCTGGAAGGTATATGTCCCGGATGCATAGAAGCGGACGGACGTGTTCCGGAATGGGCAGAATCGGGAGTGTGTAAGATACATGCATGCTGTAAAGAACATCATACAAAATTCTGCGGTCTTTGCGAAGAGTTTCCTTGTGAAAAGCTACCACAGATGATTTCATGGAATCCAAACATTGTGGAACACCTAAAAAATCTGGCGGCACAGTTCTGGATCGAAAAGACCTGAGGATAATATTATGATATTGATATTTGATTTCTTTGAAACACTGTTAAATATTCAAACCATGGATTTTAATCGTGGATTAAAGCCCTTATGGGAGAAACATTATAAGGATAAATGTTCTTTAGAAGATATCTGCAAATTCGGAGACGAATTATTCGTGCTTTTTCAGAATATGCATAAAGAGGGAAAGGAGTTTCCTTTTGTAAAGGATGAACTTCCTTTATACGCAGAAAAATACGGCGGTGAAGTAGTCAGCATGACTACTGAAGAGGAGGCAGACTTCCTGATGCTGTGTAATGATATGGAGCATATTCCGGGTGTAAAGGAAATGCTTGATGAATTTGAAAAGGACAGGATACCCATGTATGTCTTATCCAACAGCGGCTTCACGGCAAAGTCTCTTTGGGTGGTACTTGACCGTTTTGGGATAGGACAGTATTTCTCAAATGTATGGTCAAGTGCTGACTTCGGAAAGATCAAGCCTTGCAGGGAGTTCTTTGATATGGCTGTAGATGCGGTACTTTTAGAACATCACGAGGAGAGAAAAGAAGACATCCTGTTTATCGGAGATACGTATAATACCGATGTTATTGGCGCTCATGATGCAGGGATAAAAGCCGTGTGGATCAACAGAAAGAAAGAGGAAGACGTTCTAAAATATGCAACATATCAGATTGCAGAAACAAGGGACCTGTTAGATATTGTAAGAGAAAATCAATCAGAGGGACGGTTCTCTGATTGAAAAGGAGTTAAATGAAAACAAGAAGTGAAGCATTAACATACGGACTGTCGTTTCCTGATACTTACTCAGATATCCCGTTCCATGATCAGAACTGGCAGCTGGTAAGGTGCAAGACTAATAAAAAGGCGTTTCTATGGACATATGAGAAGGATGGATATGTAAATCTCAATGTCAAGGTTGACCCTGAGAGAGCTTATCTTTGGCGGAGTATGTATAAGTCCGTTATTCCGGGATACCATCAGAATAAGGATCATTGGAATACGATCATTCTGGATGGAAGTATACCGGAGAATGATATAAAGACTATGATAGCTGAAAGCTATGAACTGGTAAGCGACAGCCCCTCAAAGCGGATATATGAGGCTGTAAAGAAGATACCTTACGGACATGTGGCTACATACGGTCAGGTGGCAGAGCTGGCAGGGGACAGGAAGATGGCAAGGGCTGTCGGAAATGCACTTCATAAGAATCCTGATCCTGATGGTATTCCATGTTTCAGAGTAGTTAATTCAAAAGGTGAGCTGGCCGGCGAGTTTGCATTCGGAGGAGCTTGGGAACAAGGTAAACTTCTGGAAGCAGAAGGAGTTGAAGTTATAAACGGGAAGGTTGATCTTTCGAAATATCAGTGGAGTGTCGGAAAAACACCTCATCAGTCAGCCAAAGGCTGACAGCGTCCCTTCGAGGGGAAGCCAAAAATATTCAATCAAAAGGAGAAGAAAAATGGGAGAACTTAAGTATTTTACAGCCGAAGAAATTGCGGAAAAAAGCTGGATGATCAGGAATAATTTCGGGGATGCAACACCCGCCATATGTTATCTTGTTGAGGGGAAGAATTATGCACTGCTGATCGATTCGATCATAGGTATCGGAAACCTTAAAAAATTCTGTGAGACCTTGACGGAAAAACCGATCAAGCTTGTAAATACACATTCGCATTCCGATCATGTGGGAGGAAATTTCCATTTTGAAGAGTGCTATATGCATCACAGGGATATTGGCTTTTTCCAGACAGTAATGGGACTGCCGAAAGAACAAGTATTTGAAATAACAAGGAATATGGCACCGGAAGATTTTAGGGAAAAGATGGTACTCGACGATAACTTTGCCGACTGGAAGCCTATGAAAACATACCCTATATATGACGGTGATGAGTTTGATCTAGGAGACAGGATAATAGAGGTTGTTGAAGTGTGCGGCCATACGGAAGGATCGATCGTTCTGATAGATCATAAAACTAGGATCTGCTATGCAGGTGACGCATGTAACAGTAATACTTTACTGGAGCTGCCCACTTCATTACCGGTAGAGACATATTATGGATATCTTAAGCATCTTAAGGAACATCAGCCGGAGTTTGATATGATGTACTGCGGACATGAATTCTTTAATGCGGAAGTATTGGATGAAGCTTTGGAGACGGTGGCAAAGGTGCTTGACGGTACAGATGCCAAGTGTGAAAGGATGGGAATGATGGGGGAGCCTGTTTACTACGCTGCAGAGAAGGTAAAGGACGGATATGCTAGAGTAGACGGTAAACGCTTTAATATGAGCTATCTTCCGGACAGGATAAAGGCACTTGAAAGTACTAAACAGATTATAACAGAATAAAAGATATCCCCGCATCATTTTGAGATTGCGCTGGAGCTTGCGTCATATATTGTGAGAAAATGAGTAAATATCAAGAATTATATTTTGGAGAGGTGATAAACTATGATCTTATTGGTAATTGATATGCAGAAAGGTATCGTAGATGAAGAACTGTACGCCTATGATACATTTATAGAGAGGACGGTCAGATTGATTGAAGCTGCCAGAAAAAACAATGTTGAGGTAATATATGTTCAGCATGATGCAGGCTCTGGTAGTGGTATGTCTGTTGGAGACGAAGATTTTGAAATCGCAGATCAGGTTCGTCCCGAACAGGGAGAAAAGATTTTTGTAAAAACCATCAACAGCTGTTTTGGAAATAAAGAATTTAAGGAATATATGGAACAGCAGGAAGATAAGCGTCTTATGATCATAGGTCTGCAGACAAATTATTGTATAGATGCGACCGTTAAATCCGCTTTTGAAAGAGGTTTTGAAGTGATTATCCCTGAGGGGACAAACAGTACTTTCGATAATAACTATATGACAGGTGAAACTACCGTCAAGTATTATAATGAAGATGTCTGGGAAGAGATTGTAGACTCTGTAACTATTGAGGAAGCCATAGATATGTTATCGGAAAAATAATGGAGTAAGAAATATGTTTAAACCAAGTCATTTGAATAAAGGTGACAAGATTGCCATAGTCAGTCTCTCGTGGGGCGGTCTTGGTGATGCCGGATTGATCCATAAATACTATATAGCAAAAGAAAGACTGGAGAAAGACTTTGGATTGGAAGTTATAACTATGCCTAATGCTTTGAAAGGGAGCACATATATTTATGAGAATCCTGAGGCGAGGGCAAAAGATCTGATGGACGCATTTAAGGATAAATCCATAAAGGGCATTTTTTGCGCGATAGGCGGGGATGATACTGTAAGGTTATTGCCGTACATAGATTATGACATCATTAAAAATAATCCTAAAGTATTTATGGGATATTCAGATACTACGGTTAATCATTTTATGATGAACAAAGCCGGCTTGGTATCTTATTACGGACCTTCTGTTATGGCAGAATTCGGAGAATATGTAAAAATGGCCGATTACACAAAGGAGGCTGTGGAAAACATATTATTTTCAGACAGTAATGGATATGAGATAAAATCAAGCCCTGTATACTCTTTGGACCATGTACCGTGGTCGGAGGAAAGCATCAATACAGCAAGAAAAATGATACCGGAAGAGCATGGGTATGAACTGTTGCAAGGGAAAGGCTCAGTAACAGGAAAAGTATTGGGTGGCTGTCTGGATGTTTTCCCTATGATAGTCGGAACTGAGATATGGCCCGAAGTAAGTGAATGGAAAGACAAGATACTTTTACTGGAAACCAGCGAAGAAAAACCGAGTCCCGACTTAGTTACGTATTATCTGAGAAATCTTGGGGCTCAGGGTATTTTTGATGCGGTTAAAGGTATATTGGTCGGTAAACCGCAGGATGAGATGTACTATGAGGAATACAAGGAAGTCTTTATTAAAGTGATGAAAGAGTTTCATCGTGAGGACTTACCTATACTCTATAATATTAATATCGGACATGCATTCCCAACAGGGATAATACCTTTGGGATTAGACATTCGGATAGATTTTACGGGAAAAATGATCATCATTGCGGAATAAAAAGCTATGATTGATTGGGAGAAAAAGATGGAAAAAGGAAAGATTATATTTTTAAATGGTGTTACAAGTGCAGGAAAGACAACGATCGTGGAGGCACTTCAGGAGAAAAGGGACGTATTTTTTTACGTAGTTGCCAACGATCTGTTTCAGGAGATGGTCGGAGAACAATATTTACAGGAAAACTATTGGAAGTACCTTTCGGAAGTGATCATCATGATGTATCACACAGCAAAGCTGTATTCAGATATGGGAAAAAACGTGCTGATCGACGGTATCCTGGTTGAGCGCGAGGAGATCAAGCCGCATTATCAACAGCTCATGGATATCATGAAAGACAACCCTTTTGAGATCGTGGAAGTATATTGTCCGCTTGAAATATGCAGGCAGAGGAACATTGACCGCGGTGATCGGTATGAAAGCCAGTCCGATGAGCAGGCAGAGCTCATGAGTAAGGACATTGCCTACAGTTTACGTGTAGATACCAGTGTATACTCAGCGGAGGAATGTGCGGAGCAGATCATTCGCAAGTTTTGGGGTTAAGTATGAGAGAGCATGGAGACTTTTTTTATGAGGTAAAAAAGCAATTAACATATGAGTTTAATTGCACAATTGAAGATTTTTCAAAAGATGAGAACACAATAACTACATCGATACTTCACGAGAAAAGACGAAAGTTTTCCGAAGAGAAATTTTTTGTTCAGATGGCTACATTCGGAAGAGGCACAGTGATATCAGCAGATGAAGCGCTTCATCCATGGCTTCGGGAATGGGTAAAAGAAAAGAATGGAATTTGGCTTTTCGAACAGCATAATTTCTATGAACTCGAAACGGAAATCCGAAAGTTCGGGTATAAAATGGCTCTTACCCACCATATGTTTTTGCCAAAAGATGAAATTATAAATGTTGATACAGATTTGGATATCAAATGGCTGGAACAGGAAGATATTAAGGAATATTACGGACGGAAAGAGTTCCCTAACGCCATATGTGATCACTTCCGTCCTGACAGACCGGATGTGCTGGCCGTTGTAGCTCTTGACGGAAACAAGATCATGGGTATGGCCGGATGTTCGGCCGACACTCAGAAACTTTGGCAGATAGGTATCGATGTTGATCCTATGTATCGTGGAAGAGGTGTTGCGAGAACACTGGTAACACTTCTTAGAAATGAAACTTTTCGAAGAGGAGCGATACCTTATTATGGGACAAGTCTATCTAACCTGGCATCATGGAAAACAGCCTTATCGAGTGGCTTTACGCCGGCATGGATAGAAGTTGAAAGTAGAAAAATATTGTCGATAGTTGAGTAACGAAATGATATTTTTAAATGAGGTTCGTATGAAAGAGATTGTTATAAAGAAATTATCACAGGAACTCAATAAGGATTATCTTGATTTTTTTGATAATCGAGCCTTCTCTGACGGTAATCCAAATGGGCCTTGTTATTGTACTTCACCAAATCAGAATGAAGAAACCATAAAGCAGATGGTCAGCGAATTTCAGGCTAACGGTGTCAAAAATACTATCAGGAAATATGCAGTAGAGATGCTTAACGATAGAAAAATAAACGGATATCTCGCTTTTGATAATGGATTATCTGTCGGATGGTGCAATGCTGCAGATATTGACAGTTATTCAGGTTTTGTACCGGATTTTGCAAGAGAAAACAAATGCGGGAAAACAATATCAATTGTGTGTTTTGAGATAGCTCCGGGATACAGAGGTATGGGTTTGGCTTCGGCGTTTATTGAACGTGTATGTGATGATGCTAAAGCAAATGGATATATTGCTGTAGAAGGGTATGCCAAAATATCTGAAGTCAGGGATGAATATGACTTTACGGGACCAATCAGGCTGTATGAAAAGGCCGGATTTACTAAGATTATGGAACAAAACGGACAAGTGATTATGAGAAAGGTTTTATGAGCGAAAAAGTTATTAACTGAAGACTGAACAGAGATTTAGTGAAGATGAATTGGAGAAAAATAACAACACGCAAAAAATGCGTGTTGATTGAGTTAAGCAAAAGCAATGTGCATTTTTTGCACATTGCAAATTCTAAAGGAAGAACTTGATAAATCAACTGTCGCATTATTTGCGACAGTTTAAAATGAAGGTAAGGAATTATAAATCGCTATTTTTAAATGAAATAAAGGGAGTAAAGGATTATGACTGATAATAAAAACTATATTCAATGGATAAGGAACAAAGTAGGACACGAAAAAATAATTTTAACATTTGCAGGTGGCTGTATCTTTAATGATAAAGGTGAAGTCTTGTTGCAAAGGAGAGGTGACAGTAATAAATGGGGGTTCCCGGGTGGAGCTATAGAACTGGGTGAAACTCCTCAGATGGCGGCAATCAGGGAAGCAAAAGAGGAAACAGGACTTGATGTTGAAATTGTAAAAATAATCGGTGTTTATACAGATTTGGAAATAAAATATTCAAGTGGTGATGAGGCACAGAGTATAGTCATAGCATATGAGCTTAAACCTATAGGGGGAACTTTCTATTGTGATAATAATGAAACATTGGAATTGAAGTATTTCTCGAAGGAAAACAAACCGGTTTTATTTACTAAATCGCATGATGATTTATGGAATGATATTTTCTAGAGGTAGGATATGAGTGTAGTTGGGGGAAATATGGATAAGGTTGAAATCAATAGTTATGAAGATTTGTTTAATGTTCTTGATTGGATAAACGAAAGCATAGTATCGATGACATTGATACAAAAGAAAGAGAATTGAGTGCATTTGTTAAGCTAAGAAATTTTATGCCCGATGTGAAATGTCTCCTGATCACTAACAGTGAGGAGATGAGAACCGAGTATAATGGGATAAGTATAGAAGTTCTACCAGCTTGGAAGTGGTTGTTAAGGAAGTAATAATACTGACAAATCGCCGTTTGTTGAGCTCTTTTGTCGGAAGAAAACATCGATAACTTATCTAAATGCAGGATATGAAGATAAAGGGATATTAATAAATTTCAGTTGTAGTATAGAAAAGAGGAAAAATATGAGAAAGAGCAGGATGGAGATTATATATGGAACTAAAAAAATTATCTGAGCATATATGGTATATGCCTTTCGAGGAAGAACGTGATCGTCCAAACCTCGGATATGTAAAAGGCGATAAAATGAGCTTGGCAATTGATGCGGGTCACTCGGAAACACACATCAGAGAGTTTTACGATCTTTTAAGAAAAGAAGGCCTGCCTTTACCTTCACTTACGGTTATTACACACTGGCATTGGGATCACACATTCGCGATGCATGCCGTAAACGGCCTTACTATGGCAAATAAAACGACAAACGGGCATCTTTTGGAATGCAAAAAAAAGATAGAGGCAAATGGCCCTGATGAGTTTCTGAACATATATGACAGTATCCGAAAAGAATATGCGGGTGGCAAAGAAGTGATAGTCGTTCCTGCAGATATTGTTTTTGAGGGTGATCTGACGATCGACCTCGGCGGATGCACTGTTAAGCTTATGCAGACGCCAGCTCCCCATACAGATGATTCAACACTGGTTTATGTGTGCGAAGATAAGACACTCTTTGTCGGAGACTCTACCTGTGCGGAATTCCCTAACGGAGTCAAGGATAAGAATCGGGCAGGTATACTGGCTGACAAGATCCGATCAATCGGTGCTGTCACTTGCATCGAGGGACATTGGCAGCCGGTAGAGACTACCGACACGCTGGCGGATCTTATGGCTTGAAGAGATTATGATAGAAAGCAGAAAGAGAGAGCTTATGGATAAGTATATTGAAGGAAATAAGGCGGCTTGGGAAGAAGCCTTTGATAACAGGGACACATCCTGGGGTGCAGATATAACAGAACGCATACAAAATGAAGAATATCCGTTTTTTGAAAAAGAAATGGTTGATGTTTTACGAAACATCGAAACAGCAGGAAAAACGATCGGTCAATTCTGCTGCAATAACGGTCGGGAACTGCTTTCTCTAGTAAAAAGCGGAAAAGCAGCCAAAGGAATAGGCTTAGATATTGCTGAGAATCAGGTCACCTTTGCGAATGATAAAGCAGGAGAATTAAACTTACCCTGTATATTTGAGGCAGTAAATATCTATGATATTGATGACCGTTTCAAAGAGCAGTTTGACATTGTGATCATTACGATAGGAGCTTTATGCTGGTTTGAAGATCTGAATCGTTTTTTTGAGATTGTGGCAAAATGCATGAAGCCCGGGGCTATGATCGTACTTAACGAACAGCACCCCTGCACTAATATGCTGGCCACGGAAGGCGATGCTGAGTTTGATCCGGAACATAGGACGGAATGTCATTTCTCTTACTTTGAGCATGAATGGACCGGAAATGGCGGTATGTATTATATGACACTGAAGAGTTATCATTCAAAGACTTTTACTGATTTTACACATTCAATGTCAGAAATAATATCTGGGATGTGCAAAAATGGAATTGACGTCACGGGACTTCAGGAGTTTGATCATGATATCAGTGGAGGTTTTTCAGCCATAGATCACAGTGGGTTTCCGCTTTCTATGATCTTGCAAGGGAAAAAACTCGGATTGGATTAATTATCATTTGATACGCAAGGGGACACTAATCTGTTGATCTTAATAGCCATAGAATCCCATCATGACAATGTGATGAATGAAATCGCTTTAAAAGAAAACAAGAGAAACGGAGAAAAGATAATTTGAATTATGACGAGAAAATACATTTTTGAAACAGATTAATTGGTGAGGGTAAAATGGAAATTAAGGAATATAAAGAGTATAAAGAAGATGAAATCAAGCGTCTTTATACGGAGGTAGGATGGTCAGCATATATGGAGAATATGCAGACATTGGAACAAGGCTATAAGAATTCGTTACTAGTATTGGCAGCATACCAAAATGAAGAACTACTTGGCATCATAAGGGTCGTTGGAGATGGTTTTACTATTGTTTTTGTTCAAGACATCCTTGTGTTTCCCCAAAAGCAACGTCAGGGAGTCGGAACAGCTCTGTTAAAAGCGGTTCTAGCTAAATATCCTGACGTTCGACAAATTGAGCTGGTTACCGACAACACGCCTAAAACGGTAGCTTTCTATAAATCATTAGGATTTTATGAGTTTTCTGAAATAGGCTGCTGCGGATTCATGAGATGTTGAAAAAGACAGGATAATCAACAGTTACTGCAATATCAGACGAATAATTCCAGTTTGTCGAATAGTACAGGAATATTTTATGGTAAAATAATAGAAGGTGAATACTATGATGGAGTTTAAAGAAGGCTTAGGCTGGAAGGCCTGCTATGATGATGAAAGAAATCTTTATACTGCTCAAAGGAAGTGGAGAGGAGCATACCACCTGTATGAGATTGATAAAGAAATATATGAAAAGCTCGGTATCAAAGAAAGGGATGAGGATGATGCCGATAAGCTTATAATGCAAGGACGCTGCCTGTTCGAAGCTGATGACGATTATTATACAAGCCCGTATTATACTATACATGATGAAAACTATCATGAGCTTGCACCATGGTCCGGTGCAAAATGGATTGCCGAAAAAACCGATGTAATGAACAAGAGAGACCGGCTTGTAAAAAATTTTCCGGGATTGTATCTTTGTTACGGTACTTCAAAGGCGGACCATATAAGAAACGTTTTCGGATTCTCTGATAAAGAAAAGAATAAAAAGGTGGATATGGATACAATGTTTCCGGCATGTTCCATATCGAAGTTTGTTACTGCGATATGTGTGATGAAAATGTATGAGCTTGGAATGATCAATATTGATGACAGCATCAATAATTATCTGCATAGCTGGAAGCTTTTGACATTGGACGGGAAAGAAAGCGATGCAACAATAAGATCAGTACTGTCACATACAGCAGGGATAATGGATGGTGAGGATGCTTTTTACGGATTGCGTTTGGGAGAGCCTGAGATCAGTCTGATAGACATTTTGGAAGGGAAAACAAAATATAATAACCGACCGGCAAGGTCTGAAAAATCGTATGGGACATCTTTTGAATATTCAGATGCGGGTTATTGTGTTCTGCAGCTGATGATACAGGATGTTACCGGCAAGGCTTTTGAAGATGCTGTCCGGGAAATGGTTTTTGACGGATTAGAGTTAGAAAATATGTTTTTTGCCACACCCAATAACATTGATATTTTTAATGCGAGGATGGCAACCGGATACGATGATGAGGATAAGCCTATTCCCGGGAGATTTCCTTTAGTTCCGGATCTGGCCGCATCAGGGCTGTGGAGCACACCTGAAGACCTGCTTATTATCGCAGCAGAGTTTATTAAAGCTCTTAATGGGAACAGCAGTCTATTACAGAAAGAGACAGCTTTGGAGATGATAAAACCCGTGGAGAATTTCACGTGGACCGGTCTTGGTATATTTCTGAACGGAGATAATACATTGGTTTCTAAAGGTTGGGGCGAAAACGGCCAGTGCATGATGAAAATGAATACTCAAAAAGGGGAAATCTCTGTTGTTATGGCTAACAAGAACCCCGGTGTTGATCAAGCTGAATCAGGCATTGAATGGCTGGTAGACTGTTATACATATTTCATATAGAACCGTTTTAAGATGGAAAATCACAAAATGAAAGAAAGAATATTTAAACTAATCGGGAGTTACAACCTGGGTGACATAAAGGGAGATATCCTTCCGGTATCCGGTGGATTAATGCACAAGATGTTTAAAGTGCAAACCTCAACAGGAATCTATGCAGTAAAATATCTTAATCCGGAAATAATGAAACGGCCTGGCGTAATGTAGAATTATAAAAAAGCTGAGGCCTTGGAGAGAATACTTGAGGATAACCAGATATCAATAGTTCCGGCACTTACATTTGAAGGGGAAAAGATGTTAGAACTAGACGGAGGATACTATTATATCTTCAAATGGCAAAAAGGACAGATCACAGACTGGGATTCCATCTCATCGGAGCAGTGCTTTAAAGCCGGGGAGATACTCGGAAATATTCACAGAATTGATTCACAGGATATTGAAGCAGAAGAAATTGAATTAAGCGCCATAGATTTTAAGGATTATCTGTATAACGCAAAAAAAATGAATAACAGCATTGCGACGGTTCTTGAAGATAATCTGGAGCTCCTTGAAAACTCACAGGAAAAGCTTAATGAAGCACGAAGGAGGCTTCCATCCATAAGAGCTATATGTGATGATGACATGGACCCTAAGAATATCATGTGGGATGATGGAAAAGCATATATGATCGATCTGGAGTGCCTTGACTATGGAAATCCGGTTTCTTCATGCTTTAATCTGTCACTACAGTGGTCAGGAACGGTAAATGAGAGGTTTGAAAAAGAAAATCTTGTCGCATTTTATAAGGGATACCTGAAGGCATATGATAATGGTTTCAGATCATATGATAAATTGTTTGGTATAGCATATACATGGTTGGAATGGCTGGAATATAATTTAAGACGGGCTCTAGGCATGGAAGGTAAGGAAGAGGAAGAAGTAAAGCTTGGTGTGGAGGAAACCATTAGAACAATTGACAGGATCAGATATTTAAATTCAATTGAAGACGATATTTGTTCTGTGCTGAAAACCCATATGGCTTTGTACTATGAAATAGTACTTGGCACGGCATGAACGCATGTTAAGCAAAGGATAGTATATGGAATACATAATTGAAAGAATTGACGTCACAAACTATTGCCGGTTTGATGATATGGTGTTTCAACGTGAAAACGGATATGATAGAATATCTTCGGATTCGCAGGTATCAGAGAAGATAAAAAAAGAATTGGCAAATCAAAACCTATATGTTTATGCCATAGAAGTTGAAGACCGGTACGTTGGCTGGATTTCTTTGATATATATGCCGAAAGTTGGGAAATGGAATGGTAATGGGCATGTTTATGTGGATGAACTGTGGATTGATCCGGAATACCGTGGTAAAGGCTTGGGGAAAGCTCTGATGGCTAAAGCAGATGAGCTTAAAACAGAATTGAAAGCAGCAGGTATCCGCTTGTACGTAAGTGTTGATAATCCCTCAGCTTTAAATTTATATAAGCATTGCGGATTTGAAGAGAGCGGACAGACATACTTTATGGTGAAATAATAGAAGGCTCTATAAGAAAATATGAGAATGGATGAAGAAAGCAAAATGAACATACAAGATGGTTATGTGGAAGAAGATTTATTTCCGAAGATTTTTACGGAGTATGAAGAGCATGATTATGGGATTTTGTTCTATAACATGAAAAATAAGGACTCCTTCGATTCAAACCATGCTGTGATATATAAGGACAAAATACAGGCCCTTCAGAAGGTGCTTGCTGATATTGTAGAATTTTATGAGACAAAAGGCATTCGTCCGATCATCTATCAGTCGATGTTAGATGACAACTGGTTTGCCGAAATAAAAGAAAAACTTAATGCAGCCGGATTTGATAGTTGGGTTGAAGATCAGGAATATATGCTGCAAGCTGACGTAAACAGGATCATTCCGAACCCGGAAATAGTAGTACGAAAGGTTTCAGAATGGAGTGACGCGATAGAGAATGTTTTTGTAGAAGCAGAAGAGCCTTGGGAGATCTTGGTAGCAAAGAAGACTTTAGTGTATCCAAACACGTGGATGTTTGCGGCATCTCTAAATGGAAAGACGATAGGCTTGTTATATGGTCATATTTCAGAGAGAGCCTGTCGCGTCGATTATCTTTTGGTATCAAAGAAGCATAGAAAAACCGGTGCGGGACGGGCATTGTTTTACAGTTACGTGGAATGGTGCAGGCAGAATGGTATTGAGAACGTATATATATGGCCTGATGGAGATACCCCTAAAAGAATATATGAAGAAGGCGGGTATAGGGTTGTTGAAGTTCGCAAAGCAGGACGTGCGGTGTATAGAAAAATGTAATAAAGAACTACTTGGAGGATGAAAAGATATGAAGAGTATGGATAATAAAAATATTGAGAACTTCATCCGAAAACAGAAAGTTGCTTTTATCTGTTCTATTGATGATGATGGATTTCCGAATGTAAAAGCAATGTTAAAGCCGAGAAAGATGGACGGGTTAAAGCATTTTTATTTTTCGACAAATACTTCTTCAATGAGAGTAAAACAGTACATGAATAATCCTAATGCTTGTATATATTTTTATCATAAAGGCTTGATCAGGTACGTGGGTGTTATGCTGAAAGGCAAAATGGAAGTACTGACTGACCAAGGGACAAAAGATATGATCTGGCGTAAGGGAGACACATTGTTCTATAAAGGTGGGGTTACCGATCCAGATTATTGTGTATTAAAGTTTACAGCTGAAAACGGAAGATATTATTGTAATCTGAAGACGGAAAGCTTTACAATTGGGTAGTAAGCGATTTGATGAATAAAAGGAGAACAAATGGCAAAGAGACGATCGGTTGAACCTATATATTCTATGTGTGTACAACCATCTTTTATAATTGGGACAAATAACGAAGACGGTTCAGCAAACTTTGCACCTATAACGTGGGCCAGTGCAACACATGAGGAAGGTGATGGGTATCTGTTTGTTATCAGTATGTCAGGAACAAAGACTACGAAGAAAAATGTCTTAAGAACCGGTATATTCAGTGCAAATCTTGTCAGTACGGATATGTTGCCGCTTATGGATTATTTTGGTTCAAAACATGCCAAAGACGGGGCAAAAAACGATGTTTATTACGAAGTTGTCAGAGGAGAGGTCCTTGATGTACCGGTATTGAATGAAAGCCGGTGGGTATATGAATGCGAGGTTGAAAGGGCTGTTGAAACCGGAGATTCAACCACTTTCTTCTGCCGTATCCGCAATATACAGATGGATGAGAATCTTGTATGCAAGGATATATTTGATGTGGATCTTACTGTACTGGATCCGGTCATATATTCAGGCAGATATCACAGTCTGGGAAAGATGTTGGGAGAGATCGGTGATTTTTTAAAATGAATTCCATCAGATAGGAAAACATTATCCGGCATCTATAAAAGTGCAAAAAAATAATGGTGCAAGAATTGTCCGTGAGGATGAGTTGAATTATTATACAAGGATCAGTAAGGGATTAAAAGATAAGTGAAAACAATGGAAATTAAACAGATCAGATACTTGGAAAGAAGCTTTGCTACGCAGCTATCTCAAAGTCAAAAGCTGAAGAAGCAGATTACTCATATCTTCAGGTGATCGAGACAAATGAAGTTGCACTCAATCTGTACAAGAAGTTTGGCTATGAGAAACTCTACACATATTGGTACATGGTACGAAAATAAAGAATTCATATTTGTAAGGTGGAGAAGACAATGAAAAACAATATTATTATAGCAGGAGTTCCGAGAGCCGGGAAAAGCACGGTGTCACATCTTTTGTCAACAAAATACGGCTATCAGCATATAAGTATGGATTCTATAATAGCGGGCTTTGAAAAGTGTTTCCCTGAGACGGGGGTAAGCACATATCAGGGGCTTTCTTCCATGGATACCCTGCGTGTGATAAGCGGGAAAATGGCACCGTTTGTACGTGCTATGCTTGACAGTGCTGAATATGATGAGTTTGAACCGGGTATGGTGCTTGATATGTACCAGCTTTTGCCCGAGGATTATGAGAAATATATCCGGGGAGCAAACTGTGATATAATATACCTAATCACGTCTGATGTTACACCTGAGGAGCGTTTCCTTATACAGAAAAAATACGATACAGAAAAAGACTATACTTTTTATAAGTCCGACGAAGAATTAAGAGAAGGGGCAGAATATATCGTAGAGCAGAGTAAACTCATGAAGGAGCAGTGTGAAAAGTATAATATAACATATTATGAAACTGCTCATAACCGAGAGCAGGTTATACGGAAGCTGATTGAAGAGCGTGTTGATGGAGAGATATGATTATGAGAATCGGAAGTTTTAAGGCAGTTGTTTTTGATTTGTTTGAAACCCTGATCACGGAATAGGGCCACGAAAAATACACCAAGCGCCAAATGTGTGCTGACCTGGGTGTTGACAAAGACCGGTTTAATATTTTTTGGAAAGAAAAGGAAGAGGACCGATACCTTGGGAAATCTGATTACAGGACATCTGAATAAGAAGTGAGGGAGTATTATGTTACTTGAAGAATTTGACAGAGACACCAATGCTATAATAAATCCGGACATGTGTGTGGAGAGAATTGAGGACTTTCCCGAAGTAACGATATCGTGTTTTTCATGGAAGCTGTTTGACAGTGTGCTTACGACATTTGATACCAGGAAAATTGCGGATATTCATTCTGCCACGGGTCTCAATCCGGTATATGAGGTTAATTATAAGGGAAAGCGATTTGCACTGTATCATTCATTAGTCGGCGAACCAATCTGTGTTGCACAATATGAAGAACTAATGGCAATGGGAAGCAGATGTCTCATACTACTCGGTAATTGTGGGGTTTTGGATAAATCCATAGAGGATTGTGGCATTATCATTCCGACCGCGGCGTTAAGGGATGAGGGGACAAGCTATCATTATGCTGTGTCGGGTGATGTTATAGAAGTAAACAAAAAATACAGAGACACGTTTAAGAAGGTCTTAAAGGTGTGCGGCTATCCTTATGTTGAAGGGATTACATGGACAACGGATGCATGTTATCGTGAGACAAAAGAAAAAGTAAACCGCAGAAAAGAACAGGGAGCGATCTGTGTCGAGATGGAGTGTGCCGGCATGCAGGCAGTATGCGATTTCAGGGAAACGGAATTTTTCCAGTTCTTTTATGCGGGAGACAATCTCGATCATTCCACGTGGGATCCGAGAAGCCTCTCGAATGGCGCACGTATTGACGATAAGACGAAAATAATGTTCCTGGCATTTGAACTTGGACTGCAGATAATGGTGGAGAAAGATGGGTAAAGTACTTTTTGTTGGTTTTAAAGGAAAAAATAATGCATCCGGTAAACTGGCAGTATTAATTTCATCTGAACACTTGCTGTTGACTAATTCTTTGGCGGGGCTTAGGAAAGATATCGACTCAGCTGGTGAAGAATATGATCGTGTCATATTGTTTGGTGTAGATAAGACCCTGACTTCAAGTGTAAGGATTGAAAAATCAGCAGCTAAGGATGATAAAATAATTTATTCTGAATTAGATCTGTCTGATCTCATAGGATCCATAAAGGCTGTAGAAATAGAGGCTGAGATATCCGATGATCCTAAAAACAGTCTTTGTAACGAAGCATATTGGCAGGCACTTACCAAATATGCCGGGAGAGCGGTATTTATTCATATTCCTACAATTAGGTATGCAGATGAGATGTTTCTTGATAAACTGAAGCGGGTGTTTACAAGTTGAAGAAACAATGTGTGGAATAGAAGATTCCGGATGGTTGAAAAAGGTTGCAGAATTAAACAAGGCAGGGGTAAAAGAGCAGAAGGAAGATGTAGAGATGCAGTTCTTCTCTATCGGGGACTGGTGTATGTGCGGAGGCTTCTAAGCTGATACGCTTTGTTACGGAATAATCCATGTTTACAGAAGACCTATCTGAACATTAAAGAGTATGACAAAGAATCTGGTGCATATTCTATTGAGGAGTTATTTTAAAATGATAATACGAAAATATGAAGAAAAAGACATTCAGCAGATGATAGATATCTGGAATGAGGTTGTTGAAGACGGAATAGCGTTTCCTCAGGAAGACTTTCTTGATGCTTCGTCTGGAAAAGAGTTCTTTGAGTCGCAGAGCTATACCGGTGTAGCAGAAGATGATGGCCGGGTAGTTGGCTTATATATATTGCATCCGAACAATGTTGGCAGATGTGGGCATATTTGTAATGCAAGCTATGCAGTAAATTCTAAGTGCCGGGGGCAGCATATCGGAGAAAAACTTGTAAGTGATTGTCTGCTTAAAGCAAAGGATATCGGATTTAGGATATTACAGTTCAATGCTGTAGTAGAGAGCAACATCCATGCAAGACATCTATATGAAAGACTTGGCTTTGTACAGCTTGGGACTATCCCCGGCGGATTTAGGATGAAAGATGGGCATTACGAGAATATTTGCCCATACTATCATGTACTTTAAAAGATATCTCCCCAATATGCAATTTTCAATACTTTGGTAACAACCTATGGGATAGAGAACAATGAATACAGATAAGAATCAAAAATTTAATACAATGTAAAATGCCACTTTAATCACCGTTGAAGAGGCGATTCAACTCTTGCAAAGTAATATAGTCAATTAAATCAGCAGGATAATACATGAAGGAGTTTTGTAGAATGCGAGCTTTAATAATTAATTGCAGCCCTGTTCGTACGGGAGCCACTGCTGAAATAGTTAAGTTAGTTTCGGAACAGTTATCAAATAAATACGATGTTAAAAGTATCTGCATAGATGATTATACCTTTGGATTCTGTAGAGGTTGCCGTTCATGCCACAATACGGCGAAGTGTGTCATGAGTGATGCAGCGGTTATTGAGAGCATAATGGGTGAATATGATGCGGCGGATATTATTGTCTCCGTTTCTCCTTCATACTGGGCTGATATCCCCGGGCAGTTTAAGGCATTCATCGATAGATGTACACCTTGGTGCAATACACATGAACCCCATGCAACAATTAAACCCGGAAAGAAGGGATATACTATTGCTCTGAGAACCGGTCCTAATATGCCGGAGTGTGAGAGGATAATTGGCAGTATAGAACATTTTTATGGCCATTTGGAGATAGAGAGTGCGGGACATCTTGGGCTGACATCTATCGAATATAAAGCGGACATAGAACCAAGAAAACAAGAAATCCTAGATTTCTGTAAGGGCATTTAGGGATCGTTCTGTTAAATCGGAATATACTTTTCAGAAAAATACAATAAGGGTAGCTAAAAGAAAAGGCCTAGCTTTGAAGAACAATACAGGGAGAAAAAGGTTGTATGGCAGAGAAATATCAAGTGAAGTTATCAGTGTTACTGGAGACTTTGGAATATTGCTCTGATGTATATAGTGCGATTATCTTACAGTTTTATAGATTATGGGGGGGACCATATAATGTCAAAGCAAAATATTTATGACAATGATACTTTTTTTGATAATTTTCGGAGTAGCAGGAGCAATGAAGTTAATTTTAATGACTGCATTGAAACCCCGATTATTTTTGCTATGCTGCCTGATCTTT
>JAFRSU010000032.1 GCA_017427415.1 Lachnospiraceae bacterium | reverse complement strand
TTTTATCAAATGCATCCTCAGCCAACATAGTTCCGGAAGAATACTCTTTTCTACTGCAATCGGGATATATTAATACTATGTTGCTTTCTATTTTTCTTATTTCTGGATTTAATTTATATGTCATGTGAGCCTCGTGCTTTTGTCGTGGTTCTTTCCGGTTTTTGTAACTTTTATAAATATAATAACTTCTGATTATTATCTTTCTTAGTTTAATTAAGAAAGATGATATTCTTTTTCTTTCATTTCAAAAGACATTATGATAATCAATCATCTCCCTTTATGAGAGCATTACACTTCCTTCACCCACAGCCCATGCAGGTTGCAGTACTCATACACAGCCACTGCCTCATCACCGTCAGCAAGTATGAATTCTGCCTTGGGCTCATCTCCTGCCTTGAGGTTCTTGATCTGGACTCCGTTCTTGGTCTCCAGTGCTATGAACTGGATATAGTGCTCGGTTAACATCGGATGTATTACTTCACCTATCTGTACCTTCACAGTATTTCCTTCTATTGTTACTGCAGGTACATGCTTCTCTAGTGCACCGTCCACTGCTCCGGGTACGAGCTCTTTCATGGGCTTGCCGCAGCATACTACGGGTACCTTAGAGTCCACTATTTTTGTTATTATGTTTTTGCATGTTTCACATATATAGAATTTTACCATCTGTCTTACCTCCTTCTGATTCGCCTAAAACCCCTTATAGCACATGATAGCATATACAGGGAAGGATGTCAATTTAATGGTGTCTTTGACCACAGTTTTTAAGTGGTCATTTGTGGTCAAAATATATGCCGGTCTTTCGACCGGCACTCATAATCTTATTATTCTGTTTTATATTCTTCCTCATCCTCTTTAGCTCAGCGACTTTAACGTCGGGAACAAGAGGACCTCACGTATGGAAGGGCTGTCGGTGAGCAGCATGACGAGACGGTCAATACCGTATCCGATACCGCCTGTAGGAGGCATACCGATCTCAAGTGCGTTCAGGAAGTCCTCATCGGTGTGGTTTGCTTCCTCATCACCTGCATCTGCAAGTGCATCCTGAGCCTTGAAACGCTCACGCTGGTCAATCGGGTCATTAAGCTCCGAATATGCGTTACACATCTCCCATGTATTGATGAAGAGCTCGAAACGCTCTACTTTTGTGGGATCGGTGGGCTTTTTCTTGGTAAGAGGCGAAATAGCGATCGGGTGGTCCATGATGAAGGTGGGCTGTACAAGCTCCTTCTCGCAATACTCCTCGAAGAAGAGGTTTACGATGTCGCCCTTGGTGTGGCGCTCCTCATACTCTATATGACGTTCTTTTGCAAGTGCCTTTGCTTCCTCGTCGGTAGCTACCTGATCAAAGTCGATACCTGCATATTCCTTGATGGCATCGGTCATGGTAAGGCGTCTGAAAGGCTTGCCGAGGTCGATCTCTGTACCCTGGTATGTGATCTTTGTAGTACCGCATACTTCCTGAGCTAAGTATCTGAACATACTCTCAGTAAGCTCCATCATACCGTAATAATCGGTATATGCCTGGTAGAGCTCCATAAGTGTGAACTCAGGATTGTGACGGGTATCAACACCCTCGTTACGGTATACACGGCCGATCTCAAATACTCTCTCTAATCCGCCTACGATAAGTCTCTTTAAGTAAAGTTCAAGTGATATACGAAGCTTAACATCCTCATCTAATGCATTGTAATGAGTCTCAAAAGGACGTGCTGCTGCTCCGCCCGCATTTGATACAAGTGTGGGGGTCTCAACCTCCATAAAATTGCGGTCTGCAAGGAAGCTTCTGATCTTGCTGATGATCTTCGAACGCTTGATGAATACTTCACGGCTGTCCATGTTCATGATAAGGTCAACATAACGCTGACGATATCTTGTATCGGTATCTGTAAGGCCGTGGAATTTCTCGGGTAGTATCTGAAGGCTCTTGGTAAGAAGTGTCATCTCTGTAGCATGAACGGATATCTCGCCGGTCATGGTCCTGAAGATGTATCCCTTGATACCGTATATATCGCCTATGTCTGACTTTTTAAACTCAGCATATGCATCTTCACCTAAAGCATCCTTAGATGCATATACCTGGATATCGCCCTTAAGGTCGCGGATATTGCAGAATGAAGCCTTACCCATTACACGCTTGAACATCATACGTCCAGCTATGCTTACGTTAATGGGGCTCGCGTCCATGATCTCACGGCGCTCGTTATAATCCTTTTTCTTTGCTTCCCTTGCTGCCTGCTCGTCAAGACCTGTTACATCCACTTCAGGTCTTCCGGCTAAAAGCTTAGCTTCATGCTCTTCATATAAAGCCTTAACCTCATCAGAATGATGTGTCTGGTCAAACTTGGTGATGACAAACGGATCCTTGCCTGCTTCCTGCAGGTTCGCAAGCTTTTCGCGGCGTACCTTTAGGAGCTGGCCTAAATCTACAGGTGCCTGATTCTGGTTATTGTTCTGGTTATTATTGTTATCTGCCATGTAATTCTCCTATACACCTCATCCACCGCTTCGCGGTCCCCCTTCCCCTCAAGGGGAAGGCTGAGGCTTTGTTCTGCTCCGGCTTCCCCTTGAGGGGACATATCGATACACGAAGTGTGTCGATGCCCTCCCTGGCGAGGGGAAGCTGTCAGCGCAAGCTGACTGATGAGGTGTTATCTGGTAACTTTTAAGATCTTGAATTTAAGCTCACCTGAAGGCGACTCGACCTTGATCTTGTTGCCTTCCTTCTTACCGATGAGTGCCTTACCGATAGGTGACTCGTTAGAGATCTTGTTGTTTGCGATATCTGTCTCGGTAGAGCCTACGATCTTATATTCAAGTTCCTCTTTAAATTCCTCATCATAAATCTTAACTGTGCAGCCCAATGTGATGCTGTTATCCTTAGCGGTATCTTCTGCATCTACTACTTCTGCATTTTTAAGGATCTTTTCTACTTCTTCGATACGGGCCTCGATCTCACGCTGTTCTTCCTTTGCTGCATCGTACTCTGCATTCTCGCTCAAGTCGCCCTGCTCTCTGGCTTCCTTTATCTTCTGGGCTACTTCCTTACGGCGGTTGACCTTAAGGTCCTCAAGCTCATCCTCTAATGCCTTAACGCCTTCATATGTCATTACATTCTTTTTGATTTCTGCTTTCATGGTCTTCTCCTGTTATTAAGATTCTTCGCTTCGCTCAGAATGACAATGCTGTCACATTGACTATCCTTTTGGAATGCCCTCAATTATTTATTTTCTTCGGTTACTTCTATCTTCTTAATCTCTTTGGTATTGATCTCAACCAAAAGGTCCTTGATGAAGTCGTCAAGCTTCTTTGCACCTTCGTCGCCCTTGAAACGGCTTCTTACGGATACAAGACCTTCTTCCTGTTCCTTCTGGCCTACTACTACCATGTAAGGAAGTCTGTCAACTCTTGCCTCACGGATCTTGAAGCCGATCTTCTCGGAACGTGCATCTACCGTATTGCGGATGCCGGCCTTCTTTAATGCTGCCGAAACTTCATTTGCGTAATCTGTATATTTATCGGAAATAGGAAGTACACGTACCTGCTCTGCACACATCCAGGTAGGGAACTGGCCAGCGTAATGCTCGATGAGCCATGCAAGTGTTCTTTCGAAGCATCCCATGGATGTTCTGTGGATGATCCAGGGAAGTGCTTTATTTCCGTTTTCATCGATGTAGTACATGCCGAACTTAGCTGCACTTGAGCAGTCAAGCTGGATGGTTACCATGGTATCCTCTTTGCCGTATACGTTCTTGGCCTGAATATCGATCTTAGGGCCGTAGAAAGCTGCCTCGCCGTCTGCCTCGGTATACTTGATACCGTTCTTGTCCATAACGTTTCTTAAGAAGCCCTGAGTGCTGTTCCAGTACTCTTCGTCACCCTCGTACTTGCTCTTGTCTTCAGGATCCCACTTGGAAAGACGATAGGTTACATCATCCTGTACGCCAAGTGTAGTCATAACGTAATTAGCCAGCTCAACGCAGCGGGTAAGCTCTTCTTCAGCCTGGTCGGGACGGAGTACGATATGTCCTTCTGTGATGGTGAACTGTCTTACACGGGTAAGTCCGTGCATCTCGCCTGAATCCTCGTTACGGAAAAGAGTCGAAGTTTCGCTCATTCTGTAAGGAAGGTCACGGTATGAACGCTGCTCGTTCATGTATACATAATACTGGAAAGGACATGTCATGGGACGGAGTGCCATTACTTCCTTGCCGTCCTTGGTGCCTTCGCTTTCTTTATTGAGTATGAACATGCCGTCCATGTAGTGATCCCAGTGTCCCGAGATCTTGTACAGGTCAGACTTTGCCATAAGAGGAGTTCTGGTACGTACATAGCCCCACTCGTTATCCTCTAAGTCCTCGATCCAGCGCTGTAATATCTGGATCATCTTGGTGCCCTTAGGTGTAAAGAGCGGAAGTCCCTGACCGATGACATCCACTGTGGTGAAAAGCTTCATTTCACGTCCTAACCTGTTGTGGTCGCGGAGCTTTATATCCTCTAAGTGAGCAAGATATGCATCCATGTCTGCATTCTTTGTAAATGCGGTACCATAGATACGTGTGAGCATCTTGTTTTTCTCATTTCCTCTCCAGTAAGCGCCTGATGAAGAAATAAGCTTAACTGCCTTTAAGTATTTTGTGCTCATAAGATGGGGGCCTGCACATAAATCTACAAAGCCGCCCTGATCGTAAAACGAGATCTCTGCTCCCTCGGGAAGGTCCTTGATGAGCTCTACCTTGTAAGGCTCGCCCTTTTCCTCCATGAACTTGATAGCTTCGTCTCTTTTGAGAGTGAATCTTGTAAGCTCGTGTCCTTCCTTTATGATCTTCTTTATCTCTGCCTCTAATTTATCAAGGTCATCTCTTGAAAAAGGAGGTGTATCGAAATCATAGTAAAAGCCTTCGTCTATAGCAGGTCCGATAGCGCATTTTGCTTCCGGGTACAGACGCTTTACTGCTTCTGCCAGCACGTGTGATGCTGTATGGCGGTATGCTTTTTTACCTTCCTCGTCATTGAATGTGAGGATGGAAAGCTCACAGTCGCTGTCAACCACGGTACGGAGGTCTACCACCTTGCCGTTAATCTCGCCTGCACATGCTGCTCTAGCTAAGCCTTCGCTTATATCATTTGCAATGTCTATGACTGACATCGCTCCGGCGTATTCCTTAACAGAACCGTCCTTTAATGTAATCTTCATGATTTCTTTCTCCTTTGAAAACTTACAAATAAGTATATTTTAGCCACAAAATCCGTAAAAGGATATATGACCTCATAATAAAAAATATCTTCCAAAGATTTTAACATTTTTTCCCGTAAAGTCAAGTATAAAGTTGATTTTTTTGGAAATTTCTTGCTTTTTATAAAAAATGGTAGTAATCTATACGGAAAGGAGCCGCTTGAACTAGCGGAAAGTATATTTTGGATATATGAAATTAAGCGAGCATACAATAGATAATACAATAGATTTTACAAAAAAGGATTATACACAAAAAGGGCGGAAGGTGCGCTGTATCCGTGGCATTTGCAGCCTGGTGCTTGTGGTGGTGATGATCCTCGCTCTCGCAGGATGCTCCGGAAGTAAAACTTCCGGTCCTAAGACCATGCCTTCCCCCGATACGGATGCAGGTTATCCGGCTACTCCCGGTCCTTCTGTACAGGATACGGCGACGGCAGCACCTACAGAGCCTCCGGTGGCAGAAGGTGATGGGACTGATGGCAATGTCGGCAGTGGTAATAATGCCGCTAATACAGACATTCCGCATTATATCGTAGTACTCGATCCCGGACACGGCGGTAACTTCATCGGTGCCTGGTATGATGAAAAGATAGAGAAGAACCTGACACTTCAGGTTGCATATTATATCAAGGAATATCTGTCAGAGAATTACGACGGTATCGAGATATATTTTACAAGGGATAGTGATGTCGCATTAAACGGGGATATCAAGATAGACTTAGAGCAGCGTGCCGAGGTCGCCAAGCAGTATAACGCAGACTATTTTGTAAGCCTGCATTTTAACGCTTCCGAAGCTCATGAGCTGCACGGAGCTACAGTATACGCATCATTCAGAGATAACGTGGCAGAAAAAAGTCAGGGCATAGCAGCTTCAATCTTAGAGCAGCTGGTTGCTTTAGGGATAAAGGATAACGCAGTAAAAACAAGAAAAAGCCAGGATTATTACGCTGAGGACGGCAGCCGTCTCGATTACTATGCGGTAATCCGTCACAGTGCCGCACGTGATATCCCGGGCGTAATCGTAGAGCATTGCTTCATGGATAATGAGATAGATAAACAGTTCATGAATACCGACGAAAAGGTCAAACAGCTTGCTATCGCTGATGCGGAAGGGATTGCGAAGTATCTGGAGCTTCCGAGGAAGTAAACAATTGTCATCCTGAACGAAGTGAAGGATCTTTCAATCAGAGGGACGGTTCTCTGATTGAAATTAATCCGGAAATGTTTCAAAAAAGACATCATGAAAAAACGAATGTCATCCTGAGCATCGCGAAGGATCTTAAGGATTCTTCGCTACGCTCAGAATGACATTTTTGTTTTACTATACTCTCAGGCTTCCCCTTGAGGGGAAGCTGTCAGCTTTAGCTGACTGATGAGGTGTTATTTTCAATTATAACATATGTGCTCTTAAATATTCAGGACTCTCAGCCGAAAGCAATACGGGAGGAACATCCAGTACGGTCTTACAGCCTGAGATGCCGTCCTTGTTCATGCGGTATGCTGCTCTTGCAAATGCCACAAGTACTGATGCGGTGAACTCGGGGTTCGAATCAAGCTTTAAGCTGTACTCGATAGTATGTGTATGCTCATTGTTCATGCCGGTCTTACCTGTACGGATAACAAGTCCGCCGTGAGGAAGTCCTGCATGGTTCTTCTTCATTTCTTCTTCTGTAATGAAGGTTACCGTTGTATCGTAATCTGCGAAGTAGTTAGGCATGGTCTTGATCTCGTTTTCGATCCTTGCAAGGTCTGCACCTTCTTCTGCCACTACATAGCACTCACGTGTATGCTTCTGTCTGGTGGTGAGTTCGGGGCACTTACCTGAACGGACTGCCTCTAAAGCCGAAGGTACAGGTACTGTGTACTGTCTTGCATCCTTAACGCCTGCGATACGTCTGATGGCATCCGAGTGGCCCTGGCTTACGCCCCTGCCCCAGAATGTATAATCCGAACCGTCAGTAAGGATTGCGTTTGAATATACTCTTGCAAGTGAGAACATTCCGGGATCCCAGCCTACCGAGATAAATCCGATATGGCCTGCTGCCTTGGCTGCAGCATCAACATTTGCAAAGTGCTGAGGAATGTTTGCATGAGTATCAAAGCTGTCTATAACGTTGAAATACTTAACTGCATCGGGTGTCTGCTTAGGCAGGTCTGTAGCACTTCCGCCGCATATGATGAGCACATCCACCTCATCCTTATGAGCCTCTAAATCCTTAGAACTGTAGACTTTAGCATTGCTGTTGATCTTTACTGTAGAAGGGTCTCTTCTGGTAAATACTGCCACAAGCTCTGTATCGGGATTGTGCTTTACGGCTGCCTCTACGCCGCGTCCTAAGTTACCGTAACCTAAAATTGCAAGTCTGATCATTTATTTGTCCTCCTATTTTAAGATCCTTCGGACGTTGCCTCAGGATGACATATTTTACATTTTTGCACCTCATCCGGCACTTCGTGCCACCTTCCCCTTGAGGGAAAGGCTGAGGTATTGACTCCTAGGCTTCCCCTTGAGGGGAAGCTGTCTGCGAAGCAGACTGATGAGGTGTCCGGGGTTCAGCCGGTACTACCAAATCCGCCGTTTCTTTCATTCTCTACATCATCGTCCGTTGTTATACCGAACGGAAGGAATACCCCCTGTGCAAAAGCCTGTCCTGCGGATATATGCAGGACTTTTCCGGATATCTCCGGTTCACCGTCATCCGGGGTACATTTCTGGACGCTGCCCAGTGCCGAATTATTGGTGATCTTAATCATGATGTGGCCTTCATTATCGGAATTATAATAATCCGCATCGATCACTCCTACTGTATTGTCAAGCATCAGTCTGTATTTAAATCCCATCCCGCTTCTCGGGAATATCATGAGCACCCAGCCGTCCTCCATACGTGCACGCATGCCTGTGGGTACCTTGACCGATTCGCCGGGAGCCAGAGTGATATCTGCAGGAGCATAGAAATCATAACCTGCCGACCCTTTTGTAGCCCGTTCGGGATATTTCAGTGCTTCATAAGCCTCATGTGCTTCATCCGGCAGTAAGTCCAAAGACTCGAATGCCTCAGCGGTAAATATATCTTCGCTTACCTTTTCAAACCCCGCTATCCTCTCCATTTTCTGTTCCTTTTCCGGTTTTTTAAGATTCTTCGCTACGCTCAGAATGACATCCTTGAATGACATCCTTGAATGGCATACTAGGTTGACATCCTTTCACGGATATTACTCTCACTCAAAACAACTTTGAAATAACAATACATTTTTTTGTCTAATAAGTCAACTTTTTTTCTCAAATTAAGTCAGTAAAAATTTTAATTATTATTGTATATAATAGTAGCATAGTTTTTGTACCCTGTTGTCGGAGGAACTGCTCTTTATGAATGAGATCAAGCGTATTTCCTATAAATACAATAATATGCCCATACATGCCGGCGGATATGTCACGGGCTTTATTTTTCATTCCAAAGAAGCCGGCTGCATGTATATAAGGACCGACATAGGCGGTACATATCGTTATAATACAAAACATGATGTATTCGAAAGCCTGATCGATCATGTAAGCCCCGAAAACCTTCAGGAAGCATTCCCCATCGCACTTGCCTTGGATGACAAACTTGCCAACCGTCTCTATATCGTGTGCGGCATGGAAAGGAACCTGCACGGAATGCTCTGCGTATCAAGCGACCGAGGTGAGACCTTCACCTACCGTCCCATCCCTACCATGGTGGACGGCAACTGGGGCGGACGCAGTGCCGGCAGCAGGCTTATAGTCGATCCAAAGGATTCCAATACACTGTTTTTCGCGAGTCAGCGGGGAGGCCTGCTTGTCACACATGACCTCGGCCAGACCTGGGAAAAGCTTGATGTGTGCGGCGAGGAGTGGCTTACATTTGTCTGGATATCTCCTATCGATGACGTAATGATAGTCGGTGCCGCAGGCGTTACCACCAAGGTATCGGATACCATGAGGGGGCACGGTCTCTATGTTTCCTACGACAGAGGTGCCACATTTGCGAAGCTGCCCATGCCGGAGGCTCACGAGTATCCGTTCAGTCCCTTAAGCGGATATGTACCCGTGCGTTTTTCATATGATAAAAAATACTTTTACGTTACCCTCTCCGAGAACGGCCCCAATCCGTATACGCTTGAAAACGGATATGCCTGCGATTCCGGACGTGTGGTAGGCGGAAAGGTTTTAAGATATTATTTTAAAAACGGAAAAGTCGAAGGCTTTAAGGATATAACTCCTTTAGATGCTGTATTTAAGTCAGTGGACCCTGAAGGGAAAAATATCACCGAGGATAATTTCTATAAGAATTACAATTTTGCCTTCGGAGGCATCGCATCATCTTCACTCGAGCCCGGTCTTGTAGTATGCAGTACGGTCTGCAGAAGTTCAGGCGACTGCATACTTATATCGCGTAATTACGGCGAGACATGGGATGTTATCCTTTTTGGTACCGAAGTCGGCACCTTAAAGTTCGAATCCTCATATATGAAACCCATCAACAACGGCGGGCTTTCCATCATACACTGGATGAGCGATATAAAGATCAATCCGCTCGACCCGCAGGAAGCATGGTTTAATACCGGCGTCGGCGTATTCCGTACACATAATCTCTTAGCCACCACACAGGTGAGGTTCGAGGATTTTAATACAGGACTGGAAAACACCGTGCATCTGAATGTAAAGGCTCCGGTCTCCGGAGACTCGATACTTCTCGATGCTGTGGGTGACTTAGGCGGTTTCTCGTTTATCGATACGAGGATGCAGTGTAAAAACTCATTTGCGGATAAAGAAGGGAATAAGTTCATCACATGCTTGAATGTCGACTCACCTGATGAAAAGCCGGAGCTGGTGATAGCATCGGCACGCGGACACTGGACGGGCAGCACAAAGGGCGGTGTCATAAAAAGCACAGACTTCGGACGTACTTTCGAGAGGCTGGATGCTCCTTTCGGACTTACTCCCGAGATAGACAGACTGCTCGCAAGGATAGAGCAGCCCAATGTGAATTCAGGCTGGGTAGCCGTCAACTGCGAAGGTACTGCCATATGCTGGTGTGTAGCCGACAGGGCCCGTCTCCCGATAAACGCTGTCGTATGCAGCAGGGATGCCGGTAAGACCTGGGAAAAAAGTATGGTATTAGGCCTAAATGACAGACCTATCACAGAGGGATATATAAAAGTATTTGCTGACAAATGTGATGCCCATATCATGTACGGGTTCGGTGACAGGTCGCAGCTCTACATCAGTAAGGATTTCGGAAAGACCTTTAGAGAGCTTCCTTTGCCTAATTATTTTCCGAAGGTGGACTGCACACAGATAGATACATTTAACAAGACAGAGATACGCTGTGAATCGGGCAGACGCGGCGTCATATATATGGCTCTGGGTAAAAACGGCCTGTGGAAGCTGCAGTACAACAAGTATACGGGAACACTGGACCTTAACAGGCTTACGAATGAAAATGAGTGCTGCTTCCGTATCGGGCTCGGCATCATACATCCGGGCGTGGATTTTTTAAACGAAAACAAAGCTCTGTATATAAACGGCGTGATAGAGGGCGAATACGGATTCTACCGCAGTTTTAACGACGGAAAAACCTGGGAGAGGATCAATACGGATAAGCAGATGTTCGGAGAGATTAATTCCATCGATGCCGACAAGCGTGTATTCGGAAGATTCTTCTTAGGAACAGCAAACAGGGGACTCATATACGGAGAACCGGAGTAAAAAAAAGTCATCCTGAGCGAAGTGAAGGATCTTTCGATCAGAGGGACGGTTCTGTGATTGAAATGTAAAAAGAGACAAAAAAGATGTCATCCTGAACGAAGTGAAGGATCTTAAAGATCCTTCGCCATGCTCAGGATGACATTTGTGTTTTTAACTTACTCATCTTTGCTATTTTCTAAAGCTGCTTCGTAGAATTCAAGGTACTCCTTGCCTGTTGTCCAGGTTTTACCTGTCTCATCTTCATCAAAGACTATCCCCGATACATCCTGCAGCATAAGAGCATATACATACTCTCTCGCCGGATCATCCTCAGAATCACGTAAGAGTGCGTAGAGTGCCTCCTCCGTGATGGGGTCAACCTCTTCAAGTACCTCCTCATATATGTCGGAGGACCGGATAACAGGGATGTTTTTTGCCATCGGAGTCAGATATATATTTACGGATTGAGCAACCTTATAAGATTTGAGCTCTATATATTCCTTTACTTCCGTTATATCGGATATATTCTTTGCATTTGCATTCAGAATGCCTAAATACTTTTTATATTTTCCGTCATCCTCGTTATCAACTATGTTTTTCACTTCATCTGTATAGTCGCTGCCGCCATCGCCTGCAGAAACTATGGGATCATTTGAATTATCAGATACAGCGTCTATGGATTCATGAGTATTTAAGGATTCCGTTGCCTGCTCGGCCGGTATGACAGGACTGTTTGCATAGCTTTGAGGCGAAGCAGCCGTGTTTGCCTCAGCTTTATAATGGTTATTCGCACTCTCTAATGCGATATCGGGTGGCGGAGTGTTTACTGTCTGTTCTCTTGGTGCTTCGGCAGAACTGTCATTAGACTTGGTTATCCCGCCTACTCCCATCTTCAAAAATACAAATACCACAACACCGATAAACAAGGCTGCCGCAAGACCGGATACCAGCTTCATCGCTCTCTTACCCTTGCTGATGCTCACAATCTTGTCGGAGGTGTTTGATGTCTCTGACTGCTCAGTAGCCTTTACCGATGATTCTGTGGTCTCGGATGCAACTGTAGTTTTGGCAGCTCTTGTAATATCAGCTGCTTCCTTACCTGCTATATCAGTATCTGCGGAAAATTCCACAGGCTTTTCTTCAGATAATCCGCGGATGGCGGTCATAGTCTTAGCTATCAGTTCTTCACTGACAGTAATGCCGGCGAGATCAAACTCTTCGTCGAACATGTCTTTGATTTCATCGTCTGCAAGATCCTTCGCTTCGCTCAGGATGACATCATCATTGATGGTATTTTCATCGATAACATCTTTTTCATTCAAGATATCTTTCTTGTTCATGACTATAACCTCCCTTCCAGTTTATTTTTCAGCATCTCCCTTGCGCGGGACAACCTGCTTTTTACGGTACCCTCAGCTATATCGAGGGATTTTGCCGTATCGACCACGCTCATTTCGTGGTAATATACACACAGCAGAACCTCCCGATAGTTTTCCGGAAGACTCATGACCGATTCCTTTACTACCCTGTCACGGTCACGGTTCTCTACCTCCTCGAAGTCATCCTCCGAGGTAAGCATGTCCTCCTTAAAATCCATCATAGGTACCACTTTCTGGCTGTATGCACTCTTCAGATGGTCCTTCGCCGTGTTGATGGTGATCCTTATAATCCAGGTCTTTATGCTGCTCTCATCGCGGAACGTCTCCAGGTTCTTGAATACTTTTATAAACACTTCCTGAAATATGTCTTCCGCCGCAAATTTATCTTTTACATACGAATACGCCGTTCGAAGAACGTCATTCCCATATTCCCGCATAAGGGTTTCAATATCGTATTTCAATTTGACCTCCAAAATATATCTGATAATAGATATATTACTATATTGCAACCCTGTTGTAAAGAAGTCTTATTTTGTTTTCTTCAAACATTAGACGACGGAAGTGCGGAGATGGTTCCAGGGAATTTCGCGGAATTTGGGGTGAATTTTGAGGGAATTTTGGTGGTTTTCGGGAGAGATATCAGAAAATTATCGATTGAGGGTAAAAGAAAAACTCCCGCATGCTTGCACATACGGGAGTAAGATCCTTCGCATTCGCTCAGGATGACATTTTTTCAATTAATATCCTGCGCTCAGGTTATCGAAGTAGCCCTGGATGAGGATGATGGGTGTACCCTTATCGCCGCTGCCGGAGGTAAGGTCGCACAGTGAACCGATAAGGTCTGTAAGCCTTCTGGGAGTGGTACCCTGGGATACCATATCACCTACTAAGGACTTATCCTTATTCTTTGCTAAATCTGCATCCTTCTCGCGGATACGGGCCTCGATGGCTGCCTTAAGCTCTTCGCCTTTAAGGTTAGCAAAGTCATTGTCTGCTAAGTACTTTAATTTAAGCTCGTTGGGCTGTCCTACAAGGCCTGCTGTATGGAAAGGAGATACTACCGGATCTGCAAGCTCCCAGATCTTTCCTACGGGATCCTTGAATGCGCCGTCGCCGTAGATCATGACTTCGATGTTCTTGCCTGTCTTCTCCTTAAGCTCAGCTGCTATCCTGTCCACTACAGGTTGGGCATTGTCAGGGAAAAGCTTAACTGTTTCCTCGGTAGCCTTGTTGGAGCCGAGTAAACCGTAGTTAGTATTGCATCCGCTGCCGTCAACAGGTGCTGAAAGGATATTGTCAAGACCTAAGATGATCTCGCCGCCTGCTGCCTTTAAGAGTCTCTTGGTACGTACTCTTGTATGGATATCGCAGCAAAGTACGTTCTTGGTATATCTTAAGATAGTCCTGCAGTCATTTGCAAGGATTACCTCACACTCACAGTTTTGGCTCTCGATGAGCTCTTTGTAATACTGGATATAATCAACGCCTGTGAAAGGATGCTTAACTATGCCGAAGTACTCACGGAACTGCTGCTCTGTAAGCACATCAGTCCAGGGGTTGATGCCCTTTTCATCAAGTGAATCAAGATCGATAAGATGGTTGCCGACTTCATCGGAAGGGTAGCTGAGCATAAGTACAATCTTCTTGGCACCTCTTGCGATACCCTTAAGACAGATGGCAAATCTGTTACGGCTAAGAATAGGGAATATAACACCGATGGTCTTGTCACCGAATTTGTTCTGTATATCCTTTGCTATCTGGTCAACCGATGCGTAATTACCCATAGCACGGGCAACAACTGCCTCTGTTACGGCTACTACATCTCTGTCTCTAAGCTCGAAGCCCTCGCCCTTAGATGCTGCAAGTACGCTGTCAACTACGATCTGAGCTATATCATCGCCCTTTTTGATGATAGGTGCACGTACGCCTCTTGATACTGTTCCGACAAATCTCTCCATGTTGTCTCCTCCTGTTTTTATATAGTTCATTGTCAACATTATTGGTTAACACCTCATCCGGCACTTCGTGCCACCTTCCCTTCGAAGGGAAGGCTTTTCTTAAGCCTACTTTAGGCTTCCCCTTGAGGGGATATATCGATGCACGTAGTGCGTCGATGCCATCCCTGGCGAAGGGAAGCTGTCAGCTTTAGCTGACTGATGAGGTGTCTTACTTCCTATTTATGATACAACTTCTTGCTCTGATATACCGGCTCGCAGGTCAGGTTCACACCGAGCTTTCTGAAGGTGTTCATATCTACCTGTGAAAGGATAACGCTTGAATGTACCTCGCAGCCTTTAAGCTTTTCAAGCTGCTGCATAGCTATCTCCGCTAAGGGGTCGGTAGCCGCACAGATGGAAAGTGCGATAAGCACTTCATCGGTATGTAACCTCGGGTTGTGGTTCCCCAAATGGTTAACCTTAAGGTCCTGTATGGGCTCTATGATGCTGGGTGAGATAAGCTCTATCCTGTCCTCTATGCCGCCAAGTTCCTTTAACGCATTAAGAAGCAATGCGGATGAAGCACCAAGCAGTGAACTGGTCTTACCCGTTATGACCTTGCCTGTGGGCAGCTCCATGGCTGCTGCGGGCTGTCCTGTAGCTTCCGCTTTATTAAGAGCGGCTGCTATAACCGGTCTGTTTTCGGTGGTAATGCCTGCCTGCTTCATAAGAAGCTCTATCTTTAGTACCTGCTCGTTATCAGCCTCACCTGTACGTAACTGACAGAGTGTGTTGTAATAGCGGCGGATGATCTCCTGATTGGCCGCATCTCTTACCACATCATCGTCTATGATACAGTTGCCTGCCATATTTACGCCCATATCGGTAGGTGACTTGTAAGGCGACTTACCTAAGATGGACTCAAACATAGCATTGAGCACAGGGAACACTTCTACGTCACGGTTGTAATTGACTGTCAGATCGCCGTAAGCCTCAAGATGGAACGGGTCGATCATGTTGACATCGTTAAGGTCGGCTGTAGCTGCCTCGTATGCGAGGTTTACCGGATGCTTAAGCGGGAGATTCCAGATAGGGAAAGTCTCAAATTTTGCATATCCTGCCTTTATACCGCGCTTATTCTCATGGTAAAGCTGCGACAGGCATGTAGCCATTTTTCCGCTGCCGGGTCCGGGTGCCGTTATAACGACCAGTGACCTCTCTGTCTCGATATATTCATTTTTTCCGTAACCTTCATCGCTTACTATAAGCGGGATGTTGGCAGGATATCCGGGTATGGTGTAATGCCTGTATACCTTAAGCCCCAGATTTTCAAGCTTTTTCTGGTAAGCCTCGGCGGAAGGCTGTGAAGCGTACTGTGTAAGTACCACACTTCCCACATACAGACCGTAACCGCGGAATGCATCTATCAAACGGAGCACATCGGCATCATATGTGATACCGAGATCCCCTCTTACCTTATTCTTTTCTATATCATTTGCGTTGATGACTATAACTATCTCAGCCTGATCTTTAAGCTGGGTCAGCATGTTTATCTTACTGTCGGGTGCGAATCCGGGCAGAACTCGTGATGCATGGAAATCATCAAAAAGTTTTCCTCCGAATTCCAGATACAGCTTTCCTCCGAAGCTCTCTATACGCTCCCTGATATGCTCGGACTGCATCTTCAAATATTTTTCATTGTCAAAACCGATCTTGTACACTGTACCTGCTACCCTCCCTTATTACATATACGTATCACACATATACCCGGGATTACCGTGAATATACCTTAATCATCCCGAGCTTTGGCGAAGGCCTTATAATATAACAATACATAACAATATAAAAGGACCCTTCAAAACAAGTAAAAATTATAGCAAATCATGCCCCTTATTTCAATAAAAATATTGTTTTTCGCAAAAAAAATATTGTCAAACGGACAAAAATATCATATTATTATAATAAGGTAATTTTCGATTTAATAAAATATGGAATTGTCATTCTTAAGCCCAGCGAAGAATCTTAAGTCCTTAAGTCCTTCGTCGTTTTCAACACTTTAAGATGACATTCTGTAAATAAAAATTACAATAAGAGGGACACATCATGGATCTCGCTCACATTCTCCACCTTATAGGCGGAATAGGACTGTTTTTGTACGGAATGAAATATATGGGCAGCTCACTCGAAAGACTGGCAGGCGCCCGACTGGAAAAAACACTTGAAAAGCTCACCGGCAACAGATTTAAAGGTCTTTGTTTCGGTGTACTGGTAACAGGTGCTATTCAAAGTTCATCTGCTACAACCATCATGCTGATCGGCTTTGTAAATGCAGGCATCATGAAGCTGGCACAGACCATCCCCGTGTTGCTCGGTGCAAATATCGGTACCACAGTGACCGGTCAGATACTCCGACTGGGTGATGTGAACGGCGGAGGCAGTGCCATCTTAGGTATGCTCAAGCCCTCGTCCTTCGCTCCGCTTATGATAGGTATCGGAGCATTCATCATGCTCATGAGCAAAAAAAAGAAAGCCAATGATGTGGCTTCCATACTGCTCGGCTTCGGTATCCTTTTCTTCGGTATGACCACCATGGAGACGGCTCTCGATCCGTTAAAGTCCTCAGAGTCCTTCCATGAGGCATTCACTACTTTCACAAATCCCCTGATAGGATTGGCTCTCGGCATATTGCTCGCCATGATCCTGCAGAGTTCATCCGCAGCAGTCGGTATAATCCAGGCAGTAGCAGCCGCTACCGGCAACATTACCATGGCCGTCATCGCTCCCATGGTGATCGGTATCAGTATAGGTAAGCTTTTCCCCGTATTCTTAGCCAGCATAGGTACAAAGAAAGAAGCGCAGCAGGTAGCTCTATCGCAGCTGTTCATCAGCGCGGTGGGCGGTATCCTCGGAATGCTTGTATTGTATTTTATCATAGTTCCGCTCAACCTCATAAACATGGATGCGGTCATGAACCGCGGTAACATAGCTGATTTCAATACCGGTTACAACATCATCGTCAGCCTGTTCTTCCTGCCGTGGTGTGCACTTATCGCCAAGGTAGTAAAGACCATCCGCAAGGACTCCAAGCCCAGCAAGATCGACCAGGAACTTGCGATGCTCGATGTCATCTTCTTAAAGACCCCTTCCGTAGCACTTGAGCAGTGCCGCAAGGTTATAAACGGTATGGGTACTACGGTCATCGAGAATTACGGCATAGCAATGGATATGCATGAGGATTTCAACGAAAAGGAAGTGGAGCTGTTAAACGAAAACGAACGGTTCCTCGATAAATCCGAAACCGTGCTCAACGACTACATGGTAAAGGTAAATGCCTGCCAGCTCCGTCCCGACGAGCAGAAACTCGCAACCGAGATACTCCACTCCGTTATGGATTTCGAGCGTATGGGCGACCATTGTATAAAGCTCTATGATGTAGCAGAATACAACAGAGGTGCAAAGATAGAGTTTTCTCCTATAGCCAAGAAAGAACTGAGCATCTTAAGCGAAGCGGTAGGCGAGATCATAAAGACGACCGTCGGCTCACTTACAATGGACCTGCCCGATATGGCTAAAAAAGTTGAGCCGCTCCGAGACGTGATCCAGATCATGAGTGAAAAGATCAGGGAACGCCACGTACACCGCCTTCAGAGCGGTCATTGTACGGTACAGAGCGGTATATCCCTCGTAGAATGTCTTACCAGTTTTGAGAGAATCTCCGCATACTGCTCTAACGTAGCGCTCCACGTAATCGAGCGCCACAGCAATATCGAAGGCTTCGATATGCACGCGTACACTAGGGATATCAAGGCCAACAGTGAGGAGTATAAGAAGTTCCATACCGAATATGAAGATAAGTATGACAAGGTGCTGGACGAGACGAAGGCGATGTAAGAAGAATAATAAAAGAATTACCGGGAGAGGATAAACCTCTCCCGTTTTTTATAGCCCTTGACATGAATATAAATATCACATACAATACAGGCAATAAAGGCAAAACAAGCGGATCACGCATCATGTTTATTAGCGAAAAGTATAATACAAAAATATTGTTACACAAACCACATCCACGAAAAGAGTTGCTTGAATATCAAATAAAACTGCTCATAGAACAATTAGAACAGGAGGGCCTGATATGAACAACATTATGAATTATAAAGGCTATGTCGGCAGTGTAGAGTTTTCCGAAACTGATGGAATCTTCTATGGTAAAGTCCTCGGCATTCGTTCTCTCATCTCCTATGAGGGAACTAACGCACAAGAACTTGTAGCTGATTTTCACGGAGCCGTAGACGACTACCTTGCCTTGTGCGAAGAAGAAGGTACCACTCCCGAAACAGCATATAAGGGAAGCTTAAATGTCCGCTTTAAAAATGTAGAAACGCACAGAAGAGCTGCCATATATGCTCTTACCCACGACCAGAGCCTTAATAGTTTTATCGAAGAAGCTGTTGAAGAAAAACTGCAATTAGTGCATGCATAGAGAATCAGAAAAAAGAAGAAGCAAAAGCCGAGGCAGCTATAGCTGAATCCAAAGCAAAAGACTTAAAAATCGAACAACTTCAAGCCAAGATTCAGGAACTCAATTCTCTTTTAGAATCCTCAAAAAATAAAAATGTACCTGATATAAACGACTAAATAATGAACATTGAGCTTATATGTTTAGGGGCTGTGAAAAAATGGGACTAAAAATTGTCCCATTCTTCACAGCTCCTTTTCATCTCACTAATATGCAATTTCTCACTGTAATATCTTCAAAACACCCTGTGGCTGTTGATTGGCTTGTGCTATCATGGCCATGGCTGCATTATTAAGGACATCGCTCTTGGAATACTCTATCATTTCCTTAGCCATATCCGCATCACGGATCCTGGATTCGGCATATTGGAGGTTTTCAGCAGTGTTTTGATCCACAGCAAAAGCATGCTCCAACCGATTATGCATAGCTCCCAAATAACTCCTGTATGAGTTTACTCTCTCTATGGCATTATGTATAGTCGTAATAGCCTTACCGGCATTTTTATGCGACATTACCGAAAGATAATCAAATCCAAGTGCCGAAGCAGTCGCATCCACTTTATCTATAAGTATTCCCTGCCCTGAGTTGGCACCCGCCTGGATCCATATATCATCAGGCTCTTCATCAGTAATTTCCACATTATAATCTGCAAACATCATATATCCTTCTGCACCGGCCACTGATGTTGCAATCACTCTGCTGCCGTCTTTGATGCTCACAGTCGTATCCGGAGAAATACCTGCATTCTCACCGGACAGATTAAGCATACCACTGCTTATAACCACCTTATCTACATCAAGGCTGCTTCCAAACAGATTGGAGCGTGAATTATTTTCAATATCGTAATACATATTAATAGTTGTATTTGAAGCACCATCAGCTTTTCCGGAAGTTTCGGAGGATGTAAATTGCACTGTCGCCCCTTCGATATTTAATGTAGTATTTGATGCCATCTTGACATTTCCAAATTCTACGCCCGTATTGGGAGTACTGTATGCGGAAGGATCATATTTTACCGTCAATGTACTGTTACCTGCCATATTCAGGTCACCGAGCATAATAGCATGCCCCAATCCTTCGTCCGCATATGGAGGCGAAATCAGCACAGCATTTTTTCCGCTATTTATCGCGATATCAGGTGCCCCTTTCATATTCCCTGAAAACGATAAAACGGCATTCCCGTCAACAACTATTTTCTTATCTGTACCTGTCATATTTCCGGTAATCTCATATCTATCAGATCCGGTAATCGTTATGGTATTCCCGTTCACACTGTAACCATTATAATTACCATCTGACAATGCACCGAGGTCTATCGTCTGCTTAGTCATGGAATTAAGTGTATCGGCACTGACCTTCGGTGAATCCGTGACCAGCAGATTGACATTCCCGACTGTTTTCCTTAACGGATGAATGTCGGCATTAAATGCAGTAGTATTTGCTATCCGGTCAAGCTCCATGATCATCTGATTGAGTTCCTTTTGGATAGCAGAACGATCTTCATATGTATTTGTATCATTGGCCGCCTGAACAGCCAGTTCATTCATCCTCTGTAAAATAGCATGATCTTCGTTAAGTGCTCCTTCAGCTACCTGGATCAGCGAAATACCGTCCTGAACATTCTGACTTGCACGCTCAAGTCCGCGTATCTGTCCGCGCATCTTTTCGGAAATAGAAAGACCGGCCGCATTGTCTGCCGCCCTGTTTATGCTAAAGCCTGAAGAAAGTCTTTCTATCGATTTCTTCTTGCGTGCATTGGAGATATTCGATTGTCTTTTGGCATTTCCAGCCATCAGGTTATGATTAATGACCATAGAGCACCTCCGATATATGTTATATCGACAGATTATATGTGAAACTTTAGAAGTAACATTCCAAGCCATATGATCCTACTAAGAAGCTGACCATATTATAAATATCGTTTGACATTCTATAGATAATATGCTATTCTATGCTCATCAAAGAGCATGAAGTAACTATTTGAAATTATATTTTTTTTATTTGATTTAACTTTTTTATATTATTTTTTGTTTGACTGTAATGTTTTTCTTCAAATTCACTCATGCTTTTCCCCGTATCATTTTTAGCAGGAGTGAAAAAAGAAGTACTCCTGCGTGTCACCAAGGATGTATCCTGTCTTTTTATGATATGTCCTTCACAGTTTTAGGTATAGCCATGCACCTAAACGTTCACAAAGGAGGTTTATATGGCAAAGAATTATGAAAACTCTATAGCTTACAGCCCTGATTGGAAGAAAATGACTGGAGAACTACGGTTCAGTATGTCAAACGATTACCTCTTCCGGGCATTGATGCAGAAGGATGAAAGAACTCTTAAGGCAATAGTAGCTTCTTTTTTAAAGGTTACTATCGAATCTATTTCTGAAATTGAAGTAACCAACCCTATTCTGTTAGGTGAAGACATTGACAGCAAAGAGTACCATCTCGATATCAGGACTCTGCTAAATCACGAAAAGGAAGTTGACTTGGAAATGCAGGTAGTTCGTCATCCCGGATGGATAGAACGCACCCTTGTTTATGCCTGTAGAGCGTTTAGTGAGCTAAACCATGGAACCTACTATAGAGATGCTAAACCTGTATGGCAGATTTCCTTCTGTGATTTTACTTTATTCGAAGATGAACCCGGATTCGTCTCTGATTTCATGCTCATGAATACAAAAAATGCAGACCAGATTTATACCGATAAGATCAGACTGACACACGTTAATCTCACCAGGATCGACCTTGCTACAGAAGAAGATAATCTGTACGGCGTGACCGATTGGGCGAGGCTGTTTAAAGCTAAAAGCTGGGAGGAATTAAAGATGCTGACACAAGAAAACCCTACTATGGATTACACAATATCAAGCATTTATCAGCTTGCAGAAGATGAAAAGATAAGAAATCAGATATATCGCCGCGAAGAAAACGAACTACTTCATAAAATGATCATGGAAGATCAGGAAAAAGCTAAGGTTGAGATTGAAGAAGCCACTGCTAAAGCCAAGGCAGCTATAGCTGCATCCAAAGCAAAAGACTTAAAAATCGAACAACTTCAAGCCAAGATTCAGGAACTCAATTCTCTTTTAGAAGCCTCAAAAAATAAAAATGTACCTGATATAAACGACTAAATAATGAACATTGAGCTTATATGGTTTACGGGAGAGGTTACCCTCTCCCGTTTTTTATATTTTTTCATACTGCCATTTTCTCATTAATCTTTTTCAATGCATCATTGCATTTACTCTCAAATGTCTTAAGTTCCTGAGGGTAATAATCAGTGAACTGTATCTGAGCATGCAAAGGTGCCAGATAGATAGGTGCCGGAAAAGATAAATCGATAAAAAACAGATCTGTCGGAATATCTTTTTTACTAAAAAACTCTTCAATTTCTAACGCAATTTTCTTGTATAATTCTATATCAGGAGTATAAACAGCAATGTCAACATCACTTTTAGTTTCATCATACTTTACAGTAGGATAACTTCCAAAAACGAACACATTATAGTTATTTTCACCATATAATGACTGCAATCTTTTTTGTAGATCAATCAAACCGCGTATTCTGGCTTTTGCATTATTAATGTTAAATTCACTTATTTGATCCATTATACTCCTTTCCAGATATATAGTGCCTATCCATATTATTTGCATACTATCATTATTAGTTTAGTGTAATTATGCGGACTTGTCAATCTATCAGATTCAAACCTTTTTTTTTGAAAACATTGATAATTAAGCATCTTTATGGTATACTTTTTTACAATAATACCCTTATCTCTTTTGTTGAAGAATAATTAATTTACTTACATATTGAAATCAGGAGAATACTATGCTTAATCTTGATCAATTTATATCCGAATATGTTACCAAACGTCCGGTATCCATGTTCCTTCAGGATATTGAGGCTAACCGGGCGCTGCTCACTGAAAGGATATGTAACAAATCTGTCCTTGTAATAGGTGGTGCAGGATCAATAGGTTCCTCATTTATAAAGGCCCTTCTCCCATTCAAACCTAAAACACTTGTGGTAGTCGATACCAACGAGAATGCTTTAGCAGAGCTTACTAGAGACTTACGATCCTCTAAAGGCATGTTTGTTCCGGATGACTATATTCCATATCCCATGGACTTTGCTTCTCCTGTTTTTACGAAAATGTTCAGAAGTAGAGGAGGCTTTGATGTAGTAGGCAACTTCTCGGCACATAAACATGTGCGTTCCGAAAAGGACATCTACTCTGTAGAAGCGCTTATCCAAAACAACGTACTACATGCTAAAAAGCTGCTTGACCTGCTTACCGAATATCCGCCCGAAGAATATTTCTGCGTATCCACAGACAAGGCAGCTAATCCGGTAAATATCATGGGTGCATCAAAAAGGATAATGGAAGATGTTATCTTCAGTTATTCCGACAAGTTCCCGGTAAAGACCGCACGTTTTGCTAATGTTGCATTTTCTAACGGATCACTTCCTGCAGGTTTCTTGGCAAGGATACAAAAGCTCCAGCCGCTTTCCGCTCCTTCAGATGTAAGACGATATTTTGTATCACCTGAAGAATCAGGTCAGATTTGCCTACTCTCCTGTATGCTTGGTGAAAACCGTGCTATCTTTTTTCCTAAATTAAAAGAAGCACAGATGATGACCTTTGATGCCATAGCTGAAGAACTGCTTAAAGTACAAGGCTACAATGTACTCAAATGTAATACCGACGAAGAAGCTATAGACAAAGCTGAAGATTTAAAGGCAGGCAGTAACCTCTACCCGGTTCATTTTTCAAAATCAAATACATCCGGTGAAAAAGCTTACGAAGAATTTGTAACCGATACCGAGACTGCTGACATGAACAGATTCAGTTCCCTTGGAGTTATCACGGGTAAGGCTATTCCGGACAAAGAGAAAATCGCAACTCTGTTTGAAAAACTAAATACCACTTTTTCATCAGAAGGAATTCCTGCAGATAAAGAAAAAATCGTAAATATCCTGCATGAATATCTTCCCAATTTTGAACATATAGAAACCGGCCGTTCACTTGATTCAAAGATGTAGAAAAGGACAAAAACATGAATAAATACATCCCTCTTTCAATTCCTAACTTTGAAGGAAACGAAAAAAAATATGTTGATGATGCCATAGAGCAAGGTTGGGTATCTACCGGCGGTGCATACATAACACGGCTCGAAAAAGATATGGCTGCTTTTCTCCATACAGAGAATGTGGCTGCATGTCAGAGCGGTACATCGGCTATACACCTTTCATTAGTCGAAGCCGGAGTTAAACCCGGTGATGTGGTGCTTGTACCCCCTCTTACATTTATCGCTGCAGTCAATCCGGTAAAGTACCAGTTTGCTACTCCCGTATTTATCGACTGTGACGACAGCTTCTGCATGGATCCCGACAAACTAAAGGAATTCTGCGAAGAAGAATGCACCTTTAACGGAACTGAATTAAAGTATAAAAATCAAACCGTAAAAGCATTGGTGGTAGTACATGTATTCGGCAATATGGCAGATATGGAATCCATCATGACTACCGCAAAAAAATATAACATAAAGGTTATTGAGGATGCCACAGAAGCATTAGGTACCCGTTACTTAACCGCTGAAGAAGCCGTTAATGACCAAATTTCCACATATGCCGGAAAATACGCCGGAACTATAGGCGACTACGGGGCATTCAGTTTTAATGGAAATAAAATCATTACCACCGGAGGTGGCGGAGCTGTTACTGCTAATAATTCAAAAACCGTTGACCATTTAAGATACCTTTCCACTCAGGCCAAGGATGACCCTCATTACTACATCCATCATGAAGTCGGCTACAATTACCGTATGACCAACTTGCAGGCTGCTCTCGGTGTGGCACAAATGGAAGAATTACCTGAGTTTATCAGAAGAAAGCAGCGTAATTATGAGTTATATAAAGAACTGTTCAAAGATTTTGAATTAGCCGAGCTCATACCATTTAGAAGCGGTACCGAGTCAAACAAATGGTTCTATTCGCTAAAACTGGACCGCTCCAGGATAAAAGTACCTATGAGAGATATTATTACCTATTTAGATACCAAAGGCATCCAGACTCGTGCTATATGGGGCCTTATAAACGAGCAGAAGCCCTATCTGAACGAGGTAACATATAAATTAGAAAAGGCTCCCTACTACGCAGAACGGATACTCAATATTCCTTCAAGCACACAGATAACCGAAGAAGAAATACAATATGTTGCAAAAACAATAAAAGAATACCTAAAGGACATAACATAATGGATGATATGCAAAAATACATATCACGCGATACCATATCTTTATCTGAGGCAATGCGTGATATAGACAATAACGCAAACGGAATACTGTTTCTTACCGGACAGAACGGAGAAATGACCTGTTGTATCACCGATGGTGATATCAGACGTTTCCTGCTTAGCGGAGGAAAGATGGACGAACCTGCGACTAATGCAGCTAACCATCATCCTAAAACAGCCAATTCCATAGAAGAAGCTCAAAAGCTCTATCACGAAAAAAACTGGATAGTCATACCTGTCCTTGATAATCATGGTATTATAACAGATCTGTATACCGGACCTAAGGACTTTAAGAAAAGACGCGGAGCAATAAATGTCCCCGTTGTGATAAATGCAGGAGGCAGGGGCACCCGACTTGATCCGTACACAAGAGTCATCCCTAAACCTCTGATACCTGTAGGTGAACTCCCCATTATCGAGCTGATAATGAAAGAGTATCAATCTTATAGCTGTAACGACTTCCATATCATCGTTAATTATAAAAAAGAGCTGATAAAAGCTTACTTTGCAGAAAATGAAGAACCCTACAATATCACCTGGTACAATGAGAAAAAACCTTTAGGTACCGGTGGAGGGTTAAGTCTGCTTAAGGGTGTCTTTTCCGACACTTTCTTTTTCGCCAACTGTGATGCATTGCTCACAGCCAATTATGAGAGAATGATCGAGTTCCATAAGGAACACCACAATACCATCACTATGATATGTGCATACAAGAACATGACTCTTCCGTATGGCATAGTAGATATGGGAAAAAACGGTACCATTGAAAATATGAAAGAAAAACCGCTCATGTCCTTCCTTACTAATACAGGTATCTATATAGTAGAACCCGAAGTAGTCGATGATATCCCGGAAGATACTCCCATGGGATTCCCCGATATAGTAGATATAGAGCGGAAAAAAGGCAAAAATGTTGCCGTATTCCCTGTAGGTGAAAGCGACTGGATGGATATGGGGCAATTATCAGAACTGGAAAAAATGAGAATCAAGCTTTTCGGAGAATAAATATGGGAAAAAAATTACTGTTAATCGGTGGCGGGGGACACTGTCGCTCAGTACTTGACAGCATTTTAAGTTTAAATACTTACGAGGATATAGGAATCATCGATAACATCAAAAATACCTATGCAGGTATCACCACCATAGGAACCGACGATGATCTTCCTTCACTGATAAAACAAGGGTGGACAGACGCATTTATCACAGTAGGAAGTATCGGCAATACCGCTACCAGGATCCGTCTTTACTCCATGATCAAAAACCTCGGTTTCAATATTCCTGTGATAATCGACCCTACTGCCATTCTTGCAAAAGACGTAATTATTAAAGAAGGGACTTATATCGGCAAAAAAGCTGTGCTAAATTCAGGTGCTTGTGTAGATGAATGTGCTATCATTAACACCGGAGCGATAGTCGAACATGAATGTAATATCGGAGCTTTTTCACATATCAGTTCCGGATCCATTCTATGCGGCGAAGTAAATATAGGTGCTTCCACACATATCGGTGCAGGCTCTGTCATCCGACAGCAGATCACGATTGAAAACAATGTTCTGGTAGGTGCCGGAAGTGTCATCGTACACAATGTCCCTGCTAATGTCACAATATACGGTAATCCGGGTAAGGTGGTACAATAATGAGTGTATATATAATAGCTGAAGCCGGCGTAAATCACAACGGAAGCTTCGAACTGGCATGCCGTCTGGCTGATGCCGCTAAAGAAGCAGGTGCCGATTGCGTAAAATATCAGACTTTTAAATCAGAAAATCTGGTATCGAAAGATGCTCAAAAAGCTGAATATCAAAAAAAGACCACAGGTGACAGCTCTCAACAGGATATGTTAAAAAAACTGGAGTTATCCTATGATTCATTTGTCAGATTAAAAGAATATTGTAATAAGATAGGCATATGTTTTTTATCAACTCCGTTTGATTTTGAAAGTATTGATTTCCTCAATTCACTTGATATGCCGTTCTGGAAGATCCCTTCAGGCGAAGTTACAAACTACCCCTATCTTGTAGCTCTCGCCAAAACAGGTAAACCCGTGGTTATGTCCACCGGCATGTGTGAAATGAATGAAATATCCGATGCCATAAAAGTATTAAAAGACACTGGTACTAAAGATATAAAACTGCTTCATTGCAATACAGAATATCCTACTCCTTTCGAAGACGTAAACCTGGCTGCCATGAAAACTATGCGTGAAGCATTTGGTGTAGAAGTCGGATATTCGGACCACACCAAAGGCATTGAAGTGCCTATAGCAGCCGTTGCCCTCGGAGCCACCATTATAGAAAAGCATTTCACTCTTGACCGGAACATGGAAGGACCTGACCACAAGGCAAGTCTTGAGCCGCAGGAACTCAAACAAATGGTATGTTCCATAAGAAATATAGAAAAGGCGATCGGTACAGGTGACAAAACCCCGTCCGCCTCAGAAAAGAAGAATATTACCATAGCCCGTAAAAGTATAGTAGCAAAAAAAGAAATAAAAGCAGGCGAAGTATTTACCGTCGAAAATATCACCGTCAAGCGTCCCGGTACAGGCATTTCACCAATGAGATGGAATGAAGTGTTAGGCACAAAAGCAGTCAGAGATTTTAACGAGGATGAAAAAATAGAATTATGAAGAAAATAGCGGTAATCACATCAACAAGAGCAGAATACGGATTATTGGCTCCGGTTATAAAAGAGCTCAGGAAACATGAATCTCCTGAGTTTAAAGTTGATGTCATAGTTACCGGTACACACCTTAGCCAGGAATACGGTTATACTATTAACGAAATAAAAGAAGACGGTATCCGGATTGATCATGAAATAGCCATCCCTGTAAAATCAGACTCCGAATATGATATTTCGTCAAACCAGGCTGATACACTTCTGAAATTTACATCTCTTTTTATCGAGGAACGGTATACTGCTATAGTTATACTTGGTGACAGATATGAGATGCTTGCAATAGCCATAGCTGCCGGAAACACAAATACTCCTATCTTCCATCTTTGTGGCGGTGATACCACTGAAGGAGCAAAAGATGAATGGATACGGCACTCTATAACCAAAATGAGTTATCTGCATTTTGTTACTAATGAAGACAGCCGAAAAAGAGTTATCCAACTAGGGGAAGATCCTGACAGAGTATTTAACTTCGGATCCACAAGTACAGATAATATTCTCGCTCTTGCCACATCATCAAAAAAAGAAGCTTTAGACTGTATCGGACTGAGTGAATGTGATTATGCTGTCTGTACTTATCATCCCGTGACTATGGAAGACGGACTATTAGCACAGCAAATGGATAGTTTTCTTGAGGCAATAAAAGCTTTCCCTGAAATCCTATTTATAGTAACAAAATCCAACGCCGATCAGGGCGGAGCATTAATCAATTCAATACTTGATTCAGCCGAAAAAGAAATTAGTAACATCAAAGTATATGATTCACTGGGCGCCAAAAGATATCTGTCACTCATGAAACATTCTGTTTTCGTACTCGGCAACTCATCAAGCGGAATTATAGAAGCCCCTGCATTCCATATACCGACTGTAAATATAGGTGATCGCCAAAAAGGCAGACTGCAATCTGCAAGTACCATTAATTGTGGGAGCGATACAGAATCCATAAAGGCAGGAATGCAAAAAGCCCTTTCACCTGAATTCCGTAATGTATGCCAAGAAGCTACCAGCCCTTATGGATCAGGAAATGCAGCTAAACATATTGCAGAAAAAGTATTTGAAACAGTTATGTTTACTACGATTTCTCTCAAAAAAATATTTTATATAATATGATCAAATCTTTTTATGTAAATATTAAGCCTTATGATTAATTGTACACTTATATGTTAAACAATAAATCTCTTTGCTGTTTCAAAAACTTTTAAAAGCCCCTCATCTTTTGTACAATAGTACTCATGAAGATATTGTATCATCTGAAAATCCTCTTCAGAATCTATATCTAAAACAAGATAGTCTTGCATAACAGATATACCACATTTATAATCAAGTATCGTTCTGTCTATATTACTGTTCAAAAAATCCGTCGAATAAGCATATATGCTTGCATTTAATTCATATGATTTAGGAGCTTGCTGTCTTGCAGTATAACTTGAAGTACATATTTTCCTATAATAGCCATCGCTCTTATTTTCCACCATATTAAAATATGGACTTCTTCTAGCTTCGACAACACTAAAAACAATATCGTAGATCCCTTTTCTATATTCTTCTATTACCTTTTCAATATCGATTACTCGCCGCAAAGGAGATGTAATATCAAGATCAATCACAACATTAGGAGCAAATCCCTTATACGAAAGATATGTGTCCTTTATCACGCTTACCTTAGGCACTATATCCCCGGCAAGTTCTTCTTTACGTTCAACAAATTCAACCTGTAATTCTTTTTGACTCTTTATTAAAGATATTAAAGGATTACTGTCAGTATTCACTACAATTTTTACTTCATCCTCAGGATGTTTTAAATTATACCCTTTTATAGCTGCTAAAGTATAAAAAATAAGAGGTATCCTTCTCATTTCCTTCAGATTTTTGTTTTTAAATCCTTTAGAGCCAGCTCGTCCACAAATTGTAAATAATATTCTCATAAAATCTACCATCTCCAAATATGTTCAGTGTATTTTTTTATCATCTCAGGTGATTTATTCTTTATAATCAAATTAGGAGATTTTCCAAATACAATACTATTATCTGGAATCACCTCATTAATAATATATGTCTCTGCAGAAATAACCACATTTTCACCTATAATACTTTCTCCTAATATCGTACTATTGGCAAACATAATAACATTTTTCCCTATTACCGGATAACACAATTTTCCATTATTTCTATTTCCACCAACCGTTGTTCCTTGATAAACAAAAAAATAGTCTCCATATTTTGCTCTTCCTAAAACACTTCCAAGAGGATGCTCACATAAAAAATGGGGCGGTAATTCAATTGCATAAAACCAATCCACAGAATTGAATATTTTATTCAAATAATATACCATATCTGCTTCTTTTGGAATTATTCCACTACTTGTTCTGTATAATTCATTTGAAAGTCTATAAAGAAAAATTGACCAATGAAGAGAATTATAGGGAGAAAACCGAACTTCTCCATTACAATAAAAACGTGAATCATTCAGATTCTGAAAACTAACACTAATCTTTTTTAAAGTATTGGGTATAGCATCATGAATTATTGATTCGTCTATATCTATCCAGTGTTGTTTTAGCTGATGAATCAAAATCATTTCCACGTCATTTTGTATCAGTTCCAACTCTTTCATTTATTACACTCCCTTGTGTTAATTCTAAAACAGATAAGGCATGATAATACTCTTTCACTTGCTGTTGCCTATTCATTATTTTATTCAAGAAGTATTGGATCTCTCTTCTTTGAAAATCATCTCTTTCTTCATTAAAATCTAATCGTTTTTGTCTTTTTAGAAAAGAAATGCTGTTACTAACAAGGTCTCCAATAATAGTATCTTCTTTAGTAAATAATTGTATTTCCCTTATAGTATTTCGTCCAAAGTAGTCAAGATGTAATTCCACAATCATTTTCTCATATTCAGCTATATAAATAGCGTAATCATCACTATCAATTTCCAATTCGGATTTTTTTCCAATCATACTCATAACTTTTTGAGGAAATCCAAACAAATATGTTAAATAATCCCATTCATGAATAAGATCAATACTAACCCCACCTCCCATGTCTTTATGAGAACTATACGAGTCCCTATAATCTTGATTAGGACGCCAATCAGGGAGATAACTCGACGATATACTACGTACCGAAATAACATCCTCAACTTTTACGTTTTCTTTAATATAATTAATAACTGCATTGTATCGAAGTGGACAAGCCACATAGTAATATGAATCCTTTCTCAGCGATAGTTCTCTCGCTTCATTAATCTGTGAAAGAGAAACTATTGGTTTTTCTACAAAAAAATTTTTTCCTTTTTCTTGGAATATTTTTAAAGTATTTAAATGTTGAGCTGTTGGATTTGTAATAAAAATGGCATCATAATCATTTGGAAGTGCATTAAAGTCACAAAAAACATGATTTACCCCATCAACTGGTAAATCATTTCGTCGAAAAGCGTCGATAATAATATCAAATTTTTTTTCTTTAGCAATATAACGTAAATTTCTGATATGGCGTTTAGCTATAGATCCTATACCCACAAAACACACCTTGACTGTATCCATTTTATGCCCCGATTCTATTTATCAACTGTAAGATTTTTTTATCTTGTTCAAATCCATATATAGGAGTTTCGTTGTTTGTCATTGTAGCAAAAAAAGCCTTTATTTCATTTTTATATGCATTTTCTACCACAAATGAACTATAGCCATCAGCATGTTCTGTCTTTTCAAATAATCTTACTTGCTCTAATTTTTTATTATTTGTATTAAACTCCATTAAACTCTCAGGAGTACCATTCCACGATAAATATTTTCCTTCCTTATATACTTCAAGTTTTCTAACTGCAACCGGAGAAACTACATCAGCAATCAAACACCCCTTGCTTCCATTAGCATGTATTAACTGAACAAAAAAATTATCATTAAAATCTATATTCAATTCTGTTATTTTATTTCCTATCACATTGATTTCATTAACTTCTCCAAAAGTCTCTATTAACCACGGCAACTCAATTGCCATAATCTCTCGACATCCATTTGTTTCTTTGTTTCCAAAAAAAGTTTCTTTATAATTCTCCCAAGGATGCCAATCCGGTAAGTATTGTCCAATATGATAGATATAATTCCAGGATGCATTACCAATTCTATTCCTGATATAATTAATTTCTTCACGATACAAAAAAGTTGAAGAAAGAAATAATACTACTCCTTTTTCTTTTGCCAATCTAATGTTGTCATCATAACCATCTGATACAAGGTTCAATTCTGAAAAAATATTCCATCCCCGTGATAAGCATCTTTGAATTAATTCATTATGAGAATTAGGAGAAGTACATATAAATGCAGCATCAATCAATAAATCAACTTCACTTAAAGAGTTGAAGCACTTGATGGAAAACATTTTTTGTACTTCGTCACATCTATCTTTACGCCCATCTACACCTACAATATGAAAATGCGGATACATTTCTTTCATCAAACGAATTCTTCTTTTTCCCATTGATCCCAATCCAATTACAACAATATTCATATGACCTTACCCTTATTCACTTTTTCTATTATTTCATTTATATTCCATACCAAATAAAACTTTTGCAGTGTATATAAGAAGCACTTGAATAACGTATGTATAAAATAGTATCACCATAACTATTCCATATCTGAAAAAATCCCTCTTGCTTTATCATATAAAGAATCTGCCGCTAAAACCATGGATTCAAACGAAATAAGCATCAATCTTATTCCATTCATTTCAACCGTTTTTATATCTCCTTCAGAATATCTTAATCGACTTATCTCATCAACCACATCCGTAATTAAATAATTGTTTAACAACGGAAAAATTGTAAAAGATGAGCATTTATCGGTTATCTTTGTGATTTTCTTTTTTTCTTTGTCTACAAATGTTGCAGTAGCAGAATCATTTTCTATTCTAGTCAATAAATTTTTACATATTCTAATTGCTTCATCAGCATTTATTTTTATTTCCTTCAATTTCTCTACAGATGATTTTAGATTATTCATTAATTCCCTATATTTTTGTTCGTCTATAGAAAATACTAATTTTTTTATATGTTCACCAAAATCATACCCTGACAATTTACCATTGGCATCCTTATAATTATCAATTACTTCTCTCAAAGTCATTTGCTCTGAACCATGAATTTTAGCGCCTCCTTCTGTAGCATCTATTACCCTATAATAATCTTGTTCCTTTATTGCTTCAATAGAGTTTTCAAACCATTTCAAATAACCTAACCAATCGGATCTTGTAGTTATTTCTTCTCCATAGTATCCCTCTACTTTAACCGTTTCATTTTGGGCTCCATCATTTACCCCACCAGCATGTGTTGATCCATTCAAAAAAGCTAAATCTTGACCAATTAAAATAATCGTTTTTTGTCTCCAATAATAAGCAACTGTAAAGGCCGCTGTCGCCACAGAACCTCCATTAAACATCGGAGGCAATTCAATTCCAATATGCTCCAATAAACGTGTCGCATAAAAATCAGAATTATTAAATAATAAAACTCTACCTTTATGCTTACTAAGTATTTCATTATTAGCCGTCACATCAAATATACAAGGGATTTCTTTTGCTCTTTCATCTGAAAAACAACTAGTATATTTTATTGCATCAATTGTTATAGCAATATCCGGAATAATATCTTTTCTCAGTAAATATGGTACCGCAGAATCTACTGCAAAAATCAAAAAACGTCCTTTAATCTCATTTAGCAAATCGACATTTTTATCTAACGATGGACCTGCTGAAACAATAACAACCGGAACATCCTTTGGAAGTATCTCTCCAACATCAGTACATACATTAACATTTTTGTAAAACCAAAAGTTTTTAAAAAGATTCTCTGGGTGTCGTTCCTTAAAAAAGGCTATAGTATTTTTATTTGTTAATACTTTAGCTCTGTAATTATTTATTTCCTGGAAAAATTTCAGACAGCTTTTAGGATATAATCTATCATAATTGTTATGTTTAGCTACAGTAAGACCAGCCATTGCTATATAATCAAGATTATTTTCTAATTTATATCTAAATGCAGCATTATCTTCTTTTTCAAATAATATAGTTACTCTTTTATCTGCACATATTTTTTTAATTCTATTGGATATTTGTTTTTCTGCTTCATCAGCTTGAGGCCTATCACCGCAATCCAAACAATACTGCATAATTGTTCTGTCAGCTTCATATATAATCAAAAAACTATTATCAGATATAGTATCTAGTACCTTTTCCGCAAACAGTCCCGTTCCTAACCCAAATAAGCAAACACCTGAAGTATTTTTATTTAAATCTAGACCGGAAATCCACCAATTAACTTCATTATTAGGAGAGAAAAGGCTATTTAACCTCACAACTACCCCTTCTTGATTTTTTACACACAAAACAGGTTCTTCTGAAAATGAAGAATAGTAGTATATATCCTCTCCAATTTCCGGTAACATATATAAAGAAGAGTCAAATATGCCATCTAATACATTTTGTTTCATAAGCCATGGTTTTATGCCGTATTCTAAGCAATCTCCAATCAATATATTATCCCCATTTTCCATCGCAGAAAGCATAACTTTAAGTATTGGAATAATACTATTATCATTATACTGTTCAGAAACTAGATCAATAAATGTTTCTACTTCACTAGCAGCATCCTTAAATCTATCAGAATAACAATCCATTTCTATTTTATCAATTAAATCAATTAAATTCATAGCCAAATATCCTCTCGACAAATCTGCATTTTTCATTGTATCTATGGAAATCATATCATTACATCCCCAAAAAAGCAAGAAAAAAGATACAGCCTTTCGGCTGTATCTTTCCACATTTACGATAGTTAGTTTTAGCATTATCTTAAGAGTGACAGAACACCCTGTGTTGACTGATTTGCCTGAGCCAGCATAGACTGACCAGCCTGCTGAAGAATGCTACTCTTCGAGTACTTAACCATTTCATCAGCCATGTCAACATCACGGATACGGCTTTCTGCTGCCTGCAGATTCTCTGCTGTATTATCAGCATTAGCAATAGTGTGCTCAAGTCTGTTCTGAATTGCACCAAGATTAGATCTCTGCGAAGAAACATGCTTAATTGCTGAATCAACAGATGTCAAGAACTTAGTAGCATTTGTATAAGTAGTCATCTTTGATCCTGCATCAGTAATAGCACCACCAGCAGTATTAGTAGCAAGGTTGCTTGCACTTATATTGCTAATCTTAATGCTAATGCTCTGACCTGAGTTTGCACCAACCTGAAGATGCTTATCTGTGAAAGATCCATCTAATAACTTCATGCCGTTAAACTGTGTCTGGCTAGCAATTCTATTGATTTCAGCTACAAGCTGTGACTGTTCAGCTGAGATAGCTGTACGATCTTCACTTGCATTGGGATCATTAGCTGCCTGAACGGTAAGTTCACGCATTCTCTGAAGTATAGAATGAACTTCATTAAGAGCACCTTCAGCTGTCTGGATAAGTGATACACCATCCTGAGCATTGGTAGAAGCTCTGTCGAGACCTCTGATCTGACCACGCATCTTCTCTGAAATAGAGAGACCTGCTGCGTCATCGCCTGCACGGTTAATTCTGTAACCGCTTGATAACTTCTCTGTTGACTTTGCTAAACTTGAGTTTGATACGCCCAGCTGTCTGTTTGCGTTAAGGGCTGTCATGTTGTGTTGTACTATCATAATTTTTCCTCCTTGAATGTGTAGTGGCTTCCTTGCCACATTTATAGTTGTTTTGTCAGGTTTTCTGCCTGACACTTTATATATCGGCAGATGTTTTGGATTACTTAACCCCTTTTAGAAAAAATTTTTATTATTTTTTCTGAAGTTTGTTTCCTTCTCCCTGACACTTATTATATCGACCGGGATTTCGGATTACTTAACCCCTGTATCAAAAAATTTTTTCAAAGATTCTTTGCTTGACAAATATCACGTTTCCGTGATATCCTTATTTTACAAGGAGATGATAACATGTTTCATAAAGTAAAAGCCGTTTCAGCTCTTCCAAATCTTCAGTTAAGCGTTCAATTTACAGAAGGAATCACCAAAATCTATGATATTAAACCTTTAATCACTAAATGGCCATCATTTAAGGTCTTAGAAGAATCTCCGGAGATTTTCTTCACCGCTAAAGTTGATGTTGGGGGCTATGGGATTGTTTGGAATGATGAGCTAGACATTTCCTGTGATGAGCTATTCGCTAATGGCAAACAGATTAGTACGCCATTCGATGGCCTTATAGCATTTACTGAAGCAACCGAACTTTGGAAACTAAACGAAAGCACTCTACGTAAAGCCATAATATACGGAAAGCTTATTAACGGCGTAGATGCCTGTAAATTTGGCAAACAATGGGTCGTTTCTATAGATGCTATGAAACGAGAATATGGTGATCCCAAATTAGGAGCATAACAATAGACACTTTCATAACTTATTTGGTTATGAAAGTGTCTTCTTTGATCTGTTCTTATTTTTTACTATCTAAGAAGTACGAATCCCCATCCTGATGATGATTACTCATATTCTTATAATATGCTGCAGCAGTACGGGAACTGGTGCGGAAATCCTTTCCCTTTTGTCTGCCTTTTGATAACTGCATGGTAAGCTTAACTTTGTTCTTCTCCTCCATAGCCTGCAGTTCTACAGACATATCCGTCTGCTTCTTGATTAATGCCTTAGCCTGCTCTATCTCCGGAATATAGTCACTTCCATTTGAGAGCAAAGTATCTTTTACCTTGGCATACATATCCATAAATCCATCATCAAGTTTCATCAGCGCATCTATAGATTTCTGTTTTTCATCTATAGTATTATCAAAATCATCAGCTGCAAACTCTTCACCTTCCAAGATTTCTGCCTGCTTGGTAGTGATCATCTTAAGATTATTAAGCAGTATCTCTTTCTTCTTTAATGTATCAATCATGATATTTAAATATGTAACCTTCTCACTATCTCTCATATACACAATCCCCTTTTTATAATAATATCAATTTGCAAAATACCTTATAGTATTTTTATACCATAACCATCTAACAAAAACAAGCAGAAGAATTGTTTTTCCTCTGCCTGTTTTCTCATATTATAAAACGCTCTTTACGCACCAGCTGACACATATTTAATCTGGCCTTCACCACCAGAAGCACGGCTAAGCTTCATTACTTCCTTCCAGGTATCACGCATCTCACGGATAAGACGAGTTGCGTCCTCAAGTACTTCTGCATCCTTATGCAAATTAGCTTCTACAAGCCTTCTGTATATCCAGTCATATACTCTATCAAAATCCTTTGCTACGGGATATTTAAAATCTAATGTGGCTCTAAATTCAGTGATAATATTTTCTGCTTTTATGATGTTAGTATTTGCTTTCTGAACATCTCCACTTTCTATGGCACCTAAAGCTATATTACAGAACTTGATAGCTCCATCATAAAGCATAAGTGTAAGCTCTGCAGGTGATGCTGTGTTAATAGAGTTGCTCTTATATACGTTTGCCATAGCTGCTGTCATTCTTTACCTCTTTCCTCGCTCTGTGTACAAGCGATTGTACTCTTTCATTTGCCCTACACCAAATATATCGGAAAGGTCGCTAATTTCCTTAACCATTTTTACTAATATTTTTAAATATTCTTCATTGCGTTCAGAATGAAAAAAAATAGGCAGAAGTACTATGACTTCTGCCTATTTACACTCATTTTTATGGTCTGTCATCATCCAAAGAAGCCTGCCATCTGGCTCTGTTTGTTCTGAAGCTCAGCCATCATTTTCTCCATGGTAGAAAACTGCTTATAATACTTATCTTCAATGTCTGCAAGTTTCGTATCCCACTGCTTAATCTGCTTCTCATAGGATTCACTTTCAGTTTTCATCTGCTTGTCATTATAGAATGTCAGAGCACTTGAAAGCTTGGTGGTCCCCATCTTGTCGAACATCTTATTATAGAACTTATCCATGATACCTGAAAGTGCTTCGCTTACCTTATCAGGATCTTCTTCTAACATCTGCATGAGCTTGTTGGTCTTAGTAGCATACTCGGCATCATCCGGATCTCCTTCCAAATGAAGAAGTCCATGCTCAGTATAATTGCCTGTTACTATGCCAAAACTAGACAATGAGAAACTTTCTCCATTTATTTCTATAGTTCCCTGCATTGCACTTCTAAATGTTGACATAAGATCACCCAATGTATCATCACGACGAAGGAGTGAATCTTTTATCTTGGTTTCCCAATTTTTAACATCGTTTTCAGACATGGCTTCCTTCTGCTCACTGGTAAGCATAGAGTAGCCTCTGGAGGATGCCGCATTATACTTGCTATACATCTCCGTCATCAGTTCATTATAGCCTTTGATGAAATCCTTAACCCTGTCTACTACAGACTGGGAGTCTTTAGTAATAGAAAGTGTTATCTCTTCACCTTCAGCTGTGGTACCCTGAAGATCAAGCTTCATACCATTAACATTGATAGTATTAGAGCCTGATTCAATTACTGCACCATTAAGTTTAATCTTTGCATCAGAAGCCTTAACTATAGCCACATCACTTGCACTATTAGCTGTTCTGCCTTCTGTAGCCACCTGTTCAGTGATATTCATAAGACCTAACGCATCAAGTCCTTTGCCTTCACCATCTGCTATTGTTGAAGTAATAGTAAACTTATTAGCCTCACCGGAATCCTTTGCTGATATGAAGAATCTTCCGTTAGTCTTATCAAAGCTCGCATTAAGACCTGCTTCCTTCAACTTATCAACAAAGTCCGATATCTTGGTATCAGCTCCTACAACCAGCTCTACGGGGTCACCATTTCCAGACTTGATAGTAATGGTCTGACCTTCTGTCATACCGGCATCCACAAGCTTAGTACTGCTATCATATCCCTTACCCTTAAGGCTGGCACCTGTTACATACTCTGAGGATGCAAGATTCTCTACACTAAGCTTATATGAACCAGAGGTCGCTGTAGTAGCCGAAACGCTTACCTTACCAGGATCAGAAGCAGTAGCTTTTCTTGCCTGATAGTTACCTTTTGTTCTCATCTTAGAAAGAGAGCCTGTATAAAATGAATACAGTTTAGTATTCATTTCCTTCCATGCATCCTGCTTCCAGGAAAGCTTCTCTTTCTTTCCCTCTAAATTTGTTTTCTTAAGCTTCTGTGCTGACATGAGCTCTTTTACAACAGCATCCACATCTATACCCGAAGCCATTCCTGTCATTCTTATAGGCATATCATAACCTCCTTGTTTTGTACGCATCCATGCAACCGTATATTATACGGTAAGTTCCTTTATTTTCTGCCTTACCTCTTCTCGTCTACTACGAGTCCGGCAAGTTCCCACATCTTACTGATCATATCCAGCGTTTTCTCAGGGGGTATCTCACGGATGATCTCTTTGGTATCATTATCCACTATCTTTACTGAGATACGCTTTGTTGCCTCATGATACGAAAACTGAGCACTGGCATGTCCGAAGATTGCCCTTTTGTTCGCTTCCTTGATAGCCGACTTTACTTCCTCATCGGACGGCTGGTTCCCATTTTCCGATTTCACCATACTCTCATTTCCCATAACGGGCTTTATGGCGTCCACGGTAACAGTATCCGCTCCGGTCTTTGCTGCCGATGAAGAATCAATGGGTGTCGGTTGATACGACTGAGTAGTACTGCCTATAGCATCTATTCCCATATAATCTCCTTTCGTTCGGTCTAACCGATAAACTCACAGGCATCCGCCTGTTACACCTCCATGTGATGTCGAAGTGCTAAAAAGCACCTGTTTGAATCCTTTCAATAGTTATAGATACACTAATGGGATTCTTTTCTAATCATTTTATCGGAGAGTGGAGGTATAAACTTAACCCCTTTTATAAAAAAAGATTCTTCGCTGCGCTCAGAATGACATAAGTGCAGCGAAGATTATTCTCTTTTATTTCTTTAATAATGTATCCAGAGTCTTTTCTATGGTCTCTCTGTCGACAGTCTGCTCAGCGGCCTTCTTGTTCTCTTCCTCTATCTGAACGTATATTTCTTTTCTGAAGATGCTTACGTTCTTAGGTGCCTTGATACCTATTTTGACCTGGTCACCCTTGATCTCAAGAACAGTTACCTCTATATCATTACCGAGCATGATCGACTCGTTTACCTTCCTTGATAAAGCCAGCATCGATTATTCCTCCTTTGCTCTGGCTGCCTCAAGTAATTCGTAGATCATATGCTTTACTTCGTACTCAGGATTCTCTGCTACTACCTGGCAGCCCTTCATTGTTGTGGTGTTGATAACGATATGAGCCTTCAGGTTGATGGACATCTTCTTTATATCCTCAGGTACCGTAACGGTAACGAGCATTGAAACATCCTCTTCCTTCCACTCGCCCAGAGACGCAAGTGTCTCATCCTCTACTACAGGGTTGTAATCCGGAACAACTGTTGTAGGGATCATAACAGGCAGAGCCAGAAGCTCTTCATCCAGACTCTGAAGCCACTGGATATTAGGGATCTCGTCAGAACTTGAATCATACAGAAGCACGTACTTCTTATAATTCTCAAATCCGAACAGACCATTATCCATGGTGATAACCTTGCTGTCATCGATCTCAACATCCCCAAAGTGTCTTGTTTTTACATTCATAGTAGAACCTCCTATTTTTATTATACCCCTTTTATTTTTATCAAATCCCGGAAATTATCCCGTATTCGATATATACAAAAACATTATACACTTTATTTGTAAATAAATCAACTATTTTCTGAAAATTCTAAAAACATTTTACAGGAAATCAAGCAACGACTTCTTTACTACCTTGCCTGCTGCCTGAAGCGATGCATTGTATACTGTGTTAGCCGCATTGTAGTTTACGATGGTATCTACAAGGTCTGCATCTTCATTCTGTGACATAAGATCGGTGAACTCAACCTGCTGTGTTGCAAGTCTGTCCTGTGTAAGTTCCAGCCGTCTGTATCTGGTACCTATATCACTTGTTGCAGCATTTACGGTATTCTCCTCATTATCCATGGATGTAAGCCCGCTTCCGAATACCTTGCGCATTACAGCTTCCTTCATCTTACGCTCTTCATCCAGGGTCTTTCTTATCTCGGTAAGGCTTGTCTTCTGGGCATCGGTAAGTGTGGTATCATCCAACAACTTATCTACTGTATCAATACGCTTGTTTACAGCATCCGCATCCTCTATAGCCTTAACTATGTCATCTATAGACCTTCCAAGTGAATGCCTGAACGCATCCCTTCCCTGAACATTGATAGCCAGACGCTGGTTGAAGTTTACTTCGTATGCTATCTGCTGGTCCTCTATGGTATAGGTTATAGCCTTTTCATTTCTTTCATCAGGATCGGTTATAGTAAGATCCTTTTCTATACATGAATAATAATGTTCCGGTCTTAACTCGTTCTTCTTAAATGAGTCCTTGTCATAGGTTACTTCAAACTTGGAGTTTCTCCACTCATCATACTTATCCTTGCTAAGGATGATCTCGCCGGTATCCTCTAAGAATACTATATCGTCATCACCTTTATAAGCATCGGGATCAGATGAGTTGGTCACGGTCATGCCGGTCTTATCTATCTCTTCAATGTACTGTCTTTTCCCATCAGTATCAAGATCATAATCTCCGTTTGCCTTAAGCTTCGGGATCTTTAATGTGATATCTCCGCCTGTCTTAAGGTTATCATATGATAAACGTATCCTGTAGACAGTGTTCTTTTCAGGTGTGGCTGCCGCAAGTGAACCTGCAGTAGCGGGTGTAAGGCTTTCGATATCAGCCGGATCGTATCCGTTTACGATCCTCTCCGAGATATCTATAGCCGATGCATCGATATCCTCAGTTATAGTATACTCTTTCTGTGTTTCGGGAGTCTCAAATACTAACGGAGTGCTTGTCTTATATCCGGTAAATACGAATCTGCCCGCATAGTTGGAGTTACCTTCGGAATATATCTGCTCCTTGAGTGCTACAAGGTTTTTTGCGATACTGTCACGCTCCGATACTGCAAGAGGGTCATTAGCACCCTGGTCGCAGTAAGTATGTATCTGGGTGATAAGCTCTGAAGTGGTACGGAGTGCACTCTCGGTCACATCCATCCAGCTCATGGCATCGGGTATGTTCTTCTCGTAGTACTGGTTGAGCTCTGAGAGATTGGTACGGAGCTTCAGTGCACGTACTGCCACGATCGGATCATCCGAAGGCTTCTGAATGGCCATACCTGAAGCGTATTTGTTCTCCAGATTGGTCATGTTGGTTTTATTGGTATTTATATTATGCAACATGTTGTTGGTCATCATTTTGTTGGTGATTCGCATGGTTGACCTCCTTAAATTGTGTTGTATCTATTTAGAATTTCGCTCGGGCCCCCTCACGTTCAAGCCATAGATCAGACTACCTGTGATTGGGTCTGCCTCACGCCCAACCTACAGACCGAGTTATCTTCGCTCGGGCCCCCTCACGCCCAAGCCATAGATCATCCGCTTCGCGTATGTCGTGCCTGCGGCACTTCCATCTATGGCTGTCCGTTCGGTCGTTGCTTCGCGACTGTTATGGATTTATTACCGTCCCTTCCAAGCAAGCTTGGCGGGCCGGATAAAAATCCATATCACTGCCCCGAGCTCCTCCCTTTATACGCCCATATAGTTAATCAGCCTGTCATACATCTCATTCATCGTGCTGATTACCTTAGCTGCAAGATTATACGAATTCTGATATCTTACCAGGTTCATGGCTTCTTCGTCCATGTCGACGCCGGAAACTGAGAGTCTCTGGTTCTCTATGGCGGATACGATATCCTTGTGGTTCTGGTTGAAATTCGCTGACTTGTGGGTATCTACGCCGAGCTCTGCTACAAGTGACTGTAAGAAGCCCTGCGGTGTGCCCTGCAGGAACATGTTCTTGTCGTTCTTTAAGTCTATATACTTAAATACCAGATCACTTTTTTCGGTACCGTTTACCATATCCGAGCCGGTTACCATTTTTCTCGGGTTGCCGTATACTTCCTTTGTTACCGAGAAATTCTTCGCGGTCATGAAGTAGTAGCTGCCCTTGTTCTTATCATCACTATCATCGGGTAGTGCGTACTCTCCGGTCCTGCTTGATATTACGATATCGCGGTTTTCTTCGTCCTCGGTACGTTCGAATACATAGTTCTCACCGCTCACCTTGTCCTTGCCGTTAAAGAAATCAAGTCCCTTCTTACCATCCAAGTCATATCCCGACTTATGAAGGTCGTTGAACTTCTCCGAGAAAGTCCTCGTGAACTCATCGAGCTGCTGCATATAGTAAGCGATACCCTTAAAGGAGATGCTCTCGCCTATCCTTACATCGCTTCCGGCGTGGTCGCGGTTGAGTTCTTCATCAAGTGCGAATGTATACTCTAAGCTCTTATTGCCGTCGACATCCACTACTTCCTTGGCTTCAAATCCGTTATATGTATACTCGCGGTTCCTGATGACTATCACGCCCTGCTCGGGGATATGAAGCTTATTTACCTGATTGATCGAGGTATCCTTAACGGTTATGCTCTTTTCACCTGTGATGCCTGTGCCCGAGCCATGGAAATATTCCTCGCTGTTACCGTCACGCATTTCGTAAAGAGCCTGCATCCTGCCGCCGCAGTGCAGCCCCTCGATCTTAGTTCCATCCTTCCACTTAAGCTCGTACAGTCCGTCTAAATCCGACTGGTTGACTTTCTCAGGTCTGGGCTCTACAGTAAGTGTATTGTAGTTAAATGTATCAACCAGTATCGTATCTCCTATACGTACCGTATATTCGCTTACTCCTACCTCTTCTGCTCCGACCAGTCTTTCGCTTACCGAGATATCTGCGAGCTCCGAAAGCCCGTCCACAAGCAGGTTTCTCTGGTCACGAAGATCATTTGCCTTTCCGCCGGTTACCTCTAATTTGTTGATCTGCTTGGTAAGTCCCGATATCTGGATGGCATAGGAATTGATCCTGTCGGCTGTCGATTTTATCTCAAAGTTTGTATCATTCTGAAGCTGTGAAAGGCTCTGGTCCAAAGAGTTAATGTAATCACACAGGTTCTGTGCGTAGTTCTCAGCCTGAGTCCTTGTCGCGATGTTTGCCGGATTCTTGGAAAGCTCCTGCAGTGCATCGTTAAAATAATTATAATTGCTGTTGAAGCCCTCAAGACGGATCTCGTTAAAGAAATTCTCCAGCGAGTTCATGTAATAGTTCTGAGTCTCATAATAACCGGATATCGTATTGTTGCTTCTGAATTTCTGGTCATAGTAATCATCTCTTACCTGAGTGATACTGTATGCCGAAAGACCGGTTCCTATCATACCGTAGGTGCCGTTTGCCTTTAATGCGGTATCCGCGCGGGTGTTAAGTACCTGACGGGTATAACCTTCGGTTTCAGCATTTGTGATATTATGTGCGGTTGTATTTATACCGAGGTTCGCACCGTACAGTCCGGTGGTACCTATGGTCAATCCGAAAAATGTATTAGGCATCCGTCACACCCCCTTATCCGAGTCTTTCTATTACATGCTCCAGCATTTCGTCTATAACATTTATATATCTTGCAGATGCGTTGTACGCCTGCTGGAATTTTATAAGATATGTAAGTTCCTCATCGGAAGAAACTCCGGTAACTCCGCTTCTCTTTTCCTGTATGGATCCCGCCATGGCCTGCTGGTTGTCGGCCAGGGTCCTGTATTCATTGCCCTTTGATGCTATACTTCCGGTAAACTGTGTGTAATACCCCGTAAAATTGTTAAATGTAAGGGTATTGGGCGAAAGTGTAGCAAAAGGCTCCTGCCACTTTTCCATAAGTCCTTCGATCATCTTGATATCGAAGTCCCCTGTCCTGTCGGGTGAAAGGATGGGAAGCTTTGACTTATCCGAAAGAAGTGCCCTGTTTATCTCTGTCTCACCCAATGTATAAAGGGTGTAGTTATCACTTGTATCTTCCCGGTTATAGATCCTGGCATCCTGTATCACGGATCCGTCAGCAAGCATTATATCCTGGGGCTCCATATATCTGTCCACTGTCTTTCTGGTGAACAGCTCGGTGCCTGCAGTGTTGTTCCTGTCAAGACCTATGGGAGCATTCTTTTCATCAAATATCTTGATCGTGGTACCGGCTTCCAAAGTCTTAAGCTCTCCGTTAGGAAGCTTAACCGTGATATCATCACCTAAGGTCACTTCCCTGTTCGGGCAGAGCGCATCATTAATGGTTGTCATGATGCCGTGTACCAGCTGGTCAAACTGTGCCTGGGTACGCATAACGATCGATGATTCGGTGGTCAGATTGTACTGTGCGGTATCTGCATCGTACTGCTTAACCGCAAGCTTATATGCATCCGCATCAAGTACTCCGTACTCATCGGTAAAATCTTCCTGCTTAGGCTCTATCGGGATATCGGTGTACTTTCCTATCTTGGTACCCCTTGCCTGGATGATACCTTTCAGTCCTCCGATATCGGTATTGGCTGATGAAGAAGGTACCACGCTCCAGTCAAATACATCCTTGCCGCCGAGCTGCGGCCATACTACCATGAGCATATCGGCACTTTCGTCCAAAGGAAGGTCGATGCCGTTTGCCGTACGGTAATCAGCCATCGCCATGGTGCCCATCTTGTAGTAACTTGCATCGGTAACAAAAGGAACACCTTCAAGGTTTACCGTAACTATGCCGCCTTCCGACTCGCGATAATCAATCTTTACCATCTGACCGAGTTCGTCTAAGAGATTATTTCTCTCATCACGGAGGTCGTTGGCGTTTTCACGCTTATCTGCTTCGTACATTGCTATCTTTTTGTTCAATTCCATGATGCCTTTTCCGATCTCATTGATGCGGGACACCTGGGTTTCTATCGTGGTATTTAAGTCACGCTGATAGCTTCTTAATTCCTTATATATCTTTTCGGCTCTCTCTAAAAATGCGCCGCTGTTTTCGATAAAAGTTGCCTGGGTAACACGGCTGTCAGGTTCCTTTGAAAGCTCCTGCATGGATACCCAGAGGTCATTTAATGTATCCTGGAAAGCTACTCCGTTAAGTTCTCCGAAGAGCTCCTCTATCTCACTTGCCGCTGCGGATTGCGAATCGTAATACCCCTGTCTTCCTATCTCGGTCCTGTATGCCGCATCAAGAAAAAAATCACGCACCTGTCTGACAGCACGAGGATCTACACCGAGTCCCACCTGTAAGGTGTTGGTTCCCGACCAGCCGATGTTGTTGACCATAGCGGTATCAAGCACCACCTGCTGTCTGACGTAACCTTCGGTATCCACATTTGCCAGATTGTGCGCAACTACATTTAATCCGTATTGACTTACCTTTAATCCTGATGTTCCGACATTTAAGCTTCCAAACAAAGACATAGGCTCACCCCGCTGCTCCCCCGCGACTTTGCTTACCCACCGGTTTCCCGGTCACTGCTTGGCATCGAACATCCCTGTCCCTGCCTGCCGGATATCACTTTCTCCGGCCGCGCGAGTATAATTGTTTACCCCGGGCGCCATCCTTGTGCTTTGAATCAGATTCATGTTAAACTGTATCATCTCCAGGGATTGGTTTATCAGTTCCTTATTTCTGTCATTTATCGTTACAAGCCTTTGTAACGTTTCCTTTAACTCATCGTGGATCTTTTCTAAGCGTCTCTGCTCACCATGCTGCTTACCCATCACACGGATGAGTTCCTTCATATTCAGTTCCTTCGGGTCACGTGACAGTACCGTCCCGATATTGATAATGACCTCTTCACGCCTGCGCTCGAGAGTATTGATCTTTTCGATGGTCAGTTGCTCCCGTTCGGTTATCTTCTGCAGTGCATCGAGGTCATTTTTTATGATCACACGGGTTTTTTCATCCGCTATCGGTATTAATTCCTTATAGATATCGTTTTCCTTTGTCATGGTATCTACAAGTTCTTCTATTAATCCGGCCATTCAAACCTCCATACTCAGATGGCAAAGCTCTCTAACAACTTATCTGCAAGATCGTTATCGCTTACGGAATACCCGTTTTCTAATGCAGTCTTCATAGCTGCCACCTTATCTTCACGGATATCGGGAGCGGCACTTACTGCCTTCTTAGCTATCTGAATATCCTTTCCGAGCTGCGATATCTCAACCTTATCACTGAATGATGCCTGATAAGAAGTATTAACCTTACGAACCTTGTTCATGTTATAAACCTGACTTACCTGGTTCATTGAATCTATACGCATATTGCTCACCTCCTTAAAGTCTTTCTAAAACCTTTCACATACAGTATCGGAATAAAAACTCATAAACTTAACACCAAATTTAATATTTTTGTCATATTTTTTTCTTTTTCAGCAAAATAGCCAATTCCTCAGGTGTAAATCTGTATGTGGTATTGCAGAAGTGACAATTGACCTCTATGGGCTTATTATCGGCTATCATCTCTTCTATGTCCTTATTTTCTATACTCATTATGGCCTTGGACACCTTTTCTTTGCTGCAGTCGCATTTGAATGCGGTATTCACCCTGTCGTTTATTTTAAGTCCCATGTCGCCAAAGAGTATGTTCAGGATTTCTTCGGGAGTATTTCCTTTTTTTAACATCTCGGTGATGGGTTCCATGGTGCTTATCTTTTCTTCCAGTTTGGCGATGATATCATCCGGAGCAAAGGGAAGCAGCTGGACTATAAGTCCTCCCGCGCAAAGCACCTTTCCGCCCTCGGGCGCCATAAGTACTCCAAGTGCTACCGCTGAAGGAGTCTGTTCTGATGTGGCAAAATAATATGTAAGATCCTCGGCTATCTCTCCTGTGACAAGTTCGGTCTGTCCGGCGAACGGTTCTTTTAAGCCCATATCCTTGATCACATTCAAAAAGCCGGCACCCAGTGCTCCGCCAACATCAAGCTTGCCGTTTTCCTTTAGAGGCAGCTCTACATCGGGATTTATCACATAGCCTTTTGCGTCTACGCAGTTATCTTTTTCTCCTCCCACTGTCACGGTCATGCCCTTTATGGGACCTGCACATTCTATCTGAAGTGTCATGACATCCGTTTCGTTTTTCAGCATGCTGCCCATGATGACTCCTCCGGTGAGCAGTCTGCCGAGCGCTGCCGTGGCTACATTGGATGTGTTATGTGCATCGTGTGCACTCTGTACTAAGTTAGCGGTGGTGGCCGCAAAGAGGCGGATGCAGTCATCCGCTGCAGTGGCTCTTACTATATAATCGGTCATGGTAAAATCTCCTTTTCCTAGTATAATTTACCGGGCAGGGGAATTGCCGTTTTGCACTAAAACCCGTCTTCGCTTGCGCAGGGATATGCTAACGATTACGCTCCCATCTGCGCTTCGGACACTCGCAATCGCGCATCCGCCTGATGCCGGATGTGCTTGTGCTTCGTTCAAAAATCGGTTTGGTTAACCGATTTTTGCCTCGCTCCGATGTGACTGTAATCGAAGCATATCCTCTGCCGCTTTATGGTTTTATTGCAAACGGCACTTCCCCCGCCCTAGTTATATTCTAAAAATATTGTCATTCTGAACGCAGTGAAGAATCTTTCTTCGCTAAAAAATATACTCGTTCCGTAACAGTATCAGGTGTATCTTTAGTAAACGCTTTGTAGACCTTGATATCTTTTAAACCGGCCCTTTTTAATAGAGCCTTGACTTCGGCTATACTGTAAGCTCTCTGAAAGTGAGTTTCTTCAAATCTTTCATACAGTTCATGAGCAGCATCATTCGTGTTTCTTCTTATATATATAGTCATGTCAAACTCATTGATCTTAGTATCCGGATCATAGTAGTTTTCCCAGATGAAACTGCCCTCGTCACGGTTTTCGCAGATGGTCTGCTCGCCCAGTTTCTTCTTATAATAATATGGAGTGTTCATATCAAAGATAAATACTCCGCCGGGATCAAGATAGTTCCTGACAAGTTTAAAGGTTGTAAGCAGGTCCTCTTTTTCAGTGATATAGTTCATGCTGTCACAGACGCTTACGACTGCTGCCACGGTACCGTAGAGTTCAAATTCGCGCATATCCTGGTTTAAATACAGAATTTCGTAGTTTTTCTTTTTATCGGATTTTGTGTGTTTGCTTTCTACCTTGTTTATATCTGCATTCTGTGTTCCGGCTTTTTTCAGGATTGTCTCCTGCTCCATGGCTATATTCAGCATATCCTGAGAGATATCGATTCCAATCATGTCATAACCCATATCACGCAGTCTTCTTGTCATTTTTCCCGTGCCACAGCCAAGTTCGCATACTATACCTTCTTTAGCTCCGTTTTCCTTTAGGAGCTTTTGCAGATATTTTGCCCACTTATCATACGGTACGTTGTCCATGAACATATCATATACTTCAGCAAATCCTGTGTATTCTTTCATGATGTCTTACACCTCATTTATACAACCCGTATCTCCTTCTCTAACGAGAATGAATACAGTAGCTTCTCCTTAACCTTCCTACCAAGCAGGCGCTCTGCTGCCTGTGCATACAGGTCAAGCTGTGTCTTATACAGTTTGATAAGTCTGTCCTCAGGGGTATCTCCTTCAGGCTGCCCGTTTCCGATGCTGCTCGTGCCGGTTGCTGCCACATCCGGTTTCAACGCGGCAGTATCAACCCTGTCGGTTTTATAATCAAGTATGACGATCTCTCCATCCTCGATGAACATGGCGTCAATTACACCCTGTACCGGGACTTTTTCCTCGCTTTCCCCGTATTTATCGGCATTTATATCCTTAGCGTTAACCAGTATCATGAATTGCTTCTCACGATAGAACTGCCCATTCGCCTCAGCTTTTCTGATCCTGTCGGCAAGTGGTGAATTAAGGAATGTGATAAACTTATTCACAGGCATCTTTCCTGCTTCTTCTGAAGACAACCTGCCTTTAGCCTGCATATCTGTAAGGAAATCTCTGACATCGGTTTCCGCGCTCATCGGCATAAACTGCATGCATTTATGTACCAGAGTACCGTAGTCGGTGCCGCGCGAAAGCTTTTCTCCTGTCTTTAAGAAATCAGGCAGAGTCTTATCCCCCGGCAGGAATTCTCTTGTTTCCTCAAATACATTCTCTCCGAATTCTTCCTCTATCATCTGATGCTTCAAGTCGGATACTGACAGCTTGACAGGCAGTGCCTCAAGATACTTATATTCATACTCAACGTCTCTGGCACGCTTTATCTTTTCTTCAAGGGATTCCTTATCGCTACCTTTTACAAAATCCATCGGTATTGCCAAAGCAATTCCGTTCTCCGGAGCAGTATTCCTTGTGACAGGTACATCCTCACCTGTCATACCTGATACGGTATCCACAGAATAAACTACAGTATCAAAATACTTTTTCTCCGGGATCAGCACAGGGTATACAAAATCCATAAAGTTTTTTGATTTATACAATGCCGCATAATCCGTAGCCTGGTTAACCTTATCGGTATAACCGGTCATTATGAGTTTGTCCTTCGCACGTGTCATGGCTACATACAAAAGACGCATTTCCTCGCCTATTAAGCCTTCGGTCCCACGCATCTTTATGACAGAATGATAGAATGACGGATACTTGATGCGTCGTTCCACATCCACATATTTTATCCCGATGCCATGATCGGAGCTTATGCAGATATCACCGGAAAAGTCCTTAAGATTAAACTGTTTTCCCATGCCTGCCACAAATACGACAGGGAACTCCAAGCCTTTACTCTTGTGGATACTCATAATATGCACGCAGTCGGCCATTGTTCTGGCACCGGCTTCACCGTAATCAAGCTCATTGTTTTTAAGCTTATCATAATATCTGATAAACCCGAACAGGCCGGAGTAGCTTGTGTTCTCAAAATCTACTGCATATGCCGGAAGCATGTCGAGATTCGCCTTGCGTCTCTCTCCGTCCGGGAAGGCGGAAAAATAATCATATATTCCGGTCCGGTTATAAATCTTATCTATCAGTTCCGATACCGATGACGTCTGCTTAAATTCTTCCAATTCACGGTAAAGAGAGAAGAATCTGATGAGCTTTTCTTTATATCCACCTACGGTGCCTCCATTTGTTCCTGCAGCAGATAAATCTACTGCGGCATCTCCGTTTGTTCCTACAACAGGCAGCTCTCCGGCTACCGGGCTGTCTGTTTCATCGCGGTATATTTTAAGGGCCGCATCATAAAAGCTTTCCGCATCCTTAGCATTTATCCTGATATCGGCGAGTTCATCCTCGTCCATACCGCCCACACATGAGTGAAGCACTGCCGCAAACGATATATCGTTGCGGGGATTGTCCAGGATTCTTAATAAATCTATGATGAGAGCCACTTCACGCGACTTGAAAAAGCCGTCCGATTCGTCTGAAAATACAGGTACTCCCTCCGCCTCAAGTGTTTCTACAAATACTGACGACCAGTCCTTCATGGTCCTAAGCAGTATCACGATATCCTTAAAACGTATATCCCTGGTATTCCCTTCATTATCCTCATCGGCTACCTGAAGTTTTTCCTTATATACAAGAGTCTTGATCCTATTAGCTATAAGACGTGCTTCGAGTACCCGCTTGTTATCCTCCGCCTCGACAGACTCTGTCTCATCGTTATCATCCGGCTCTGTAGTATCTGCATCCGCAGCCTGTAGCTTGTCCGTACCGGCACCATGTGCTTTTGCGTCTGCCGGCTCATATGTCTCCTCTAGCTCCTTCGAGATAATATGGACCTCGGTCTTATAAGGCGAGTCCTCCCCGAGCGAGCTCTGCTTATCCGAGCCTTTTTTCAATGAGCATTCATCGTCATAATCAATGCCGCCGATAGACTCACGCATCACATGTTTAAATACGGCATTGGTGCTGTCGAGTACCTCTTCACGCGAACGGAAATTGTTGTCAAGTATGACGAGCTTTCCGTTATCCTCTTCCTTAGCGTACTTCTTCTGCTTGGATACAAAAAGCTCAGGGCAGGCATTCCTGAATTTGTAGATGCTCTGCTTCACGTCACCTACAGTAAATATATAAGGTGCTTCACTTGCATTGCCCGCTATCGCATTCGCTATATATTCCTGGACATTATTGCTGTCCTGATACTCGTCGATGATTATCTCGGAATACTGTTTCCGAAGTTCCAGTGCCTCGGGTGTTTCTCCCCAGAGTATATTTAATGCAAAATGCTCCGCATCGGAAAAATCGATCACATTCTTTTCCTTCTTTTTGGCCGCAAAAAGATCAAGATAATCCTTGGTCAGATTTACAAGACATCTGACGGAAGGAAGCGACAGCTTAAGAAGGTCGATAAGATTGTCCACACTTATAAAGAAGAAATTATTCTTAATTTGTTTTATGCTGTCCTTATAATTATCTCTGATATTCTTTATTCTGTCTTTTATTGCCGCATCTCCGGATCTCTTCGTCGAAAGAGTCCCGAACTTAATGGCTTTGATCTTCTCCCCTATCTCAGTGTAATCCTTGGCTTCAAGGACTGCACTGATCTGTGTTTTATCACCCGTTATGGCCGGTATATAATCAGGGGCACCGTCTCCGGTCGTACATAACTTCTCTGCAATATCGATCCTTGCAAGTATTCCTTTTATGAGGCTTTTTACATGGTTACAGATGTTCTCCGCTACACCGGATCTGTTGAACTCGTCCGCGCTTTCTATCTCATAATCCTTAACCAGTGCGTCAAGCCATTCTTTAGGCCAGGGCATAGCCTCCGCTTTTCCCGCAAGGTTTAAGATGTATCCTGTAAGCGCATCATCCGACTTATATCCGCAATAGCTTTCAAGCAAATTGATGAACTCAGGCGATGCTTCCGTATGGTATTTCTCCATAAGCTCATCCATACAGTCGCTCTCGACCAGCTTAAGCTCGGTTTCATCGGCGATCCTGAAGGCAGGATCTAAGTCAAGCTTCTGAAAATACGCTCTTACAATATTCAAACAGAAACTGTCAATGGTGCATATGGACGCGTTTCCGAGCAGTCTGTACTGCCTGCGGTAGAGAGCATTTTCCGGTTCTGCTTCTATCAGTTTTTCGAGTGCATCGGATATCTTCTGCTTCATCTGGGCAGCCGCAGCTCTTGTGAACGTTATAATAACAAGCCTGTCTAGATCGACAGGCTTGTCTTTGTCCGTTATCATTCTTATGATACGTGCCACAAGCACAGTTGTTTTTCCTGCACCTGCAGCAGCTGAAACCAGAAGGTTTTTATCCCCGGTCTCTATTACCGCTTTTTGGGCATCCGTCCATTTGTTTTCCATATGTTATACCTTTTAAAACGCTTATCCCTGCCGTCTACTACCTGATATCAGATAAGTGCGGTAGAGAAATATCTTTCAGCCCTGTCAGGAAGAACAGTGGCTATCACTTTATCCTTACCGTATTTTTCAGCCATTCTCATTGCGGTCCAGACATTGGCTCCCGAACTTGTACCTACAAGTAAGCCCTGAACCTTTGCTAAATGTCTGGCCGTATCTATAGCATCATCATCAGCTACTTCGACTATATCGGTGATGATCTTGGTGTCAAGTATATCCGGGATAAAACCGTCTCCGATACCCTGTATCTGGTGAAGTCCGGGCTCATCTCCGAGTAATGCGGATACATTCTTGGGTTCAACAGCCACTATCTTTGTATCGGGATTCTGCTCAAGCAGATATTTTGCAATACCCTGCAGGGTTCCGCCCGAACCGATACCTGATACATATACGTCTATCTTCTGTCCAATCTGCTCACACAGCTCTCTTGCCGTAGTCCTGTAATGGATGTCCGGATTAGCGGGATTTTTAAACTGCTGGGGCACGAAGTATTCATCAGACTGTGCAGCAATCCTCTCGGCTTCCTTTACCGCTCCGTCCACGCTCAGCTCCTTGGGAGTAAGTACCAGCTCTGCACCTAATGCCTTGATGATCTTCTTGCGCTCTTCGGACATATTTTCAGGCATCACTATGATAACCTTATATCCCTTTCTTACACCGCAGAGTGCAAGTCCGATACCGGTATTTCCGCTGGTCGGCTCTATGATGGTCATGCCCGGCTTTAACTTTCCGTCTTTTTCAGCCGCTTCTATCATGTTTTTGGCGATCCTGTCCTTTATACTTCCGCCTGGATTTAAAAACTCGGCTTTCGCAAAAATGTTAAAGCCGGTGCTCTCCTTAAAAGAAAACAGCGGTGTGTTTCCGATCATATCGATCACATTTGAGTAGTACATTTCGTCCTCCGGATTAAAATAAAATATTATTCAGTGCAGTCTTTTTCCTGCTGACACTCTAATGTCTGATTATAGCAAAAAGCAGGTTTTATTTCAACTGCATTTCAGACCTTGATAGTGTAAAGTTATTGTTGGTTGGGAGCTAAAAAAAGAATACCTTAGATTGATTCTTAGAATACAATGATTTACATCCAACCTGTATTTTAATGCTTTTACGCTTTCTTGTCAATTGCCGCTATCAAATGTCTGACAGA